>NZ_NKTX01000029.1 GCF_003207815.1 Komagataeibacter oboediens | reverse complement strand
TGACCACCTCGCGCATATCCGTCGTGCGAGGGCGACCGCCCCGTTTCGCAGGGGGCACAAATGGCACGATCAAAGCCCATTCCCCGTCCATCATATCCGATGGATATCGCAGTCCTTCCCGGCTATGTTCACGTCGGGCAATACCAGTCCATGTCACCATTCACTCCATCTCTTCGTAAAGACGGATGAATCACAACAGGCTGGTATTGTTCAAAAACTTTCGGATCAGGCTCTTACGGTACCAGTATTGCTGGAAGACTTTTCTTGCGCTGCCGGGTTCCGGCTTGATGCGGAGCGCGCACCGCATCTGGCAGCCCTGCTGGAGCGGATGAAGGACTTCATCAAGCCCACTGTCTCGGCTGAGAAGAAATACTGGCACCGGAGCCGGCCTTTTGTGCAAATGCCAGACGCACCACTCTGCCTTGCCCGCCCGCCGGGTGAAAAACCCAGTTTTGCCTATCCATCGGGACATACGACCGATGGATGGGCGACAGCCCTGCTGCTTGCACGGTTGTTGCCGGATCGTGCGGCCAGCATCATGGAACGGGGGCGCATTTTTGGTGAAAGCCGTGTCGTGTGCGGCGTACACTGGGCGACTGACGTATGGGCAGGTTACATGAACGGGGCCACGCTGTTCAGCCTCTTCGCCACGGCACCGGACGTGACCCCGCTATTCGGGGCCGCACAGGCGGATATAACCGCACTGCAAAAAGCACCAGCCGCGCCGGACCCTGCCGCATGCCGTGCCGAGCACGATGCCGCCATGTTCTCGCCACTCACACAGGTACCTTAGATATCTGAGCAAAGAAAACTGCCCTTCCTGCATGATGGCTGAATGTGGTATGCGCGCATGTCACCAAAGGCGTGCCCTGTATCATGGGGGTGCCTGCCTTCATGTCGGAGAATGCATTGACCGTCCTGTCACCGGCCCAGACCGCCGTTCCGGAAACGGATAGCCCGCTGATACTCGCCCTGCCCAAGGGCCGTATCCTCAAGGCCGCGGCGCCGCTTCTGCATAGGGCGGGCATTGTGCCCGGACCGGATTTCAATGACGAGAAAAGCCGCCTGCTGCGCTTTGAAACCAATGACCCCGGCATTGACGTGGTGCGCGTGCGTTCGTTCGACGTCGCGACCTTCGTCGCCTTTGGCGGCGCGCAGATCGGCATCTGCGGTGCGGATGTGCTGATGGAATTCGACTACCCCGAAATCTATGCCCCGCTTGACCTGGGGATCGGGGGATGCCGCATTTCCATTGCCCAGCCCAAGGACCGCAGCGGACTAGAAGACAATCCCAACCGCCTGTCACAGGTGCGGGTGGCGACCAAGTATCCCTCGCTGACGCGCCGCCACTTTGCCGCGCGCGGCATAAACGCCAGCATCGTCCACCTGCATGGCGCAATGGAGCTGGCCCCGGTCCTGGACCTGTCGCACCTGATCGTGGACCTGGTTGATACCGGGTCAACGCTGCGCGCCAACGGGCTGGAGGAAACCCACACCATCGCCCACATCACCAGCCGCCTGATCGTGAACCGCACGGCGCTGAAAACCCAGCCTGAACGCATCACGGCGGTCATCAACCGTTTCCGCGCGGCGCTGGCGTCCAATTCCGCACAAGCCAAGGATTCGCAGGCATGAAGCGCCTTGATACCACCCAGCCCGATTTCAGGTCTGAATTTTCCGCGCTGCTGGCCGACCGCGACAGCGACACCGCCCGCGTGGACGGCCCCGTAACCGAAATCCTGGCCGCCGTTCGGACGCGTGGTGATGACGCGCTATGTGAATTCACCAACCGCTTCGACCGGGCCGACGTAACCCCTGCCACCCTGAAGATCACGCCAGAGGAGGTCGAGGCCGCCTGCCGTCAGGTCTCTGCCGAACTGCTGGACGCGCTGGAAACCGCGGCAACCCGGATCGAGTCGTTCCATCGGGCGCAGATGCCCACCGACATGCGGTATGTCGATGATGCCGGAGTGACGTTGGGCATGCGCTGGACGGCGCTGGACTCGGTGGGGCTGTATGTGCCGGGTGGCAAGGCGGCCTATCCGTCATCGGTGCTGATGAACGCCATTCCCGCCCATGTGGCGGGCGTGGGGCGGATCGCGATGTGCGTGCCCACGCCCGATGGCACGCTCAATCCGCTGGTGCTGACAGCGGCGCGGCGCGCGGGCGTAACCGAAATCTATCGCGTGGGCGGGGCGCAGGCCGTGGGCGCCATGGCCTATGGCACGGCTACCATTGCACCGGTGGACCGTGTAGTGGGACCGGGCAACGCCTATGTGGCCGAAGCGAAGCGGCAGGTCTTCGGCACGGTGGGAATCGACAGCATTGCTGGTCCGTCCGAAGTGGTCGTGGTGGCGGATGGCAACAACGATCCCCGTGCCATCGCACTCGACCTGCTGGCGCAGGCGGAACATGACCCCATGGCCCAGTCCATCCTGATCACGCCCGACGCGCGTATGGCGGCGAAGGTGGAACAGGCGGTCGCAACCGAACTGGAAACCCTGCCGCGCGCCGAAATCGCCCGCACCAGCTGGGACGCGCATGGCGCGATCATCACGGTGCGTGACCTGAATGAGGCCGCAGACCTTGTCAACACCATCGCGCCTGAACATCTGGAACTCATGATCGACGATCCGGCCCCGGTCTTCCGCCGCGTACGGCATGCAGGTGCCATTTTTGTCGGTCGGTACTGCCCCGAGGCCATTGGCGATTACGTGGGCGGCCCGAACCATGTGCTGCCAACCAGCCGCACGGCGCGTTTCTCCTCCGGGCTGTCGGTGTTCGACTTTATCAAGCGCACCACGTTCATTGAGGCACAGCCCGAGTCGCTGCGGAAGATCGGCCCCGCTGCCGTCAGCCTGGCGGAAGCCGAAGGGCTTGACGCACATGCATTGAGCGTGTCCGTCCGGCTGGCCGACCTTGATCGTGCGCATAAGGAAACTTGACCCGGGCGGTGAGTATCCCCACATAAACCAACCGTACTGCGCTGCGGGCCCGCAGCAGGACGGCAACCTTGATGATTGAAGGACACGATGTCTAAAGAAGACATGATCGAATTCAGTGGCACAGTAACCGAACTGCTGCCCAATGCCATGTTCCGCGTGACACTGGATAATGAGCATACCATCCTTGCGCATACCAGCGGCAAGATGCGCAAGAACCGTATCCGCGTGCTGGCAGGTGACCGCGTGAATGTGGAAATGACGCCCTATGACCTGACAAAGGGTCGCATCACCTTCCGCTTCAAGTAAGCCGCCCTTGTCGGTTACCACCGCAGAAGCCGTCTCCACGGGGGCGGATATGGGCGCGCAGCTTGTTCTTGCCTCGGCTTCCCCCCGCAGGCTTGCGCTCCTGCGCCAGATCGGGCTGGTTCCCGATCAGGTGCATCCAGCCAATATCGATGAAACGCCCCGGCGCGATGAACTGCCTCGCCCGTATGCCCAGCGTCTGGCAACGGAAAAGGCCGAACACGTGGCTGGTGGGCTGGATTGTCCGGCACTGGTCATTGCCGCCGATACGGTTGTCGCCCTTGGCCGGCGCATCCTGCCCAAGGCAGAGGACGCTGACACGGCGCGCCGGTGCCTGACCCTGCTGTCAGGACGGCGTCATACCGTCTTTACCGCCGTCGCCATCCGTCCCACCGCCGCGTGGCCAGATGGTCGCGCGGGGAACCGGCTGGTCGCCAGCACGGTGACATTCTCCCGCCTGACCCCGTTGCAGATTGATGCGCTGATCGAGGCAGGCGACTGGAACGGCAAGGCCGGAGGCTACGCCATACAGGGCCATGCGGCGGCGTTTGTCCGGTTCATGTCCGGCAGTTACACCGGCATTGTCGGCCTGCCCCTGTTCGAAACCGCGCAGATGCTGCGTGGGCAGAAGGGGTGCTGGCTCCGGTGAGCATGCGCATCTGCGCCAGCAGCAGTCCCGGGGAAGTCCGCATTGCTGTCACGACGGATGGCATCATGCAGGATTTTGCCCTGTGGCGGCCTGACATTGCTGACGGGGTGGGCGATATCTATCGCGCCCGGGTCAGCGCCCATGTCCCCGCGCTGGGTGGTACGTTCGTCACCCTGCCGGGACTGGAGCAGGCAGGCTTCCTGCCTGATTCGGAAGGGCTGGGCCCCCTGACGCAGGGACAGACCGTCCTTGTCACCATTACGCGCAGTGCGCAGGGGGGCAAGGGGGTCAGGCTGGGCGCACGCAACCTGCCGCCCGATCTGCCCGGCGGGGCGGAACCGCAGCTGCTGCGGCGCGGCCCTTCGCCGCTGGAACGGCTGGCCCGGTATTATCCGCATGCCCCGATCATTATTGATGATGCCGCGATCGCGGCACGGTTGCCCGCAGTGTTTCACCCACGACTGGCACGTGTCAGTTCCGCATTCGATAGTGACCTGCGTGCGCAGGCCGATGCGCTGGAAGATCCCGTCGTGTCCCTGCCCGGTGGCATGTCGGCCAGCATCACCCCCACCCCCGCGCTGGTGGCGATCGACATGGATGGCGGGGCGACCAGCATGGACCGTCGTCCCAAACAGACCGCCCAGTTCGCCTCCAATCGCGACGCGCTGCCGGAGCTGCTGCACCAGTTGAGGCTGCGCAACCTGTCTGGCGCGATCATTGTCGATGTCGCGGGACTTGCCATACGCAAACGCCGGGCGCTGTCGGAAACGGTCGAGGCGCTGCTGAAGAACGATCCGCTGCGTCCGCGCTTCCTGGGCTTTACGGCGCTCGGGCTGGCGGAAATCGTCCGCCCGCGCGTGCATCCCCCGCTGCATGAACTGTTCCAGTCCACCGAAGGACGACTATTACGGGCGCTGCGCGGACAGATGCAGGCGCATCGGGGCATGCCGCCAGATGGTCGTCCCGTCACGATGGGGTGTGGCCATGGTATCATGACGCTGCTGCAGGACCATCCGGACTGGATGGAGGATTTCGTGCGCCTGACGGGCCGCGCGCTCCAGCCAGTCATGGATCAGGACCTGCCCGCCAATGGCTGGAGATTCGATCATGGCTAAACAGCCCGCCCTTCCCCCCTGCCCCATATGCGGGCAGCCCGCACGGGAGCAGTACCGCCCCTTCTGTTCGCGCCGTTGCGCGGATGTGGACCTGAGCCGCTGGTTTTCGGGGCAGTACCGCGTGCCCTCGACAGAGATTCCTTCTGAAGAGGATGAAAAATACACAAGACGGGTTGATCCCGATGATGAGGTAGGTTAAACGCTTGTCCAACGTCACGGCGGTCCCGACTGCCCTGACCCAGCCGGACAGACGGCCCGGTGCCCAAGTAGCTCAGTTGGTAGAGCATGCGACTGAAAATCGCAGTGTCGGTGGTTCGATCCCGCCCTTGGGCACCATTTTATTTCCTGAAAATAAAATGGATTATGTGACCAGATCAATCTGATTGATATGGCATCTGTCGCGTCTGTTCCATGGACACACACTGCAGAACATCGAAAAGCTTTTGGTGACGCTTTTTCGGAACGTTTCAGGAAACGCCGCTTTTTTTCAAAAAAGACGGCGCCCAAAGACTGTTATGCCCTTGTACCAGCGGATTGCGGACGGTCGGTCGCGTCAAACAGCAGGGGTTCGCCCTGTGCGCTGGGGGCAAGCTGGTTTTCCCACATGACCACATTGCCACGAATGATCGTGCCCATGGGGCGACCGATCAGTTCACGGCCCACAAACGGCGACCACCCACATTTGGAAGCCAGCCATTCCTGCTGCACCCTCCAGCGCGCGGCAAGGTCCACCACCGAGAAATCAGCATCGTACCCCACCGCGATCCGCCCCTTGCGTACCAACCCGAACAGACGCTGCGGACCGGCGGACGTCATGTCCACCACCCTACGCAGCGACAGGCGACCATGCGCCACATGGTCCAGCATAAGCGGCAGCAGCGTCTGCACGCCAGGCATGCCCGAAGGTGTTTCGGGATAGCTGCGCTGCTTGGCTTCCAGCGGATGGGGCGCGTGGTCGGAACCGATAATGTCGGGCACCCCCTGCCCCATCCAGTACCACAGGCCATCGCGCCATTTCCGACCACGGATAGGCGGATTCATCTGCGCCAGCGTGCCCAGTTCGGCATAGGCTTCCTCACCCGCCAGTGTCAGGTGCTGGGGCGTGACTTCACAACTGGCGATATCCTTGTGCGCGGACAGGAATTCCAGTTCCGCAGGCGTGGTGACATGCAGCACATGGATGCGCCGCCCCGTACGCCGGGCCAGCCGCACGATGCGCTGCGTGGCGCGCAGGGCCGTTTCCTCATCACGCCAGACAGGGTGGCTGGATGGGTCACCCGCCCTGCGTTCGGACAGGCGTTCATGCAGGCGGGCCTCATCTTCGGCATGGATGGCGACACGCCGGCGGCCTGAACGCAGCACACGCTCCAGCACCGCATCATCGGATACCAGCAGGCTGCCGGTGGACGATCCCATGAAAATCTTGATACCCGCCGTGCCGGGCAGCATTTCCAGTTCACCGCACCGATCCGCATTTTCCGTGGTGGCGCCGACATAAAACGCATGGTCGCACCACATGCGGCCACGCGCGCGTTCCAGTTTGTCCAGCACGGCCTCGGGTCTGTCGGTGGCGGGCCTGGTATTGGGCATTTCGAATACGGCGGTCACGCCACCCATCACGGCGGCCATGCTGCCGGTTGCCAGATCCTCCGCCCCGGTCAGGCCGGGTTCACGGAAATGGACCTGCGTATCGATCACCCCGGGCAGGATGGTCAGACCGGTACAGTCAATGACGCGACCGGCATCCCCTGTCCCGCCAATCCGGGCGATACGCCCCTCGCGCACATATACATCAGTCACGACGGTTGCATCAGGCAGGACAACGCTGCCATTTTTCAGACAAAGATCAAAAACGGGTAAGGTCATGGAACTATCCTGTGGCCATTGCCCGCAAACCGGCAGCGCGGGCGAAGAAAACCGTGCCGGGCCATGCCTGTGCCCATCACGTCCTGGTCCGATGTATGACACGCGTCCGGTGGCATGCAAACCACCCCGGATGGCCCCCATAATGAAACACCCCGGCCCTTGCGGGTCGGGGTGTCGGGTGTCGGTCCATATGGGGGCGGGTTATGCACCGATGGCGGTGCGTTCTTCCAGCGCCTTCTGCAGCACGGCCTGCAGGCGGTCTTCCCTGATCCATTCCTCCAGCTTCTGTGGCGTCATGGGGCGGGCGAACAGGTATCCCTGCACCACGTCACAGCCAAGCTGGCACAGAAGGTCAAGCTGCCGCACGGTTTCAACACCTTCGGTCACGACCGTCATGCCCAGCCGGCCGCCAATCCCGATTACCGCCGTGGTCACGGCCTGCGCATTGGCGTCGTGTTCGAGGTTCATGATGAAGCTGCGGTCGATCTTGATTTCCGTCAGCGGCAGGCGCGTCAGCCGCGACAGTGACGAATACCCCGTGCCGAAATCATCCATCGACAATGCCACGCCAAGGTTACGGATGGCCTGCAGGACCATGTTCGTATCCTCGTTTTCCGTCATCATGACGCTTTCGGTAATTTCAACCGTCAGACGATGCGGCTCCAGCTTGCTGTCACTAAGCAGGCGGGCAATGAAACCGGGCAGGTTGCGATTACGGAAATGCCCCGCCGACAGGTTGACCGCAACCGTCGGCACGTAAATGCCATGGGCATCCCATTCCAGGATCTGCTGCACCGCGCGTTCCAGCGACCATGTGCCAATGGCCTCGATCTGTCCGGTTTCCTCGGCCACGGCAATGAAACGCGAGGGATAGATGTTGCCCAGTGTCGGATGGTTCCATCGCGACAGCGCCTCCACGCCATACAGCGTATTGTTGCGGACATCGATCTGCGGCTGGTAATGCAGGTTGAGCAGCCCCTGCGCCAGCGATTCACGCAGCGCGGAACCCAGCAGCAGCCGGTCCTGCGCCGCCTTGTTATCTTCCGAACGCGCAAGGTGCGTCATGCCCAGGCCCGAACGCTTGGCCTGACGCATCGCCTGTTCGGCATAGCTGAGCAGGGATTCGCCATCCGGCCCGTTTTCGGGGAACAGGCTTATGCCAATCCCCAGGGTCGGCACGATCATGTTGCCGCCGATCTCGATCGGCTGCTTTACGCATTCATGCAGCCGGTCAGCAAATTTCAGCGCATCTTCCTTGCGCGTATTCGGAACGATGATCAGGAATTCGTTCGATCCGGACCGGCTGAGGATATAATTGCTGCGCGAAATGCCCTTCAGCCGTTCGGAAACGGATTTCAGGAACCCGTCACCGTTGATATGACCCAGCGCGTCATTGATATCGCGGAAGCGGTCGATGTCGATCATGTACAGGGCGAAATGATTGTCGCCCGGCTGACCGATCAGGGACCGGATCACCTTATGCACCGCCGTACGGTTCAGGAAACCGGTCAGCGGGTCATAATTCGACAGCTGCGAGATATGCTGCCGCGCCTCGTGCTGTTCGATCAGTACGCCACAGAACGGCACGCAGCTGCTGACGATCTGGGCTGGCCATTCGCCCCGGTTGCGTTCGGAGCGCGAATATAGCGCGAAAATACCCGTGATGCGCCCGTTGCGGGTGCTGATGGCCGACGCCCAGCAGTGATGCAGCCCCAGCGAAATGCCCACGGAACGGTAGCTGTCCCACACGATGGTGGTGGCTTCGCCAAGGTCATTGGCAAGGGCCGCTATATCCGCTTCCGTCAGCCGCATTTCCTCCAGCGCCGCGGCAAAACGGCGCGGCATGCCGGGACCGGACAGGATGCGCAGGCGGTTCTGCTCATCCAGCAGGACCAGCACGGCGACGGAGTTGGGGACCAGCACCTCCACCTCGCGGCAGACCATGTCGGCCACGTCCTGGATCTGGATGTCGCTGGACAGGGAACGGAAAACCGTATTCTGCAGTTCCATCACCCGGCTGCGATGGCCCGCACCGGTAATGCCGCGCACCATCATCAGGCGATAGGTGCGCCCGTCGGTCCCGATCCGCGCCGTCGTCAGGCTGACCTCGGCGGAGATATAGTCCCCGTCACGGTTTTCAAACGTGACTTCACCCGCGACCGGCTCCAGCGCAGGCGCCGTCACATCGAACGGCAGCCTGCCATTACCGACTGACGAGGCCAGCAGTTCAGACACCGGTCTGCCCGCCAGCATGCCGGGGTCATAACCCCACAATGCCTCGGCTGCAGGATTGGCGTACAGGATCGTGTTGTGGTCATCGATGATGACCATCCCATCCTTTGCCTGATTCAGCAGTTCAAAGCTGATATCGGGAATCGTCGCGACAGTTGGTAGCGGCTTGGAGTTCTCGGTTTTCATGGTAATCCAAAATTATACATGCCTGTTTCCAGGCAGGCGCACCGGGACGGACGGGCAGCCCACGGGCTGCCCGGGGAACTATTTCGTGGGCTCACCTTCGACAAGGACATGCCTCGCCATATCGGAGACAAGCGACATGGCCGGGCCTTCCGACCACTGCAGCAGGTCTTCGGGCGCCATGGGACGGGCAAACAGGTAGCCCTGCACCACGTCACAGTTCAGCCCCTTGAGCAGCTTGAGCTGCGCCTCCGTCTCGACCCCTTCGGTCACCACGGTCATGTTCAGGCGGTTGCCAATCCCGATCACCGCCGTGGTTACGGCCTGCGCATTTGGGTCGTGTTCAAGGTTCATGATGAAGCTGCGGTCAATCTTGATTTCCGTCAGCGGCAGGCGCGTCAGCCGCGACAGCGACGAATACCCCGTGCCAAAATCATCCATCGACAGCCCCACACCCAGATTCCGGATGGCAGCCAGTCCCGCCATCGTATCCTCGTTCTCGTCCATCATCACACTTTCCGTAATTTCAACGGTCAGGCGTTCGGGCGACAGGGCGCGTTCTTTCAGGATCCGTTCGATCAGCGCGGGCAGGCCACGGTTACGGAAATGCGCAGCCGACAGGTTGACCGAAACGGTAGGGACATACAGGCCCTTGCGTTCCCACTCGATGATCTGGCGCGTCGCTTCCTCCAGCGACCAGGTGCCGATCGTCTCGATCTGCCCGGTGTCCTCCGCTACCGCGATGAAGCGTGAGGGGTAGATGTTGCCCAGTGTGGGGTGCTTCCACCGCGACAGCGCCTCCACGCCATACAGCTTGCCCTCCATGATATCGATCTGCGGCTGGTAATGCAGGTTGAGCATGCCCTTGGCCAGCGATTCACGCAGCGCCGAGCCCAGCAGCAGCCGGTCCTGGGCTGCGCGGTTGTCGGCCGTGCTGGATACGCAGTAGCCGCCCCGCGCTTCCTTCTTGCACCGGCGCATGGCGATTTCGGCATGACCAAGCAGGGATTCGCCATCCGGCCCGTTTTCAGGGAAGATGCTGATGCCGATGCCCAGTGAGACGACAAGCAGATTGCCCGCGATCTCGATGGGTTCCTGCATCGCCTTGATCAGGCTTTCGGCGAAGGCCACGGCCTTTTCCTCGTCACTGTCCGGCATGACGATGACGAATTCATCGCCCCCCGAACGGCTGAGGATATAATTGCTGCGCGACATGCCCTTCAGCCGTTCGGCAATCGCCTTGAGGAAGGCATCGCCATTCTGATGGCCAAGGGTGTCATTGATGTCGCGGAAACGGTCCACGTCGATCATGAAGACCGCGAATTCGTTGTCACCCGGCCGGTCGATCATCGACTTGATGACCGTGTGGATGGCGGTCCGGTTCAGGAAGCCGGTCAGGGAATCATGGTTGGCCAGCTGCGAGATGTGCTGCTGGGCCTCGTAATTCTCGATCACCACGCTGCAGAACGGCACACAGCCGGTCACGATCTTCTGGGGCCAGTCGCTCAGCTTGTACTGGTTGCGCGAATACAGGGCGAAAATGCCCGAGATCCGCCCGTTGCGCGACTTGATCGCCGAAGCCCAGCAGTTATGCAGCCCCAGCGAGATCCCGAGCGAGCGGTAGCTGTCCCACACGATGCTGTTGGCTTCGGACAGGTCATTGCCCAGCGCCGCAAGGTCGCCCTCGGTCAGCACCATGTTTTCAAGGGCCGCGGCATAACGGCGCGGCAGGCCGGGACCGGACAGGATGCTCAGGCGGTTGTTTTCATCCAGCAGGATGATGGCGGACACCGTGTTGGGGACAAAGCTTTCCACTTCACGGCAGACGAGGTCGGCCACGTCCTCCACCTGCATGTCATTGGAAATGGCCTGGAACACCGTATTCTGCAGGTCCAGCAGCTTGCGGCGGTGGCTTTCCTCGGTCACGCCCTTCATGAAGGCCATGTAATAGCGCTTCTTTTCCGGCCCCAGCAGCGCGGTCGAAATCGACATCTCACCGGAAATGTAGTCACCCGCCTTATTTTCGAACGTGACCTCGCGCGAGGTGCCGACAATGCGGTTCACGCCGGTCTTGCGGTTCTTGTAGATGTAGCTGTCATGGTCGGCGCGATAGACCGACGGCACAAGACAGCTGACGTTGCGGCCAATCACCTCGTCCTCGGTAAAGCCCCACAGCTTCTCCGCCGCCGGGTTGAAGAACACAACCTCGTTACGCTCGTTGATGATCACCACACCATCGGTGGCCTGTTCCAGAAGCTGGAGACTGACATCGGCTGTCATGTCCAGCTTGGTGGTTGGTTTTATATCATCTGTCACGGGAGGGGCTGCGTGGGGGTTCATTACTTTCTCGCACTGTTTCATGGGACGGGTCCCGCAGGCATCAGGCTGCGGGATAGAATACGGGGGCGCAGGCGGCCCGGATGGGTGTCGCGGCAAAGGTCGATGGCATGGCCCGGACAGCGGCCGCAGGCGCGGTCGCGGCCCCCGGTGTCTGCGCGGGACGGCCGATCAGATAGCCCTGGCCTTCGTCGCAGCCTTCGGATGAGAGCAGCGCAAGCTGTGCCGGCGTTTCGATACCCTGCGCCAGAACCGAGACGCGCAGCGCGTGTCCCACCAGCATGACGGAGCGCACCAGTTCGGCCGTGGCCGGATCCGTGCCCACCTGCTGCATCAGGGTCCGGTCGATCTTGATCTTGTCGAAGGGGAATTCGCGCAGCATCGACAGCACCGATTTCTGTCCCCCGAACTCGTCAAGCGCAAGCCGTACCCCCAGCGCATGCACCTTGCGGGCCATGGCCAGTGCGCGCGGGCGGTCACGCTGGATCGTGGCCTCGGTCACTTCAATCACCAGACGGCTGGCGGGCAGGCCACTGCGCTCCAGCGCGGCACTGACCGTATCGGCAAAGCGCGGCAGCAGGAACTGGGAGGCCGACATGTTGACCGCGACCCGGATGCCCTCGTCCCAATCGGCCGCAGCCTTGCATGCCTGATCCAGGACCCATTCACCCAGTTCGATGATCAGACCGTTTTCATACGCAAGATCCAGGATTTCCGTAGGCGATATGTTGCCACGCACCGGATGCTCCCACCGCAGCAGGGCCTCATACCCGGACACTTCACCCGTCGCGACCACCGTCTGCACCTGATAGAACAGCGAAAGCTGCCCGTTCTCCATGGCGTTGCGCAGGTCATCACCCAGCTCACGGCGTTCGCGCACGTTCTGGTCCAGCGAACTTTCATAATACCAGATCGTATGGTGCAGGTCGGTCTTGGCGCGATACATGGCCAGATCGGCGCGCGAAATCAGGGTTTCGCTGTCCGTCGCGTCAATCGGATAGACCGCGACGCCAATGCTGCCGCCACTGGTGACCATGTAATCGTCAATGGGAATGGGCTGGTTCAGCGCCTGCTGGATACGTTTGACGAAACCCTGCAGTTCCTCCCTGTCCGACGTACGGTGAATGGCGATGAATTCATCCCCACCCAGACGGGCCACGAACTCACCCTCCCCCAGAAGGGCGCTGAAACGTTCGGCCAGCGTGGTCAGCACGATATCGCCTGCGGCATGACCGCGCGTATCGTTGATTTCCTTGAATTTGTTCAGATCAATGCCAATAACGGCAAACTGCTCGCCCGTCTGGTCCGCCGTTGCGACTTCCTGATCCAGACGTTCATTGAAGCTTATGCGGTTGGGCAGCCCGGTCAACGCGTCGGACATGGCCATGCGATGCAGTTCATCATACGATTCCTGCCGCACACTGCCGTCAATGACAAAGCAGGCGATGCCCGCGATGATCGTCAGCATGGACCCGCCGATGACGGCGAAACCAATGGCCTGGAACTGTCCGCTGTCATGCGGCATCTGCATATGCGACGGCATGGCGATATGCATGGCGGCCATACCGGTAAAATGCAGCCCGGCGACCGCGCCGACCATGGCCAGCGTCATTTCGACCTCGCGCCGCAGGCTGACCGGGCGCAACGCCAGCCGGAGCGCCACGGCAGACAGGACAATACCAATCAGGACCGACACGATCACCAGCGGCATGTTCCATGTCACCGGCGCATCAATGTGGTACGCCGCCATGCCGATGTAATGCATGCTGGCGATACCAAGGCCGAGGATGATCCCCCCCACCACACAGCCGCCATGCCCATGCAGCCTGACCGCCGCCATGATCGCGAACGGCACGGCCACGAACATGGCCAGCAGCGAAAGCGCGGTCCGCAGCGGGTCAAGATGCACGTCGGCACCGGCATGATAGGCCAGCATGGCAGCGAAATGCGTGCACCAGACAAAGCTGGCACCCGCCATGGCGGCCAGAAAATACCAGCCAAGACGCTGCCTGCCACGGGTTTCCGACACGCGGGCGACCAGTCGCATGGTAATCCATGCGCCCAATACACAAACAATCAACGCGCCAGAAAGCAGAAAGGGATTATAGACCCTCAGTTCATAGATATGATTGCTCATTGGTTCCATTTTTCGACAGCAATACAATTCTGGCTACTGGCAGATTTCGGGTAAAACCTGCCACCGCATGGAAAATACGGGGAACCAGCTTGCATCAACCGCCTACGATAGGGGCATTTAAACAGGCTATCATCTATTTATGTTTATATTTGCTGAGATTAACTGGATATTAGTAAACCTCCACAGGATATGCAACAAAAAATATCCCATGGAAAATTGCATGGCTGCCGATCACAGTCCCAATGCCGAAGACAGTCAGCACTACCTGATTTTTTTGATCGAATACCATTATAAAAAGCCAATAATAGGCTTATATTCCTAAATTATACCTATCCGCTACTATATTTCCGTTTGTTACTGCGCACATTCCGGGAAACAACACCATGCGGCGGTCACATGCCGCCCTTATGGCAGCATGCGCTGGAAAACCCGGTCCCGCCTGACCAGCAGGTGATGAAACCCGGTACCGGCATGGAAACACGCGAGTCCGAACAGTAACCACGCATTCCAGTGATGTAATGACGAAAAAAAGGAATGTGTTCCGCCCAGAAGTTCCGGAAAAGGGGAGTTGATGGGCACCCCGAACGCAATGACAGGCCGCCCCGTACTCCATCGCGCCATGTAACCGAACACGATCTCACCACCCAGCAGCAGATAAAGCAGGCGGTGGACGCTGCGCGCCACCCGGTCCTGAAAGGTCACGACCGGAAAACGGATGGCCCGCCCCCCCGTCATCGCCCATGTCATGCGGGTCACGAACACCGCCGCCAGCAGCACGCCCAGCGACGTATGCGTCACGACCAGAAACGCGCGCAGCGGCGCTGCACGGTCCATCAGGTGCCACGCCAGCTGCCCCACCGCGAACTGTTCCACCACCAGTACGGCAGTGACCCAGTGCAGCCAGCGGGTTTCCCAGCTATACCGCGTGGGCCGGGATGACGGAATGGATGAATAGGCTGCCATCGCGCCCACCTATGGTCCTGATCGCTACATAAGGGATGGGCACGCTGCCGCCGCTGCGCCCGTCAGTCAACACCGGGAAGAATCGAACTGTCCTCCCCGCCGATATGCATATTGGTATAGCCGCCATCGCTCATACCGGGGGCGCCGCTGCCTGACGCGGTGCCGGGCATCATCATGGTGCCGGTCATCTGATCGGATTCCTCGCCATCATTATGGAACTGCGGCACGCCCCCACCCATGCCGGTTTCGGGCGAACTGTAGTCCCCCGCTATGCCGGCGGATGCATCATCCGCTTCTGACCCGCCGGGGGTGTAGCCGCCAGCCGCACTACCTGCCGCCTGCGAATGACCGCGCGCATGTGCTACGCCACCGTGCCCTGCCGCCACCATGATCCCGACCGTCAGGGCCGCTAGCCCCTTCCTGATATAAGCTGACATCCGATCTTCCCTCCCGTTACGCACCACGCGGCGATGCGCATGGCGTCCATCAGTTACATGGGGCCAGCGCCCCGCTGCGCCAATGGTATCGCGCATACGGTAACAGTGGGGTATTCCTGCCACGCATATGACGCGCGTGTGCCATGCAGCCTAAAACACATGAAGGAGCGTATGGTTGTCATGAAACGTGACAGGGCGCACAGTCCGACCTGTCGCGCCACAGACACATGCCTGCTGGAGAATGAGAATGACCACGCTCGCCACCCTTCCCCTGACACAGATGACCGTTGTGCCCGACCTGCTGGATACGCCGGTGGGTACCGTGATGCTTGCCTCGGAAATCTCGCGCGATGACCAGAAAATTGTCATTCGCAGCCGCGTTGTCGCGAACGGAAAGACAACGCCCGGCCTGATCATGATGACAGCGGCCGCCAAGGGCTATTTCGTGCCGGACGAAGCCTGCACCGCCTTCGTGCGCACGGCGCTGGATGTCACGGAAGTCATGCCGCTGCTGCTGACCAGGATCGTTCCCGGCTTCCGCTACAAATACGATGCGGTGGTGCGTGGCGATGTCTGGCAGCTGAAGGATGAGGCCGGCACGCAGTTCGCGGGACTTGCGATCGGCTCCTCCGACGAGGAGGAAAGCAAGGTCTATGCCTATGCCCGGATCGAGGGCGGACGGATTGGCGATATCGTACCCGCCACCCGCGTGGCCTATCTGGGCCAGCTTGATTTTGGCGCGGGTTCCGTCACCGCCACGCTGGGCTGATACAAAAAGTCCCGGCTGCCACTAACGGGCAGCCGGGGCAACCGCCGGGCTTACGCCGCGCCGGGCTGGCTTTCCAGACTGGCGGAATTGGGCGTGCGCGGCAGGAAGAAACGGACGATACGCGCAAGGTTGGGCGCAAGCTTCGGCCGCAGCAGGCGCGGATCATAGCCCGAGAAACGGCGTTCGTTCTCGATCAGGCAGATGTCGATCATGTCGCGCAGCGGCACGTCGACATTGGCGACGTCCTTGGTGCCATTCACGGTGAAGTTGTTGTCCTGCTCGTGCCTGTTGCCTTCGGCATCGAATGTCGTGACCATGCCCAGCCGTTCATACAGCAGGAACAGCCAGACCCCGATTACGCGCAGTTCGAACCACGGGCGCTTCCACATCGGCATGGTGGCGCGGTGCCATGCCAACCAGTTGGCGAACAGCAGGATATGGCGGCATTCTTCCTGCATCACCGGTTCGAACGTATCGATCAGCGCGGGGGGAAAGAAAGCGGATTTCTGCGCGATGGCAAAAAGGCCAAACGCGAAGAAGCTGTCCACGCATTCGGAAAAGCCCGTGACCATATAGGCCCATTCCACATCACGCGGTTCGATGTAGGGCGGTTCGGACGCCAGCGGAATGTCATAGGCCGCCACCATCTTGGACAGGACTTCCTTATGCCGGTTTTCCTCCCACGCATTGCGTGACAGGGCATCCTTCATGTCCGGATCGTCAATCAGACGGGCGTAGGCCGCCATACGCAGGCGGGCCTTGCCTTCAGTCTGCACGGCAATGTCCCAGATGGGCAGCGAGGTCACGCGTTCCAGCGTTTCCTTGTCCAACTTGGGCCATTCAATGACCGAGGGCTTGTAGGGATTGAAGGTGTCGCGGAACATGTCCGCCACGGCCTTCTTGTGCTCCGCCGACCCGGGCGTAAGCGGCCCCGGCACCGGGCTGGACCAGTGGCGGGCATTGAAATCGGCCTTTGCCACGGCATCGGGGGTCGCGGCCCCCGGGTCACGGGCTTCGGGCAGTGTGGTGTAGATGTCGGAAAGTGATTTCGTCATGTCGGCTCGCTGCTCGGAACGGTGTCGCGTGGATACGCCGGCCGATGTGGCATTCATCCCAACAGCTGGCACCCGGATTGCCGGTGTCCATATCACACCAGTTACCAAGTGCAGAACTGTTATCTGAAATTTGCGGGGAATGTCGAAACATCCCCCGCACAACGCGCCGTTAGCATTATGGACCCGTCAGGCGGTCCGCCTTGCCTTAAATCAATGCAGGTCAGAGATTTTGTCGATCACGCGCGTTACCAGCCCGTAATCAATCGCTTCCTGCGCGGACATCCAGTAATTGCGGTCCGTGTCCTTGCACACCTTTTCATAAGGCTGCCCGGTTTCGCGCGCGAACAGACGGTTCAGGCGCTCACGCATCTTGATGATTTCACGCGCCTCGATGTCGATATCGGTCGCGGGCCCGCGCACGCCCCCCATGGGCTGGTGCAGCAGAAAGCGGGTATTGGGCAGGCAGTAGCGCCGCTCCCTGTTGCCCGCGGCGAAAATCAGCGCACCGGCGGATGCGACCCAGCCGGTACCGATCATGTTGATCGGCGCCACCGAATCGACAAAGCGGATCATGTCATGAATGGTGTCGCCACTTTCCACATGCCCACCGGGGGAGTTCACGTACACATCGATCGGCTTGTCCGACGCACCAGCCAGCGCCAGCAGGCGGCCGGTCACATCGCGGGCAATCTTGTCATTGATCGGACCGAACACCAGCACCTTGCGCTGGTCAAACAGGCGGCTTTCCAGTTCCCCGATGGGGGAGGACAGCGTGCGGTTCCGGTCAGGTTCCTCGGTTTCCGGGCCCTGGGGTTCGGGGATATCGGGATCCCTGGGATCTTCATCATCCATGCGGATGCGGTGGTTCGGCTGCATGCCGTTCATCGGGTTCTCCCTATTCTCCGGGACTGGCCTATTCATGTCCTTATCCTGCGCTGCCTTGCGCCCGGTGCCAAGTCCCGACCTGACAATGGGATGGATGGGGCGGTTGGCACCGGCATTGCGTACCCCCTCGCTAAGATCGGCATTGCAGGCTAGTTTGCCCCGGTCGTGTTGTGTGCAGGCCGCAAATGGCCATGGGAGCTAAGATTGGGAAAGCCGGCACTATCGCCAAGTCCCGGAAGATTTTTTTTTCCGTCATCCAGATATGTCGCCCCCGGACGGGCCGCGCTGCTGGCGCTGCTGGCCGCTGGCATGGCCGGCTGTGCGCACCACCAGGACACGGTCGATTCCCTGAGCGACTGGTACCACAGCCATCAGGGTGGCGTGATCAGCCAGCAGCGTCCCCCGCCGCCGGGCGCGCACCTGCCCTATCCCAAGATCGGGCTGGGACCGACCGGTACGCCTGAACTGCCCTCCCCCGAACTGCGCGAGGACATCACCGCCGACCTTGAGGCCCAGCGCGAACTGAACCAGCGACAGGACGCCATCATGGGCACCATGCCCACGGCTGCCGACATCCCGCCCATCCCCACGCATCCGGCCAGCAATGGCGGCGGGCAGTCCGCCTCCCTCGCGGCGGCGGATGATGGCGCGCAGGCAGGGCATGCGAAAGGCGGCAGCCAGCCGAAATCCGAACAGGGCATGGCCCGCCAGCCCGAACCCACGCGCGACAGCAGCGGGCAACTGGTCATGCCCGAAGTCACGCAGACGGTGTCCGACCACCCCGAAGCCATTCCCGCCAACCTGCCGCAGATCGCGGACGGACCGCCCCGGCTTCCCTCGGTCGGGGGGATCACCCTTCCTGACAACGCCGCGCGCGATGGCCTGGAAGCGCCCGCCTATCACCTGGCAACACCGGATGACGGGGATCCGGTCCACTTCCTGCCCGGTTCCGACCAGATCGAGGAGGGCGAGGAAGACGTGGTGAATACGATCGTCCGGGAACGCGGGAACAGCTTCGTGATCGTGAACGGCTACGGCAATGCCGCCACCGCCACGGCGGAAGGGCAGACCGCCGCCCTCAACCTCGCGCTGCTGCGCACGCGCACGCTGAGCAACATGCTGCAGGCCCGTGGCGTCCCCGCCAACCGCATTACGGTGCACGCCCATGCCTTTGGCAATGGTGCAAGAATTGCCATCGTGCGCTAGAGTGCCGCCCATGGCCCCGTAACAGGGGGAACCATGTTACCTTTTTCCCAACCTGGCGCGCCCCTGCGCGCCCGCAACAGAGCGTCCCATGACCGAAGAATTCCACCGTATCCGCCGCCTGCCGCCCTATGTCTTCGCTGAAGTCAACAAGGCCAAGGCCCAGGCCCGAGCGCGGGGGGAGGATATTATTGATCTGGGCATGGGCAATCCCGATACCCCCACCCCGCCCCACATCGTGCAGAAACTGGTGGAAACGGTAGCCGATCCGCGCGCGCACCGTTATTCCGTCAGCCGTGGCATCCCGGGCCTGCGCCGGGCGCTGGCGGGCTATTACGAACGCCGCTTCAACGTGAAGCTGGACCCCGAGACGGAAGTGATCGCGACACTTGGGTCCAAGGAAGGGCTGGCCAACCTCGCCTCCGCCATCACCAGTCCGGGCGACACGATTCTGGTGCCCAACCCGTCCTATCCCATTCATCAGTTCGGCTTCATCATCGCGGGTGCGTCCGTACGCTCCATTCCCGCAACACCGGACGATGAAATGCTGGAGGCACTGGACCGCGCGGTACGCCATTCCGTGCCGAAACCCACGGCACTAATCGTCAATTTCCCGTCAAATCCCACCGCGTATCTGGCGGACCTTGATTTCTACCGCAAGCTGGTGGCGTTTGCGCGCAAGCACGAAATCTGGATCCTGTCGGACCTTGCGTATGCTGAAATCTATTTTGGCGACAATGTTCCGCCCTCCATCCTTGAGGTGCCGGGCGCGAAGGACATCGCCGTTGAATTCACATCCCTGTCCAAGACCTATTCCATGGCGGGCTGGCGCATGGGCTTTGCCGCGGGCAACCCCAAGCTGATCTCGGCGCTGACGCGCATCAAGTCCTATCTGGACTATGGCGCGTTCACCCCCATTCAGGTCGCCGCCGTCGCGGCCCTCAGCGGACCGCAGGACTGTGTGGCCGAAATCCGCGATATCTACCGCAAGCGCCGCGACGTGCTGATCCAGGGCCTGCACGCGGCGGGATGGGACGTACCCTCCCCCGAAGGCTCGATGTTCGCATGGGCGCCGATTCCCCAGCGGTTCCGCGAACTGGGCAGCGTGGGCTTTTCCAAGCTGCTGCTGAAGGAAGCAGGCGTCGCGGTGGCCCCCGGCCTTGGCTTCGGGGAACATGGCGAGGGCTTCGTGCGCATCGGGCTGGTGGAAAACACCCAGCGCCTGCGTCAGGCCTGCCGCTCGATCCGCCATTTCATGACGGAACATGGCGGCACGACCTCCACCACGCAGCAGGCGGCCCCACTGTCGGGCAAACAGCCTGCCCATTCATGACTGCCCTATCGGTTGACGGAAAACAGATGACTTCTTCCCCTTGCAAGCCCGCCCCCAAACCGCCCCTGCGCATCGGTATTGCGGGGCTGGGCACGGTTGGTGCCGGCGTTGTAAAGCTGCTGCGCGAAAACGCGGACCTGATCCGTGCCCGCGCGGGCCGCGAACTGGTCGTGACCGCCGTAAGCGCGCGCAACCGCACGCGTGACCGTGGCATTGACCTGTCCGGCATTGCCTGGTGTGACACGCCGGAGGAACTGGCAACCCACCCCGATGTTGACGTGGTGGCCGAACTGATTGGCGGGGCCGAAGGTGCCGCGCGCCTGACGGTTACCCGTGCGCTGGAAAACCGCCGCCCCGTGGTGACCGCCAACAAGGCGCTGATCGCCATCCACGGTGCCGAACTGGCCTGCACGGCGCAGGCCGCGGGCGTGCCGCTTATGTTCGAGGCGGCGGTGGCCGGTGGCATTCCCGCCATCAAGACCGTACGTGAAGGGCTGGCCGCGGACCGTATCCTGAAAATCGGCGGCATCCTGAACGGCACATGCAACTACATCCTGACCGTCATGCATGAGACCGGGCGGGATTTTGCCGAAATCCTGTCCGATGCGCAGAAGCTGGGCTATGCCGAGGCCGATCCCTCGACCGATGTGGACGGTGTCGATACCGCACATAAGCTGGCGATTCTGGCCGGGCTGGCGTTCGGGCGGCCGGTAGTGTTCGCATCCGTCTATATCGAAGGCATCCGCCGCATTGGCGCGCTGGACCTGCAGTTCGCGCGCAAGATGGGCTACCGCATCAAGCTTCTGGGTATCGCCTGCCAGCACGAAAACGGTATCGAGGCCCGGGTGCACCCCTGCCTGGTGCCGCAGGATGCGCCGATTGCGGAAGTGAACGGCGTCTTCAACGCCGTGGTGGCGGAAGGGGCCTTTGCCGGTCGCCTCATGCTGGAAGGACGGGGCGCGGGCGAGGGGCCGACCGCCACTGCGGTATGCGCCGACCTGATCGATATTGCCCGTGGGTCCGCCATGCCGGTATGGGGCTGCGCAGCCGACAGCCTGACACAGGCCGTGGCACTGCCAAGCAAATCGTTCACGGGCGAATACTACCTGCGCCTGAATGTGGAAGACCGCCCCGGCGTGATTGCCGACATCACGGCGGTGCTGCGTGACAATGGCGTCTCGCTGCGCAGCATGCTGCAGCATGCCGACGCACATGAAGTCCGTCCCGACGGCACCCATGCCGTGCCGCTGGTGCTGCTGACACACAGGACGAACGAAGCGGCGATGCAGCACGCGCTGCACCATATTGCCGAACTGCCTGCCGTACTGGATGAACCCGTACTGATCCGTATCGACGCAGGCTAGGGTACTGGATGGATGGCCTCACGGGCCGTCCATCCAGTCCACCCGCCCCTGCATGCCCATAAGGATCCGTTTACATGTCCGCAGCCGACCTGCTTTCCCTCGCCACCGCGTCGCCCGCGCCACAGGACATGCAGGAACCAGCCGTGCTGGGGGTTACCCGCAGTGTCACGGGCCGGCGATGGAACTGGCGCGAAGGCGGGCAGGCCAGCCATACCGACCGCATGGGCATGGCCATTGCACAGCAGACCGGACTGCCGGAAATTGTCGGCCGCATGCTGGCCCTGCGCCGTATCGCGCCCGAACAGGTTGAAACCTACCTGAGCCCCACCCTGCGCGCGCTGATGCCCGACCCTTCCACGTTCACCGACATGGATGCAGCGGCGGCCCGTCTGGCCACGGCCATCCGTAATGCGGAAACGGTGGGCCTGTTCGGGGATTATGACGTGGACGGCGCCTGTTCCACCGCGTTGCTGACCGACTTCCTGCGCCGTCAGGGCTGCACGGTGCTGACCCATATTCCCGACCGCATGACGGAAGGCTATGGCCCGAACACGCCCGCAATCGAGGCCATGCAGGATCAGGGCGCACGCCTGATCGTCTGCCTGGACTGCGGGACGGCGGCGGTCGATGTGCTGGAACAGGTCAGCACGCGCAGCGATGTCATTGTCCTTGACCACCATCAGGTACAGGGCGCGCTGCCCCGCGTGCTGGCGACGGTCAACCCGAACCGGCCCGACTGCCCATCGGGGCTGCATGGTATCTGTGCAGCCGCCGTCACGTTCATGACCGTGGTGGCCACGGCGCGTATCCTTCGCCGTGACGGGTGGTTCGATTCCCGTCCTGATCCGCAACTGATGGACAGCCTCGACCTCGTGGCGCTGGCGACGGTATGCGATGTCATGCCGTTAAGCGGCCTGAACCGCGCCTTTGTCACACAGGGGCTGAAGGTCATGGCGCGCCGGCAGCGCACGGGACTGGCTGCCCTGCTGGATGCCGCGGGCGCGCGTGACCCGCTTTCGGCCTTTACGTGTGGATTTGCGCTTGGCCCGCGCATCAATGCAGGGGGACGTATCGCGGATTCCGGGCTGGGGCTGCGACTGCTGCTGTGCACGGACGCGGCGGAAGCGCAGGCGCTGGCTGAAAAGCTCAATTCCGTCAACCACAACCGCCAGAGCGTCGAATCCGGCATTCTGGACCGCGCCATGGAACTGGCGGCCGCACAACGTGCGCAGGGCCATGCCGTACTGGTGCTGAGTGGCCGTGACTGGCACCCCGGCGTGGTCGGAATCGTGGCGGGACGCATCAAGGAAAAATTCAACCGCCCCGTTCTGGTGGGCGCGGAACTGGATGATGGGAACGTCAAGGGGTCCGCCCGTTCGGTACCGGGTCAGGATCTGGGCGGGGCCATTATCGCGGCACGGCAGGCGGGCCTGTTGTCATCGGGGGGAGGTCATGCGATGGCGGCGGGTTTTGGCTTGCCCGCGGACGGGATTCCCGCCCTGCATGCGTTTCTTGACCACCATCTGGCCACTGCTGCCAGCCTGCCCGATGCGGTGGACCTGACCATTGACGCCGTGGTGAACGTGGCCGCCGCCGATGTGGCGCTGGCAACCGACATGGACCGTCTGGCCCCCTTTGGCGCGGGAAATGATGAACCGCTGATCGCACTGCCCCGCGTTCGCGTGGCCTATGCCGAACGGATCGGACGGGAAGGCAATACCCTGCGCCTGACGCTGCAGGGCGAAGGCCGGGGGCCGCGGCTGAAGGCGCTGGTGTTCCGCGCCAATGAAAGTCCGCTTGCCCCCGTGCTGGAAGATCGTGACGCACCGCCGCTGCATCTGGCGGGATGGCTGCGCGCCGAAAGCTGGAATGGCCGGACATCCGCCACATTTTTCATCCGTGACGCGGCGATCGCCCAATAATTTCAATATTTTTGAATCAGGGGGTTGACCCCCACCCCGTGTCGGGATACTTACCGCTCACGCCTTTAGTCCCGTTCGTCTAGAGGCCTAGGACACCGCCCTTTCACGGCGGCAACACGGGTTCGAATCCCGTACGGGACGCCAGCTACTTTACCGCAATCTATTGTGGATATAGTGCTGATTACAGGTAATATCCTGATTTTAAATCTGTTGGGCCATGAGCCGATCCTGAGCCAGACGGGTTTCTGTTACTCGGATACGACTCAATGACATCAGGGATTCTCATGAGAGAATCGTAAAAGATGAAGATCGGTTTCACCACAGGCAGAGTGCTGCCAAAAGGTGTCTGGTATCGTGGCCCAAGCCCGGAAGATGGTGAACGGCAAACGTATCCACAAAACATTCGCCTTAACCCTCTGGCGCGACGTTGGCTCAATGAAAAGCGGGCCGGGATTGATCTGGGCCAGTTTCGCGATATATCCGCCAAGGCCGCCTGACTGTCAGTTGCCCCGTGCCGACACGGCTTCCTGTAACTGAATGGCGCTTCGGATGCTGGTCGGTGGTCCGGAAACGGTCGAGACCATGGCTGCTCTTGCGTCTGGCGCAATGGGGAAAGACGTGTTTGCGGCCTGGCTCCGACGGTACGTTCGAAACGAATATTTCATATACTTTCGATATCTGACCAGATTTTATCATGAGTATGATACCCGGCCGGCCTCCCTGCCCTCCATGATCCGGCCGACAGCCGATCTCCTGCAGGGCGCCTCAAACCGGCCGAATATGGTTACCATTACACCGTTCCGCACCGCCTCAACGCCATGCTGGCTTACGGACACAGAGCATTCTTTACCTCAGAAATCCGTCCGATTTCTTCCCGGCTGGCATAGCTATGCAACATGTCCATCCCCCAGCCATTTTTCAGTTTTACATTCGCAACAGAAAATGAAAGTTCTGGTTTCGGCTTTCCCCATTATGGCATCTTTTGGTAAGGCGGGCGCGCAGTTGCACATTATTGGGTAATAATACCAGAGGGGCAGTCCTGTCGAAACGACTGGGACAGCATGACCTGCATAAAAACAGGAATACCTGTTATACGTAGATCATCTATTCCATATAATTTCAAAATGATACCACTCGTTCTGGAAAGAAATATGATTACAGAACATCTTACAGGTTAAAGATGAATTTTATCAGATCATAATAATCTTGATAACATGCAAATTCGTGGTATGTTTTTCATAACAGTCAAAGTTTACCATTCATTTGAGAGCATGTACCCAGATGTCAGAGAAAACGTTCGACAACAATACCTATACAGACAGCTGGGAGATCAAGGACGCTGCTGATGGGGCAGCCTACTCTTTTGAAACCACACAGCAGGTATCGGATGCCCTGCCAATGGATGGGAAATATGGTGACCCCATCACAACGGATTCACAGGGCAATGCAGAGGTCCTGGACTTGTAACGGTTTTGTGCCGGTCATCTGAGCGTTTTAAGCTCGTATCAGGAGACCGACGAGACCATGAAGCATACGGAAGATTTCAAGCGCGAGGCCGTGAGGATTGCGTTGAGCAGCGGACTGTCACGTACGCGCATTGCGACCGACCTGGGTATTGGCAAATCCACCCTGGCGAAATGGATAGTGAATTATCGTCCGGACGAGCCGGCATCAGGGCCTCAGGCTGATCTGGCCCGCGAGAATGAACGTCTTCGCCTGGAGAACCGGATTTTGCGGGAGGAGAGGGAAATCCTAAAAAAAGCTACCCAGTTCTTCGCGAGCCAAAAGCCATGAGGTTCGCTTTCATCCACGGACATCGGCATGAATGGCCAATCGGGAGGCTGTGCCAGGTTTTGCGGGTCTCGGCACGAGGTTACCGGGCCTGGACATCCCGACCGGCCTGCCAGCGCCAACATACCGATCTGAAGGTACTGACGCATATCCGTGAGCATTTTGCCCTGAGCAACGGGTCCTACGGACGGCCGCGCATGACCATGGAACTCAGGGAAGCCGGGCTTGATGTCGGAGAACGTCGCGTTGGCCGCCTCATGAAGGACAACGGGATCCGGCCCGTGCGCACCCGTCGCTACAAAATTACAACCGACAGCCACCCCCAGTCTGACATTGCGGCCAACCTTCTGGACGGTGATTTCCTTGCTGAAGGCCCCAACCGGAAATGGGCGGGAGATATCAGTTATATCTGGACTGCCGAGGGCTGGCTCTACCTCGCTGTCGTCATCGATCTGTTCAGTCGTCGCGTGATCGGGTGGGCCGCGAGCGATCGGATGAAAAAGGATCTGGCCATCCGTGCCCTGGACATGGCGGCACGACTGCGTAACCCGGCGTCCGGCTGCATTTTCCACTCCGATCGTGGCAGCCAGTATGGCTCCCATGATTTCCAGAAAAAGCTGCTGGCCCATGGGCTGCTGGCTTCAATGTCCGGAAAGGGAAACTGTTTTGACAACGCTGCCGTCGAAACATTTTTCAAAAGCCTGAAGGCGGAATGGCTCTGGAGACAGAACTGGTCAACCCGCCGTCAGGCTACCGCCGCCATCTTCCAGTATATCAATGGTTTCTACAATCCACGTCGACGCCATTCATATCTGGGCGGTATCAGCCCACTCGCTTTTGAAGCAAGAGTGGCATAAGCACTTCCCGACCGGCACAAAACCGTTACAAGTCCAACCTTCCGGTGCATCTGTCCGGTTCATCCCCATGCCAGTATTTCATACAAAACCAGTCCCTGACGGCTATCGGATACAGAAACCGTGCCTGTAGCCACACGTGACCGGGGCTATCCCCGGTCGTGGACATGAAAAATTATTGCTCAGGCAATGAAAGATGTGTCTGTATTTAAAGTGTTACCATGCCCTATTGTAAAACATCTCCGGGCAGGATCATGGTCTCGTTTCATAGCGACCCTGGATAACTGGTTTACAGTCGGAATGAAAAATCGTCGCTGGCTGACCCCGGAATGCGCCGGATCCAGAATTTCCGTGCTTCTTTACTGTCGTACACATCATTGAGAAACCTGCGCAGAGACCGCGGCAGATTCTTTTCATCAAACGTCCTTTTCTGTTCGAACCCGGCTGCGGGGCCTCGCTTCAGGAACATATGATAGACTGTATCGATAAAGCAGTTCTTTCCTTTTTCTTTATAAAATTCGACTGCATACGGAACAAGATCATCAATACTGGAAAGATGCCCCGGATCAAGTTCAAGCACGAGATCACTGACGGACATATGCCGTACCGGCGGCTTCGCGCTCATGGTTTCATCATGTGGAACTGGCAGGGTAAAAAGCGTCCTTCCGGATCGCGCGCATTGCAGCACGGGCGTATCATTCAGGCCATATGCCGTACGTATCCCTGAAATGACCGCCCGCCCGTAAGATTTGCCATCCGCAACGGTGGAACTGACGGCCGGATCGCAGACCACCCTGACATAGCTGATCGGCACATCCCCCGCGAAAAGGGCAAGCGCAACCGGTTTGTCAGGGGTTTCGAAACATACGGTCAGCGTCATGACATCACCATCGATGGACATGTCTCTTACTGCTGCGACCGCGGCATATTTGAATGGATTGACGGTCATCATGCGGTCTCCAGCACCCATCTGGCGATTTCCCCGTAACACTGGTCCCAGCCGGCCTCCCGCCCCCGACGCAGCGTATCAGTCAGGGACGTCCGCGATGACCGTCCGATCAGCGCGCACCGATGCGCGATATACATTGCTTCGGAAAACTCATCGAGGCTGTTCGGATCGAAAAAGATACTTCTGTCCGGCGCCACTTCGGGCATGCTTGATGCGTTCGAACACACCGTAAATTTGTTCAGTGTCGCGGCCTCAAGGATCGGCAGGCCAAAGCCTTCGAAAAATGAGGGATAGATACAGAAAGCGCAATTGGCGAGGAGGATCGCCCGCTGCTCGGGGGGAACGAAGCCGGTGAACACGACCTGTTCCGTCGGAATGCCATTCTCCACAAGAAGGCGTAACAGGCGTCCCTTTTCATCCAGCCAGCCGTCGCGGCCGATGAAAATGAACTTGTAATCCCGCCCGAACTGAGGATTTTCCAACAGGAATTCCAGGACAATCGCAGCATTTTTGCGGGGTTCGAGCGTACCCAGCACAACGACATAGGGTTCCACCGTAATGCCCCGCCGCGCACCGTCCAGCGCAAGGGAAAGATCACACGGATCGAACGACGTGCCAAGACGGATCACCGATGTCTTTTCACGGGGGCATTGGAAATACAGTTCCACGTCGCCGCGCGTTGCTTCCGAAACGCAGAAATAATGATCGGACGATTCAATATCGTGTTTGATGCGGTTGGCGAAATGATCAATATTATCCTGATTATGGTAGAACGGGGTCAGCAGCGGACTCAGGTCATGCACGATCAGTGCTTCCTTGCGGAAATACCGCCGCACGGGCTTTACATGCGGAAACACCGCCACGTATTCCCGCGCCTGCAGGAAATCCAGGCTTCGGCCATTTATTGCCGCATCGTGGAACAGGCCGCCACTGTGCGCCCCGCTCTGATCTCCGAGAAGCTTCTCGATCAGGGGCCGCGGAAGCGGCAGTATTTCATAACAGAATGTCCAGTCGATCCTGTCGTCCGCAATCGCCTTTTCTGCAATCGCCCCTATGACATTTGAAATTCCGGTCCAGTGGTCTTCCAGCAAGGGAGCAACATCAAAGACAGCTTTTACTTTACTCATGATTCGGCCCCATCAGGATAATAGCTGGTCAAGACGTTCGGACAGCCTGTGGGTACCAAAGGCGGTCTGTACGGTGTCGAAGGCCGCAGTGGCCATCTTTTCATACCCGTCCTCGGGAATGGCGACGGAGCGGACAAGTGCGTCGTACACATCCTCAATCCCCGCCTTGTACAACGTGACGCCAAACATCTGGTACCGCTCTGCAAAGCCTATAGGGGCCGGTATCGTCCGGTGCGTCATGATCACCGCATTATCTTCCTGAATATAGTCGTTCATGGCCGTATGGCGCACGCTGACCGGGACAGACCGGCGTGCCATCGCTTCGATAAGGGGAAGGTTCTGACCCTCCGCAATCGCCGGACAGACATAGAAACGCGAGACGTCGAACAATGTATTGAGCTGTTCCCGCGTCAATGTCTCCCGGGTCAGCCAGATATTCCGGCTGCTGACCGATGGGACCAGACTGTCAGGTGACGACATCTGCCCATGAAGGACACTGGCGTTCGGGCCGTTGTCGAGCTTCTGCTCATCCGCCACCTTTAGGAAAAGATAGGCGTTCGGGTATTCCCGCGAGAACGCATCAAACCCGCGGATCAGGCTGTCGATGTTCTTGCGGTAATCATACGCGTTGAAGAGGGCGACATAAATGATCGGGTTGGCGCTGCTGTCGGCATGATTGAACAGGATCTTCTGCAGCGATGCGGCATGCCGCTGCGCATCGTGGCTCATGATATCCTGAATTCTTGGCATAATGCTGAGCGGAACCCAGGACACATTCCTGAGCGACGCTGCTGCCGTGCTGATTGCACGTCTGGTCTGCGGTTTGGGCCGCCAGCCCACATTGCGATCGATCACCGCTGGCGACGGCATGTAGGTCACGATATTCCGTACGGACCGCTTCACGCTTTCTACGCCATATTGCGACGGTACCCACAATTCGTCAGCCAGGGCCAGCATGGATGCCTGGTCACTGAACGCGTTATAGGACAGGTTCTCCTCCGGAAAACGAAGACGTTCGAACTCCCAGGCAAAACAGATGATATTATATGCGCCTTTCAGGAGATTTATCTTTTCAGGCGGATAGAAGCCGATATGGATGATTTTTTTCGCTGTCGAAATATTCCGGATATTGGCAATACCTGCCACTTCATTCAGAATCTGGTAATCGATGCCCAGATCGTCCAGGGCCCTGGCGAAACCCTTCAGTGCAAAGGCGTATGAATAATCGGATCGGCCAATACGGTGGCTCATATCCGTCCGGTCGCTTTCTTCGAATACCTTGCAGACGGAAGAGATATAGACCGCGCAATCCAGTTCATCGCGATCCGGGAAGACCCCGCGTGAGACAAGTGCCGCCGCCAGTCCCCTGAGGTGATCAATCTCGACCTGAACAGGGGCTGCATCCCCCTGCCATCCTTCCAGTGCAGCGGAATACAGTGCGAAGGCCGCACCGATATTCCCGCGAAGCTTCTGCAGGTGACCACGCTGGAGGCTGATTTCACCAGATCCCGGTTCCAGATCCCGCGCCTTGAGATAGGCGTCATCCGCCAGGTCATAAAAACCGCATTCCTTCAGGGCATGCCCATATTGCAGCCACGCCGATGCGGATCTGGGAAAGTATTCTGTCTGCCTGCGTCGGAAACGGAGGACAAGGGGCCAGTCACCGGCGTCAATCGCTTTGCAAATTCTGGTTCTGGTATTCGTTACGTTCACTCTGGAAATAACTTTTTGAACGATCTTCATTGCGTAACGCCTGCCTGAAATGACGCGGTTATCAGAAATATATCCAGGTGTTTCTAGACCACACCACCAATTGCGCCAACCCATGCACCAGACCCCATCCAGACAGGGTGACATGTTTTATCACCTGCGCCCGGCAGATCAGGAAAAAAAATCGTCCGGGTTGCTTTTTGTGGCAGGTCATCAGGTAGGCAAGGAATAACATCTCATGTAAATGAGATGGACCTTTTGGTAACGTGGTCTGGACACGGGTGTTTATGCCTTACGTGATGTAAGGGTGCATCAGCAAGTGAGGCGTAATTGGATCAGTTCTCTTCCCTGCGTATTGGCATAGATGGCTTCAACCTTTCCCTGCCGCGTGGCACGGGCGTTGCAACCTATGCGCGCAACCTGACCTATGCACTCAAGTTTTTGAGCCACGACGTAGATGTTCTCTACGGCATGGACATAACGGAGAAAATGGCGCCTACCTTACGGGAAGTCATGTTCTTTGACCGGCTGGGCGGAAATGTCCAGCCACGCTCATCATCCCCGTTACGACCCAAATGGTGGAAGAATACCATTCAGGACGCAGCCGGACGCACGGCCGTCGAAGTCCCCATGACCGGGCATGTCGATCGTCGTATCTTTGTCGAAAACCTGCCTCAGGCCGATCGAATTCTGAATGTCTGGAATCTGTTCCATCGGGCACAGGCATATTATCGTCTGACCGGGCAGTTTCTCCGGGTCAATATACCTGATCCACCCGCGATCATGCACTGGACATACCCTTTCCCCATTTCGGTCAACAAATCATTAAATATATATACCATCCATGATCTGGTTCCACTGCGTCTGCCGACAACCACAGCGGACAACAAGAAATATTACTATAACCTGATACGGGATATCTGCAGGAAACAGGGACCAATCTGCACTGTATCAGAAGCATCACGACAGGAAATCAATAAATTCTTTCCTGATTCAACGGAAAATACATACGTTGCATATCCTTCCGTCTCCGATCCAAACAAAAACTACACGGGGTCGGAATACGAAAAAAATGAACTACACAACATGTTTGGCATTTCCGCCGGTGAATATTTCATATTCATTGGCGCACTGGAGCCCAAAAAGAACATTTATCGACTTGTTGAAAGTTTCCTGTCGTACAATACGTCCCGCAAACTTCTGATCGTTGGGGCGGCGGGCTGGAAGAACAGGCCGATTGTCCGGATCATAAAGAAAGGCGTGGATGCGGGCCGGGTCGTGTACTCTGACTATCTTCCGCGCCCTGTCCTGCGTTTCCTGCTGAAAAATGCCCGTGCCCTCCTGTTCCCGTCCATTGCGGAAGGGTTTGGCCTGCCGGTTCTTGAAGCCTTTCAGGCTGGAATACCGGTCATGTGCTCAGCAGAAGGCGGTCTTAAGGAAGTCTGCGGTCATGCCGCACTGATTGTCGATGCTTTTGACACAGAATCAATCATACGCGGCATATCCAGAATGGATAATGATGATTCCCTGTGCAATTCACTCAGAGCCTGATCCGAAAGTTTTTGAACAATACCAGCCTGTTGTGATTCATCCGTCTTTACGAAGAGATGGAGTGAATGGTGACATGGACTGGTATTGCCCGACGTGAACATAGCCGGGAAGGACTGCGATATCCATCGGATATGATGGACGGGGAATGGGCTTTGATCATGCCATTTGTGCCCCCTGCGAAACGGGGCGGTCGCCCTCGCACGACGGATATGCGCGAGGTGGTCAATGCGATGCTCTACATAGCCTCGGCCGGGTGCG
>NZ_NKTX01000028.1 GCF_003207815.1 Komagataeibacter oboediens | reverse complement strand
GTTCCGCTTGGAATAATCTTGCCGCCTTGCCTGACACCATTCGATCCATCGGTCTTAGAAAGTGGGCTCACACAGGTCAGTGCCCATAACCGTTGGTATTATGCAGGCAGGCGCAGGATAATCGCATCCTGTCCGGCAGCCTGCCATTCCCGCATTGGGACAGGCGGACGTGGTTCCCCCGTCGCGGCGGAATGATCGATATGCCACGGATTCCCCTCCAGACGCACCGCCACCCAGCCATCGGGTTTTTCCTGCTTTGGCATAAGGCCGACAAGGGTCATGTCGGTCATGGGATCGTAACAGGCAAACTGGCGCGCACAGCCCTGAAACACCAGTTGCACGCAGGCATGGACGTCATGCATGCGGGTCAGGTGCACCAGCAGCAGGCCATCCGTTTTTTCCGCTGCACTGAATATCAGGCTGCCACCGCCCCGTCGTACCTCAACCGGCAGGATGGTGGCACCATCCGACCGGGACGGGGTGATGACGATCGTCCCGCCATCAATACCAAAAATTCCCTGGTTCCAGTCATGCAGTTCATGCAGGCACAGGCTGATCCACGCACCGGAACAGGCCAGGATCGACTGCAGGGAAATCGCGGATATATGCCTGCAGCCACTGCGGGAGCGGGCAACGGCGCGGCGGATCATATCCATATCGAAGTGCCCGCCGCTACAGGCGAGGCGTCCTCCACTGTACGAAATGGCTGTTGCAGAACCGGACCGCCTGCCCATGTAGTGTCGTCCCCTGTTACATATACATGTTCCATCTGAGGAACATGATTGAAAAAAGCACCTGAAATTACGTTTTTTTACAGAAACAAATTCTTTATTCCGCATTCCAATGACCGAAAAAAACATCCAGAATGCGTTTGAATTCCTTTATTTATATTTTAAATAATGTTTACAATAATAGAATTTACTTCCTATTTTAGGCAAGCTTCTTAACACCCAACGTAAAATCTGTCCACTTTCTGAAAATACGACTTATTTCAAAGTCTTATAGTGATTTCCAAGCCGCAAGGGCACGCGCACGCCCACCTGCCAGATCCACGATGGGCGGGGGATATCCGGCAGGGGCAACAGACCCGGCCTTCCATGGCGCATGGATGTATTTATCGGGCAGACGGGCGATTTCAGGCACCCATTTCCGTACATACTCCCCAGCGGGATCGAATTTCTCCCCCTGCGATACCGGGTTGAATATGCGAAAATAGGGGGCGGCATCCAGCCCGCACCCGGCCACCCATTGCCAGTTGAAGGGATTGCTGGCGGCATCCGCATCCACCAGCGTATCGGCAAACCACGCTGCACCCGCGCGCCAGTCAGTCAGCAGATGCTTGGTCAGGAATGACGCAACAATCATCCGCACGCGATTATGCATCCAGCCCGTATGCCATAGCTCACGCATGCCCGCGTCAATAATGGGATAGCCGGTTTTCCCTGCCTGCCACGCCCGCAGCGCCGCCGGATCATGCCGCCATGGCATGCCGTTGAATTCACTGCGCAGATTGGTCGTGCCCAGATCGGGAAAGTCAAACAGGGTGGACTGCGCGAAATCCCGCCATCCCACTTCACTCAGGAAACAGGCGGTATCCTGATCTCCCTGTCCTGTCGCATCCACCGCGTGCCAGATCTGCCGGGCGGATACATGACCAAAGCGCAGATAGGGCGACAGTCCCGATGTGGCAGGTTGCGCGGGCAGTTCACGCCGCGTGGCATAGCCATGAACCTGTTCCGCAACAAAGGAATCCAGACGGGCATGGGCCGCCGCCTCCCCCGGTTGCCATTGCCCGCGCAATCCTCCTGCCCAGTCAGGCCGCACAGGCAGAAGGGCAAGGTCCGGAACCGCCACAAGCCGGTCCGCAACCGCGGACGGGACTGGCGCGAAGGTGGTCCGGACGGGCGCAGGCAGCGGGGGCAGGGGCGCCCCCATGGCCTGCACGGCACGCCACCAGGGCGTGAAGACGCGAAAAGGTGTGCCCTGCTTCGTGCGGACCTGCCACGGTTCATGCAGCATGTTGCCGGGATGGCTGCATGCGTCGATTCCGCGCGCCTTCAATGCCGCCTTTATGTCCGCATCCACCTGCCGGGCATGAGGGCCATAACGCCGGTTCCACACCACACCCTCCGCCCCGGTCTGGCCAACCAGCCAGGACAGGTTTTCCCGCGAGTCCCCGGCCATGATCCAAAGCCGGCCACCACATGCGCCCAAGTCATGGTCCAGCGCCGTCAGCGCCCCGTGCAGCCACCATTTTTCCGCACCGCCCAGCGGAAAGGCCGGGTCGTGGATATACAGGCATATGACCGGCCCGCGTGCAGCAGCATCACACAGGGCGGGATTATCCATAAGGCGCAGGTCATCACGAAACCACATGATGGTCGGGGCACGATCGGGAAGGGTCACGGTTTTCCGGTGGGCTGGAAGCATCATCATTACGGTCCTGTGTGGACACAATCCCCCGACCCGTCAAATGCGTGGTCAGTGCGTGGGCGCGACTTCCCGGGCAACTGCCGCATCTTCCTGCCTGTGTTCGGCGTCCTGTGCCTCGTCATCTTCGAACATGGCGCGGCATTTGGGGGAAAGCTGATCAAGCTTGCTTTCCAGGCATTCCGTCATCAGTTTTTCGTTCGGAATGTCAAGAAAGCACAGCCGGAAGACATCGCCCTTGCAGGCGCTGGCCTGGTCCTCACGTCCTGCGGCATGCGCGCTGGCACTGACCAGTACGACGGCCATGGTAAAATGGAATGTCCAGATCAGGCCGTGCGCCCCATAACGCCACACGGCGGGAATGCATTGCATCTGGCTGTCTCCCTTCAGATAATGACATGGCAATTTTTGTTATATCATCCAGCGCATTGCAGTTTGCCGCCTGAGTCAAGACACATCCATGCAGTGCTGCCATCATGGAACGATGCAGATGCAGGCTGCAAAAAGTTCCCGCGGGAATTCACGTCTTTTCTTCATAAATCCGTGATGGGACACATCCGCCCCTGCCTACGTTGGCTTCATATCCCTGCCCACTGATTATTGAAGGAGCCAACCCATGGCCAAAGCAGCAACAGACCAGATCGGACAGACGGCAGACAAGGTTGCGGATGTGCTGACAGGCGCGCGCACCGATACATCCGGCCTGATGAGCGCGGTCATCGCCTATATGGGTGATGCCGGCAGCCCCGGACGGCGCGACCTGCATGACCGCGCCCGCAGGGCGGGGCTGGAGGCGCAGGTCACGCAATGGGAAAACCATCCGACCAATACCCCGGTTGGGGAAGATGTGGTGACCCGGCTGATTCCCGCCCCGGTCATCGACCGCTTCTCTGCCGAGACGGGACTGTCCCACAACGCCACCATCAAGGGCCTGTCCGACCTGCTGCCGCACCTGTCGCGGCTGGATGGCTGATATACGCCCATGGCCTGCGGGTCGGCATGTTTTCCTGTTTGCATGCCCGCCCGCGGGCCTATGATCGTCTCATCTGATATCAGCACAGCAGGCAGGACGGGTTCATGAACAGCGTCAATTCCACCCCCGCGCCATCACCCGGCGTCGTGATCGTAACAGGGGGCAGCCGGGGCATCGGCCATGCCATAAGCAGCCTGCTGGCACGTGAAGGCCATGCCGTCGCCATCAATTACGCCGCCAACGCCGCCCCGGCGGAAGAACTGGCCCGCACCATCACGGCCCACGGCGGGCGGGCACTGGCGATCCGGGCCGACATATCGAAGCCTGAAGAAATCCGCACCCTGTTTGAACAGGCAGCCGATCTCGGGCCGCTGACGGGACTGGTCAACAATGCAGGCATTACCGGCACGAAGGTGCGGGTTGATGAACAGACCGCCGAAACACTGGATACCCTGTTCAACATCAATATCCGCGCCACCATGCTGGCATCGGGCGAGGCCGTGCGGCGCATGTCCACCCGCCATGGCGGAAAGGGCGGCGTAATCGTGAACCTGTCCTCCGTCGCGGCGCGTCTGGGTGGGCTGCCGGGGCTGGTTCCCTATGCCGCAAGCAAGGCAGCGGTCGAGACCTTTACCCGTGGCCTGGCCAATGAAGTCGCGCGGGAAGGCATACGCGTCAACGCTGTTGCCCCCGGCCTGACCGCAACCGACATGGTACCGCCCGAAACCGCGAAACTGGCGGAAACTGTCGTCCCCATGGGGCGGGTGGGGCATGTGGACGAAATCGCGCAGGCGGTGGCCTTTCTCCTTTCTCCCGCATCATCGTATATGACAGGCAGCGTGATGACGGTATCCGGGGGTCGCTAGGGGCCACCGGACGACAGAACAGGAGAAGCACACCATGTACATTGCCATGAACCGTTTCCGTATCCCGCCAGAAAACGAGCAGGAATTCCGTGAACGCTGGCTGGGGCGTGAAGTCCACCTGCGCACCGTGCCCGGCTTTGTCAGTTTTCAGTTCCTCAAGGGCCCCACGCATGAGGATTACATCCTCTACGCCTCGCACACCGTATGGGAATCGTATGAAGCCTTTGTCGGCTGGACGCAGTCGGAACAGTTCCGCGCCGCCCACGCCCATGCGGGCAACCGCAAGCCGCTCATGGCCGGCCCCCCGGTGTTCGAAGGGTTTGAAGTGCTGCAGAATATCGAAAACTGAACTGACTGCCCTGCCCCCCGGCCTGAACGGGAGGATTGGTCCCACAGCAGAAAGGCGCGTTCCATGCCACCAGTCACCTGTCCGTTCCCACCCACCCGGCGCGCCCTGCTGGCCGGGGGGCTGGTTACGGGCGGATTATGGGCAGGTGGCCTGTCCACCCGCGCGATAGCTGCGGACAACCTGCCGCAACCGGCAAGCGTGATCTCCACCCCGCCCCGGCAATGGGGGGCGGATGCACCGGTCACGCCGTTGCCGGACCCGGACATACTGGTACTTGATCCCGGCTTCGGTAATCTGGCCTACGCCAATGCCGGCCTGAAACTGGCATGGCGTGGCGGCGGATGGCTGGAAGGCCCGGCATGGAACAGCGAAGGACGCTTCCTGCTGCTGAGTGATACGATCCGTGCCCAGCAGTACCGCTATTTGTGGGAAAATGGTGCGGTTTCGGTCTTCCGTGACTATTCCTACAACAGCAACGGCAATGCCTTTGATAATGAGGGCCGTCTGGTCAGTTGCGAACACGGCATGCGCCGCGTGGTCCGGTGGGAACATGACGGGTCATGCCGCGTACTGATCGACAGTTACGGCGGCGCACCTCTGAACTCCCCCAATGACGTGGCGGTCCACCCCGATGGCAGTGTCTGGTTTACCGATCCCGGTTATGGCGACACGATCGTGGAAGGCCACCCCGACGCCCCCGGTGCACCCGCCAACCGCAACGGGATCGAACGCTGGACGCTGGATGGGGAAGTCGTGACCCAGTTTGGCGGACACAGGCGGCAGGAAGACCATGTCTTTCCGCGTGGACCCGGCCACCGGCGATGTCCGCGCCGTCCTGACACAGCAGCAGTTGCCGGACCCGAACGGAATTGCGTTCTCACCTGATGGAAAGATCGTCTATGTCATTTCCGATGGCCCCGGACCGGGACAGGACGGTCATGGCGGTGACCAGCATATCCATGCAGGTGACGTGGTGGGCGGCGACGTGCGCAACCTGCGCCCCTTCGCCGACATGATGCTCAATGGCCACCAGATGATTCCCGACGGCATGCGCACCGATATTTTCGGCAACCTGTGGTGCGGGGCCAACGGGCCGCTGGGGCTGTGTGGTGTTGTGGTGTACAACCCCCACGGCCACATGATCGGGCGACTGCGCCTGCCGCGCGGGGTATCGAACCTGACATTCGGCGGCCCAAAGCGGGATGTGCTGTTCATGTGCGCGGGCGATGCGCTGTTTACCCTGCAGGTGAACACGCAGGGGGCCGCGCCCTCTTAGATCTCAAGTTTCCGGGCGCCGCCTTTTTTTAAAAAGGCGGCGTTTAACGAAGCTTTTTGAAAAAAAGCTTCGCCAAATACTTTTATCTGCTTTCAGGCATCAGGCTCCACCCACGCCCTTGCCCACCATGTCCAGCGGGCGGACAAGACGGTCAAACGTCACTTCATCCACAAAGCCCGAGGCAAGGGCGGCCTCCCGCAGGCTGATGTCATGCTCCATGGCCTGATGGGCGATGGCGGACGCCCGGTCATACCCGATTTCGGGGCTGAGTGCTGTGACCAGCATGACCGAACCCGCTACATAAGAATCAATGCGCTTGCGGTTCAGCTTCGTGCCCTCGACCGAAAAGACCCGGAAATTATGGCAGCCATCGGCAAGGATCCGGATGGCATGCAGCACATTGGCCACAATGACCGGGCGCATCACGTTCAGGTCAAGCTGCCCCTGGCTACCCGCGAAGGCCACGGTGGCATCATTACCCAGCACCTGTGTGCAGATCATGACCATTGCCTCGCACTGGGTCGGATTGACCTTGCCCGGCATGATGGAAGACCCCGGTTCATTTTCCGGCAGGCGCAGTTCGCCCAGACCACAGCGCGGCCCGGACCCGAGGAGGCGCATGTCATTGGCGATTTTGAGCAGCGTGACCGCCACCCCGCGCAGGCCGGCGGATGCCCGTACCATGGCGTCCAGCCCGCCAAGGGCCGCGAATTTATTGGGCGCGGTGACAAACGGCCTGTCGGTCAGCGCGGCAATGCGTCCGGCAATGGCACGGCTGAAGCCCGGCGGGGCGTTCAGGCCGGTGCCCACCGCCGTCCCGCCCGCCGCAAGCTGCAGCAGGCCGGGGCGCGCGGCCTCGACCGCTTCCAGCGCATCTTCAAGCTGCTGCGCCCAGCCGGACCATTCCTGCCCCACCGTCAGTGGCACAGCGTCCTGCAGGTGGGTACGGCCAATCTTGACCACCTGCATCCATTCCTCGGCCTTCGTGCGCAGGCTTTCGATCAATTCACGCACGCGCGGCAGCAGGCGGCTGTCGATTTCCAGCAGGGTTGCGACATGCATGGCGGTGGGAAAGGAATCGTTGCTCGACTGCCCCATGTTGACATCATCATTGGGGTGTACGGGGGTCTTGGACCCGACGGTCCCGCCCAGAAGCTGGATGGCGCGGTTGGCGATGACCTCGTTCACGTTCATGTTCGTCTGGGTGCCCGATCCGGTCTGCCAGACAAAAAGCGGGAATTCGGAATCCAGCCTGCCCGCGATCACCTCATCCGCAACGCGGCTTATGACGTCAGCCTTCCATTGCGGCATGCGCCCGTCGGCCGCATTGACCTGCGCCGCCGCTTTCTTGACGATGCCGTAGGCGTGGCAGACCTCGATGGGCATATGGTCCCGCCCGATCGAAAAATGCACAAGGCTGCGCTGTGTCTGCGCGCCCCAGTAATGGTTTGCGGGAACATCGATTCCCCCCATCGAATCCTTCTCGCGCCGTGTGCCGGTGGCATCAAGGCCGATGGGACAGTCCCTGATCGTGGGTTCGGTCATGCTGGCGTTCCTTCCCTTTATGGTTGAAGGGAATATGGGCACACCGCCGGGCTTTCGCGCCCCCGCCCGGCATCACAAGCGGGTGCGCGGGGTAGCGAGGGCTACCTGCTGGCCACTGCCCTTCCTACATGCGCGTCAGCAGCAGCATGGCCCCGAACCCCATGAACACAAGCCCGGTCACGATGGAAAAAACCCGCCGCACCACCGGCGTGCGCAGCCATGCGGACAGGACGCGCCCACCACCGGCATAAATCCCGTACCAGAACACCTCCACCGCCGCGAAGGTCACGACCAGAATGATATATTGCGGCATGCGCGCGGCGGCAGGATTGACAAACTGCGGCAGGAAGGCCGCGGCGAACAGCAGCAGCTTGGGATTGCTGATCCCGGTCAGGAACCCGTCACGGAACAGGTCCCGCATGGCGACGGGCGGCAACATGGCCATATCCACCCCGTCATCGCCCGCCCCGTCCCGCGCGCGCCATACCCGCACGCCCAGGAACACCAGATACGCGGCCCCGATCACCCGCAATACCGCAAACAGCCGTGGCGAGGCCGCCAGCACCCCCGCCATGCCTGCCAGCGATGCACTGACCACCAGCACGATCGCCAGCATGCACCCCGCCATGACCCCGACACTGCGCGGCACCCCATACCGGATGCTGGTGGACATGACGTGCATCATGTTCGGTCCCGGCATTGCGGATAATACAAAAGCGGTGGCCGCAAACAGCAGCCATGTATGAAACGTCACCTGTCCGGACCAGCCTGTTCATGATGTCAGGAAGGCACCATGCCGCCTTCCCTTGACGGTCGGCAAGTCCATGCTATAAGAATATGTTATATTATAACACTCTGGTCGTCCCCATGCCGCTTTCCCCTCCTGTTTCCACATTGTCCCCGGACCAAGGCAGACGGACAGCCATGCATCATCCCGCCCCCGCTGTTCCCCCTTCCCCGCTGCCACTGACATGGATGGCGCGCGCATGGTGGCAGCGCCTGGCGTGCATGACCCTGCCATGCGCGGTATTATGGGCACTGATCGCATGGGCCGTGGCGGCGCCATGACCCATGGTACGATCCGGCTGGAAGATGCCGCCGCCACGATGGGCGGCCAGCCGGTCTGGCAGCATGTCAGCGGCAGCTTCAGTCCCGGCAGCATGACAGCCATTGCCGGCGCCAACGGTACCGGCAAGTCCACGCTGCTGCGTGTCATAATGGGCGAACTGCCACTGGCGCAGGGAACGATCACGCGCGGTGGCCTTGGCCCGCGTGACTTTGGCTACCTGCCGCAGGCCCGTATCATCGACCGGAACTTTCCCATAAGCGTGACCGACATGGTCCTGGGCGGGGCATGGCGACAGACCGGAGCCTTTGGCCGGGCGGACCGGACGGTACGCCTGCGCGCGGCGGCGGCCCTGCGGCGCGTCAACCTTGAAGGTCAGGCGGAGCGCATGATCTCGGCCCTGTCCGCAGGCCAGTTCCAACGCCTGCTTTTTGCCCGGCTGCTCATGACCGATGCGCAGGTCATCGTGCTGGACGAACCCTTTACCGCGCTGGATACGCCCACGACGCAGGACCTGCTGGCGCTGGTCTGTGAATGGCATGCGCAGGGCCGCACCATCATTGCCGTGCTGCATGACATTCACCAGATCCGCACCTGCTTTCCCGATGTCGTGCTGCTTCACGCCGGGCGAGCGACATGGGGCCGGACGCCCGACATCCTGACACCGGTCACCCTGCAGCGCGCCTATGGCGGGGCACGGGATCCGTGGCCGGAAACGGGAATGCAGGCATGAGCATCCTGTCCACGTTATGGGACCCCTTTGCGTCGTTCGGCTTCATGCGCCGCGCGCTGGTGGCGTCCGTGACCCTTGGCATGGGGGCGGGGCCGGTTGGCGTCATGCTGCAGTTGCGGCGGATGAGCCTGATTGGCGATGCGATGAGCCACGCGATCCTGCCGGGGGCCGCCATCGGGTTCCTGCTGGCGGGTGGCCTGTCGCTGACTGCCATGGGGCTGGGCGGTATCGTGGCGGGGTTGGGCGTGGCCCTGCTGGCCGGTCTGGTCAGCAGACGCACCCAGCTTGCCGAAGATGCCAGTTTCGCCAGTTTCTACCTGACTTCTCTGGCGCTGGGCGTACTGATCGTCTCCGCGCGCGGGTCGAATATCGACCTGCTGCATGTGCTGTTCGGTACCATACTGGGCATTGACGCACCGGCGCTGTACCTGATGGGCGGCATCACGACGCTCACCATTGCCCTGCTGTCCATCATCTGGCGGCCGCTGGTCATGGAATGTGTCGATCCCGGCTTCATGCGCATGACCGGCGGACAGGGCGGGCTGTACCACATGGCGTTCCTGTTTCTGGTCGTCATCAACCTTGTGGCGGGGTTCGAGGCGCTGGGCACGCTTATGTCGGTAGGCATGATGATGGTGCCCGCCGCGACCGCACGCCTGTGGACGCGCCGGCTACTGCCCATGATGGCGCTGTCCGCCCTGACAGGCATGGTGGCGGGGCTGATCGGACTGCTGGTGTCCTATCATTTCCGCCTGGCGGCGGGACCATCGATCATCCTGACGTGCAGCGTGCTGTATGTCCTTTCGCTTGTCATGTCGCCCGCAGGCCTGCGCGCGGCCCATTCCTGATTGTCTGAGGACAGGTTCAGTGGCCGATCCACAGGATGGCCAGCCGGTCATACGAACACCCGCATGTCATGTACGCCGCCTTTCTGAAAAAGACGGCATCCGGAACATTTTGTTTTTTAACAGTTATATGGAGTTCGTGCCCATGCGCCGCCTGTCCTGCCTGCTGGGCCTCTGCGGGGTTCTGTCCATCATGCCTGCCCATGCGGCGCCTGCGTCCCATACGGTTCAGGCGGTCGCCAGTTTTACCGTGCTGGCCGATGTCGTAGCCCATGTCGGCGGCACGCATGTGCATGTCACGTCACTAGTGCCGCCCGATGGCGACCCGCATGAGTTCGAACCGTCCCCCGACGACGCCCGTCAACTGCGGCAGGCCGATATCGTGTTCATGAGTGGCGAGGGACTGGAAACATGGTTCAGCCGCCTTGCGCATGCGGCGGGGTACCATGGCACGCCCGTTATCGTATCCAACGGGATCAGCCTCTATACCCCGCCGGGCAGGCACCAGGCCGAAGCGGACCCGCATGTGTGGAACAGCGTGTCCAACGTCATCATCTGGACCAACAACATCCGTGATGCGCTGATCGCCATCGACCCGGCGGATGCCGACAGCTTCCGCGCGTCCGCCGCCACCTATGTCACGCAGCTGCGTACGCTGGACCATGACATCCGCGAACGCATCGCCACCATTCCGGCCGATCATCGGCGTATCCTGACCAGCCATGACGCCTTTGGCTATTTCGGGCGCGCCTATGGCCTGACGTTCATGGCCCCGCAGGGTCTGTCAACCGAGACGGAAGCCTCGGCCGGGGATGTCGCCAGCCTGATCCAGCAGATCCGCCAGACGGGTGTGACCACCTACTTCCTGGAAAACGCAACCGATCCCCGCATGGTCCAGCAGGTGGCACGCGCGACGGATGCGCGTCCCGGCGGGGAACTGTATGCCGAAGCACTGTCCCCCCCCGGTGGTCCTGCACCCGACTACATCACCATGATGCGGCACAATACCGATCTTATGGTTGCGGCGATGCAGAAAGCGCGCTGACGGTTCCGCCGCTGCCCGCGGGTGCTGCCGGCACGGCAAAGGGGGACAGGTCCACGCGGTTGACGTGCATCGCCACCACCGTTTCCCGATGCGTGATGGAGACAACCGTCATGTCCGGACACGCCTGACGAAGCAGCGCGTACAGCGCCGCTTCCGATTCCGCATCAAGGTTGGATGTTGATTCATCAAGGAACACCCAGCCCGGCCGCGCCAGCAGGATACGCGCGAAAGCCAGACGCTGGAGTTCACCGGGGGACAGGATCTGGCCCCATGCCTCCTCGCTTTCGATCCGTGGCGCAAGGGCGCCCAGTCCGACCTGCTGCAGGGCACGGATCACATCCGCTTCCGCGTAGGCCTCCACCCCGGCAGGATAGGTCACGGCCCGGTGCAGCGTGCCGGTGGGCACGTAGGGCCGCTGGGGCACGAACATCATCGCCACGTCCGGCTGCGTAATGGTGCCGGTGGCGAACGGCCATATCCCCGCCAGCACGCGGAACAGCGTGGATTTGCCGGTGCCTGACGGCCCGGTCACCACCGTCATCTGCCCATGTTCCAGCGTGAAATCGACATTGCGCAGCAGTGGCGCGCCGTCGGGACGGAAGACATCCAGTCCGCTGACCTGCAGGTTCGCGGTGGGCGGGGCGGACACCACCGTGACCTCGTCACGCATGGCCTGCGCGCGGTCCATCACACGCTGGAAAGTGGCCAGACGCGCGACCTCCGCATGCCATGTCGTCAGCGAGGCATAGGATGTGGACAGCCACCCCAGCGCGCCCTGCACGCGCGAAAACGCCATGACAAGCTGCATGAGCGTGCCGAACGTCATCTTGCCCGCGAAATAGCGGATCGAACCGATCAGCATCGCGAAGTTGCCCGACACGACCTCCAGCCCCGTCGTCAGCAGCCCCAGCCATTTGGTCCGGCGCATGATGGTAAGGAAATTGCCGTATACCTGCGAAAACGACCGGTTCAGCCCGGCCTGTTCTTCTCCCTCGCCCCGGTACAGGGCAATCCCTTCGGCATTGTTGCGGACATGGACAAGACTGTAGCGGAAGTCGGCTTCGGCGCGCTGCTGGAAAAACTGCAGCCCCGCCAGCCTGCGCCCCGCAAGGTGCGTGACCCACGTCGCCAGCACGGAATAGATCAGCGCGGCCCAGAAGAAGTAACCGGGTATGGAAATGCCCAGTACCTCCAGCGGGCCGGACAGCGCCCACAGCAGGCCGACATAACTGAGCAGCGTCACGATATTGGACAGCAGGTTGATGAACTGCGTCAGCGTATCGGTGACAAAGCTGTTCAGGTCTTCCTGTATGCGCTGATCGGGATTGTCGGCCCCGGCCTCCAACCCGGACGTGGTGATGGCGATGCGGAAATAGGTCTGGTTTTCCATCCACTGCCGCGTCATGCGCTGGGTCAGCCACCGCCGCCAGCGCAGGCCCAGCATCTGCTGCAGGTAGGTGGCATAGATACTGCACAGCACCATGGGAATGGTCACGATGAAGAACCCCAGCACAAGGCCCTGGTCATTATGCACATACCAGAACAGGCCGCGCAGGAAGGTCCTGGCATCATGCTGCTGCAGCGCCGTGTAATAGGCATTGCGCGAAAATGACTGCAGCAGGTCCAGCCCCACGATGGAAAAGGTCAGCACCAGTACCGCCACCAGCAGGCCCCATGCCCATTTCCTGTCCTCGGACGTGAAATAGGGGCGGGTAAGATACCAGACATCTTTCAGAAGAAGGCGCAAATGCTGCATGTTGATCCCGTGCACAGGGTTAGGGCCAAGACTGTCAGCCAAGCATTCCCACGAAGTCGGGGCGGACTCAATGTCCATTGCGCATGGATGGCGGTCCGGGGGGCAATGGGGAACAGTCTTAAGAATCATCACGACTTCTTGACGACCGGCATCCGTCACGATCCCGCGCCGCACCCGCCACGCAGAAAAGCGAAATACCACCGGACAACAGGGGGTTATGGAACGCGGGCCTGAACAGACAAGGGGACCATATATCGAAAAGCCGAATGCCAGACATATCAGCCACACGGGTACCGGACTGCCGCATCGTGTTATGTCTGACACACAGATTTACAAATGGCGGGACGGTCAGCCCTGTTCCGCCCGACAAACAATGTAAGGAAAATCAATATGGTGTCGTTCAGTCGCGTTCTGTCTGCCGGTGCATTTGCCACAATTCTGGCAGTCGCGCCGCTTGCGGCCCATGCCGCCGAAATCTCGCCGCCGACCGGGGCCGGCGTTGCAAACCAGGTCGAGGCGATCAAGCCCGGTTCCCTGTCGGCCGACACGGTGTATTCGGCCGTGGCTTCGGCCAAGCCTGCCGATCTGGGCGGTATCCTGAATTACTGCATCCAGTCCAACTACCTGAACTCGTCCGAGGCATGGCCGGTCCTGGCGGCGCTGAACAAGAAGACCAACGACGTGCCGTCCAACCAGAAGGGCAACATGTCCTATGCCGACGGTTCCACCGGCCTGCTGAAGGTGGGCGGCAAGGCGCCGATCTCGCTGGAAGACGCATCGGCCGACATCCGCAAGCAGGCCTGCGCGAAGGTTGAAGCCCGCGCAAAGTCCATGCTCTGATCCGGGCCCCCTCCCCGTATCCGCCCCGCCGGGTTTTCCGGCGGGGTTTTTTAATGCCTGCTGCCATTGTCGGGGGATGCCTGAAAAGCCTGCGCCAGGGACACATCGGGCCGTCATGTAGTAGTTTCAGGAAACATCGCCTTTTTGAAAAAGGCGATACCCAAAAACTTTTATCAGTTCATTATCAACACGCCCTTACTGCACCCACACCCGTGAAAACGTCATGTGGTACAGCCGTGTGGAAAAATAATTCCCCAAACGGGGCGACACCAGGTCAACATAGCTTATGCTGATCATGGGGGCCGCGGGGGCCAGACGGGTAATCCGGTCATCCGCCCTGCGCCACAGATCCTGCATCACCTGCGGGTCGTGTTCGTTGCGGATGCGCGCCACCAGTACCTGCACACCCGGATCACACAGGCCCGACACATTGATCGAACTGTCGGATCCGGGATGGAAATTGTCGCAGTCGAACAGCGTATCGACAAAATTGGATGGCGACACATAATCCGCATACCACCCCATAAGGCTGATCTGGACATGGTTGGCGCTGTTCTGCGCATAGGACATTTCCATGGCTGCCGAAAGCGGATGCAGCCGCGCGTGGTAGCCAATATCCTGCAACATGTCGCGCAGGTAGGTGCCCATGCTGGTTCCCATGGCGGTGGCTGGCACGATCAGGGTCACGTCCTGCCCCGCTGTCCCGCTGTCATGCACAAGCTGGCGGGCACGCGTCATGTCGGGACGGGTCCAGCGCGGGGCCGGATGGTCGGGATCGGCCCCTTCGGTCCATGCGCATTGCCCGTCACCGGGCAACAGGCCGGGCGGCACCATGCGGCACAGTGGGGCTGCAATACCCGATCCGCCATACAGGATGGTCATGGCGCGGCGATCGAGCGCGTAATTGACCGCCTTCCTTGCGCGGATGTCGCTAAAGGGCGGGATATTGACGTTCATGGGCAGGAACATAAGCCCATACAACGGATAGACATGGACCTGCGCCGTATACCGCCCGCCAATTTCCCCCAGCCGGTCCAGTGGCTTCAGTCCCGCCATCCAGTCGTACTGTCCCCGCTCCACAGCCGTGACGGCATCCTCCTCCGACAGGCCATAGTCATACTGTATGGCATCGACATACCCGTCGGGCTGGGCGGCGTCGCTCCATTCATGAAAGTAGGGATTGCGTTCCAGCCGCATGCCCCGGTCGGGGATGGAGGACACGATGCGGTATGGCCCGGTCCCGGGGGCCGCCACGTTGCCAAGGTCATGCGCGGGCGTACTGGCGGGCAGGATCACCGCATGCCCGAACGCGATTTTTTGCGGGAATTCGGAATCCGGCGCGGTCAGGTGAATGGTGATGCGCCGCGTGGCCGCGTCCGTCTCCACGCCACCATCCAGCGTGCAGTGCGCCGGATCGCGCAGGCAGTCATCCGCCCCACGGATGCCCCCGTAAAACGACCCCGCCGTTGGGGAACCCACGCGGAACAGCCGCCGAAACGACGCCGCGACATCCGCCACGGTAAGTGGGGTTCCATCGGAAAAACGGATGCCGTCGCGCAGGGTAAACACCCATGTGCGCCCATCATCCAGCCGTTCGGGCATGGACTGCGCCAGATCGGGCACCACCTGTGCCCCGGCCGGGCCTTCCAGCTTGGGATAGGTCAGCAGGCCGTCATACATGACAGCCACAAGCTGCATGTACTGGCTGGTGTAATTGACCTGCGGGTCCAGCGTACCGGCGGACGTGACCGCCGTCAGCCGCAATGTGCCCCCCCGGTGGGGACTGCCTTGCGTACCGTCAGCCGCGCGGGCAGGCAGGCCATGCATTCCCGCCCCCAGCAGAAGGAACAGGGCCGCGCCGGATGCCTGCCATGGTGCCTTCATGCGCGGTCCTGCTGTTTCAGTGCTTGCCCGGTGCGTTCATGAGTTCCGTCATACGTGCCGTCACCTCCGCCGCCGTGGCGGTGGACGGCAGGCTGCCGGCATACCGCCCGGTGGGCGACATGATCACGATCTGGGTGGCGGGTTCCATGCTGTATTCGCCATTTTCCCCATCATGGCGGACGTAGGGAGCGTGGTATTCCTTCGCCACGGCTTCCAGCATCTTGGGCGATCCCGTCATGACCGTGACATGCGTCCCGAACCGCAGGGCATAGGTGCGCAGTACTTCCGTCGTATCGCGCATGGGATCAAGGGAAATGAAAATGGGCACCACCAGATGCGCACGGTCACGGCCCAGCGCCTCCACCCCATCGGCCATCGCCTTGACTGTGGCGCCACAGACCGTATCGGGGCAGTGGGTGTCGCCAAAATAGATCATCATCCACCGTCCGCGGAAATCGGTATCCATCACCGATCCGTCCGCCCCGTTGATCAGACGGAACGAACCGCCAACGGGGTTGCCGTACGTGGTCAGCGGCACGGGGGCGTTGCTGGAATAACGGTAGCCGAAATATCCGGCCACCGAGGAAACCGCGAGTATGACCAGCCCTACAATAACAAAGAACCGGTCCCGTTCATTTCGCATCATCAGTGTGCATCCGCCCAATTCGTTCCGGTCCCGGTTTCCACGACCAGCGGCACCGAAAGGGTGGCTGCGGATTCCATGACCTGCCTGACGAGGGCTGCCAGACGATCGGCATCATCCTTGCGCACCTCGAACACAAGTTCGTCATGGACCTGAAGGAGCATGCGTCCGTCAAGCCCCGCATCCGACAGGGCGGCAGGAATTCGCACCATGGCGCGTTTGATGATGTCGGCCGCCCCCCCCTGCAACGGAGCGTTGATGGCCTGGCGTTCGGCATAGTTGCGGCGCACGGCGCTTTTGTCGGCAATGCCCGGCACCCAGCAGCGACGGCCGAATGGCGTGGTGACATACCCCTTCGCCCGCGCTTCGGCCTTCACCCGTTCCATGTAATCGCGAATGCCGGGATAACGGGCGAAATAGGCGTCGATGTAGCCCCGTGCCTCACCGGGCGGAATGCCAAGCTGACGGCCCAGCCCGAAGGCGCTGATGCCGTAGATGATGCCAAAATTGATGGCCTTGGCCCGCCTGCGTGTCAGCGGGTCCATGCCTTCCAGCGGGATGCCGAACACTTCGGACGCCGTGCGGGCATGGATGTCCTGCCCCAGTTCAAACGCCTCGCGCAATGCGGGGATGTCCGCCACGTCCGCCAGAAGCCGCAGTTCGATCTGGGAATAGTCGGCCGAGACCAGCACATGTCCCGGTGCCGCGACAAAGGCCCGGCGGATCCGGCCGCCTTCTTCCGTGCGGATGGGGATGTTCTGCAGGTTGGGATCATTCGATGACAGGCGGCCCGTTGTCGTCACCGCCATCTGGAACGATGTATGCACCCGCCCCGTCGCAGGATTGATCTGGTTGAGCAGTGCATCGGCATAGGTGCTTTTCAGCTTGGCCAGTTGCCGCCATGCCAGAATCCGCGCGGGCAGGTCATGCCCCTGATCCGCCAGATCCTGCAGCACCGACGAATCCGTGCCCCATGCGCCCGCCTTGGTCCGCTTGCCACCTGGCAGGCCCATTTCATCGAACAGGATCTCGCCAAGCTGCTTGGGGGAGCCGACATTGAAATCGCGTCCGGCCAGCGTATGGATCTCGGCCTCGATCACGCCCATGCGCTGCGCAAACTCGGCGGACATGGCGCGCAGGTCATCCGCATCGACCGCAATGCCCGCCCGTTCCATATCCGCCAGGATCGGCACCAGCGGGCGTTCCATTTCCTCATACAACGCCAGTGCATGGTTGGTGCGCAGCTGCGGGCGGAGCACCTGCCACAGCCGCAGGGTCACATCCGCGTCTTCCGCCGCATAGGGCGTTGCGCGGGCGATATCCACCTTGGAAAACACCACCCGGTTGCGCCCCGTGCCCGTCACCTCGTCATAGGGGATGGGCGTATGGTCAAGGGTCAGACGCGAGAGTTCATCCATTCCCTGCCCATGCTTTCCCGCCGACTGGGCGTAGGAAATCAGCATGGTGTCATCAATCGGGGCGGGCTGGACGCAGCCTGCCTGTGTCAGCACCAGCAGGTCGAACTTGGCGTTCTGGAACACCTTGAGCACCGACGGATCGGCAAACAGCGGGTCAAGGATGTCCAGCGCCGTTTTCACGGGCATCTGTGGCGTGCCAAGGCTGTCCATCAGGTCAACCTGGTGGCTGAGCGGAATATAGCACGCCCTGCCGCATTGCGGGGCGAGTGATATGCCAACCAGCGGCGCCGTAAGCGGGTCAAGGCCGTCGGTTTCCGTATCCACCGCGCAGACGCCACCGGTGCGCGCCTGCTCCACCCATTTCCGCAGCACTTCGGGATCGGTCACCGTTTCATACGGGCCATAGGGTTCGGGCGGGATCGGGGGCAGTTCGCCTGCCGGCCGGGCGGCAGGCGTATCATGCGCCGAGATGCGCGGGCGCGGCTTCGCCTTGAGCCCCATGCGCTGCAGCAGGGATGAAAACCCCATATCCGACAGCCACGCACCCAGACGGGCCATGTCCACGTCACAGCAGGCAAGATCGGACAGGGGTTCGGGGCACGGCGCGTCTTCACGCAATGTCACCAGTTGCAGCGACAGGCGGGCCATGTCGGCATGGGCCAGCAGGTTATCACGCCGCTTGGACGCCTTCATGCCCTCCGCACCTGCCAGTATGGCGTCCAGCGACCCGTATTCCGCCATCAGCGCCGATGCGGTCTTGGGACCGATGCCGGGCACGCCGGGCACATTGTCCACCGGGTCGCCAATCAGGGCCTGCACCTGCGCCACCTTGTCCGGGGTAACGCCAAACTTGGCCTCGACCTCCTTTGCCCCGATGGGCCGGTTCTTGATCGGGTCCATCATCATCACGCCGGGGCGGATGAGCTGCATGAGATCCTTGTCGGATGAATAGATGGTGCACTGCCCCCCCGCATCGGTCACCTTGCGGGCATAGGCCGCGATCAGGTCATCAGCTTCCCAGCCCGCTTCCTCCAGCGCCGGCACGCCGAAGGCGGCTGTCGCGTCACGCACAAGGCTGAACTGCGGGCGCAGGTCCTCCGGCGGTTCGGGACGGTGGGCCTTGTATTCGTCATACAGGTCATTGCGGAAGGTATGGCGTCCCGCATCGAATATGACCGCCAGATGGGTACCCGCATGTTCGCGCAGCAGGCGCGACAGCATGTTCGAAAAACCATAGACTGCATTGACGGGCGTGCCGTCGGGGCTGGTCATGGGAGGCAGTGCGTGGAAGGCGCGGAAAATGAAGCCCGAACCATCCACCAGGATCAGGTGAACCTGCTTGTCGCTGGACATGTATCAGGATGCAGTCAGTGACCGGTGCCCGCCGGGGCGTCGGGGCTGAGCACGAACAGCCGCGAACAGTAGGGGCAGAATGTCTGGTGGTCGGCAATGCGCAGGAAAACCCGCGGGTGCCCCAGCGCGCCCAGGCCCCCGTCACAGGACAGGGTACGCGAATCGACGACAATGGTTTCAATCGTACCCAGACGGGGGTGCGGAACGGGATCGTGGGACAGGGCTTGCATTTTGACGGGCCTCGGGTTGTTGTCCGGCTTTGGTCTGCATGTCCATCCACGGACGGGCATGCACCTTGTCCATGATGATACGCAGGATTGCCGTGCTTTCAAACACTCACCTGTCACGCCTGCTTTATCCAGCGCTTTTTGTGATGTTGGCAGCCTGCAGCACGCATGAAGCCGCACCGCCCGCCACCCCCGCACGACACCCGGACCTTGCACGCCTGATCCCGGCGGACCGCACGGTCACGATTGCGGGCGTCGGCGCGGTGCCGCTGCGCATCTGGCCCGCACGGGGGGCGGAACATGCCGTCATCCTTGCGCTGCATGGATTCAATGACAGCCGCGATGCATGGGAACGCCCCGCCCCCGCGCTGAATGCGGCGGGCATGACCGTCATCGCACCGGACCTGCCCGGTTTCGGGCAGACGGCGCAGCGTGGCGGATGGGTGGGAACGGATACCCTGCTGCGCACCGTGTCCACGCTTGCCACCTCCATCGGGCGCGAACATCCCGGTGTTCCGCTGTATGTCGTGGGGGAAAGCATGGGCGGCGCGCTGGCCATCGTGCTGGCGTCACAGACCGACACGCCACCCGTGGCGGGCTATATCCTGCTGGCACCGGCGGTATGGGATCTTGATGCCGGCACGCGCATGACCAGCCACCTGATTGCCGCGCTGGCTCCCCGATGGCGGCTGAGCGGCCATGAACTACCCGTCCATGTCACGGCGGCCGATGACATGCTGGCGCTGGCCCGCCTGTATTACGACCCGCTGACCCTGCGTGACACCAGCACGGTGGCCCTGTCCGGCCTGACCGACCTCATGCACCGCGCGGCACGGGCGGATGCGCACATGCACGGACGCGTGCTGGTGATCTACGGCGGCCATGACCAGGTCATTCCCGCCCCGGCCATGGCACGGGCGTGGCGGCGCATGCCACAGGCCACACGGCATGACTATATTCCCGGTGGCTATCACCTGCTGCTGCGCAGCCGGGATGCCAACCGGGTTACGGCGGACATGACCAGCTGGATCACCACTCCGGACAGTTTCCTGCCTTCGGGCGGGGATATGGCGGCGGCAGCATGGATGGCGGATCAGAAAGGACGCGCGGGGCCCCTGCCCATCCTGCCCGGATGGATGGACTGGATCGCGCCGCAATGATTTTTCCTGATTTCAGGGGTGGCGTTTGACCTGATCCCGATGTATGCAGACGGACGTGGACTCGTAGCTCAGCTGGATAGAGCGTCGCCCTCCGAAGGCGAAGGTCGAAGGTTCGAATCCTTTCGAGTCCGCCATTCATTTTCAGAAAATCGCAGAATATAGCCGTTTTTCAGGGGTCGCCTTTTGGCTTACCCCCCTTAATACCCCTCTTAAAACTGCCGCTTGGATGGCTTTGGCAGGCAGGATGGGGGATATGATTGTTTCGATAACGTAATGAAAAAGGTTGGCCTACAAAGTAAGAAGGTCGGTGTACGGGTGTTACCCATACACATAAAAAAAGGGCCTCCATTTCTGGAAGCCCCTTGCCTGTCCTGATTTCCTTTGTGGGTCGTTCTGTTATCGGCCCGCCTGCCATCACCCCGCCACGACCCTTCCTGTGAGGGCAAACCAGCGGCGCAGGCTGGTATCCATCACTTCATCGGTCATGCGGTTGCGCTCCACTTCCCCGATGCCGCGCTCCGTCCACAAATCACCCAATGCCTCAAGGGTTGCCGTCAAGGCACGCTGGTAGTCATCGTCTGTCCGGTTCCGGTCATGGCAGTAATCGGCAATCACCACGCCAGCGCCGTGCGTACCCAGTTCAGACAGGCCCGGTTGCGGCTTCTCGCCCCGGTAGAGTTCAGCCATCTTGTCTGTGGCTGCATCCATTGCCGCCTGCCTGTGCTCGTCCGTGTCCTGCCCCGGTATGACCATCTGGCGAAACAACGCCGTAAGCCGTCGCGTTACGGCCTCCATAGCGAATCCGTAGGGCAGTCCGGCATCATGCGCGAACATGGCCGCGATCCTGCCTGTGCCAGGCATGTTCACCATACCCACGCCATCAACGGTCTTGCGGTCGTTATCATCCAGTGACGCCATGATGCGGGCCTGTGCGACTTCCCGGCTTTCATCCAGTGCGCGGCCATCCTTCACGGGCCAGTCATGGACAGCGGCAATCTTCTGGCAGAACTGGCGAGCCGCCAGCCCGTCCATCGCACAGGCAAGCGGGCATTCCGTGCCGTCCACGAACACCACAGATGGCAGATAGGTTGCATCCCCCATCCCTGCCGGGACAGGCCGCGTCCACAAACACCGCACGGCCTTCGGGTCCAGTGTTGTGGGATCAGCCATCACGGTCGGCACAGCGCGGGCCGTTGCATATTTGGGATTGATCATGTCAGGCGTCCTCATTGCTGTCTGGGGCATAGGTGATTTGCGGGTAGTCATCAGGCAGGCGCGGGCCGCCGCCGATCATGTGTTCAGGCGTGGCGTCGTCCCGGTCGTGTGGATAGGGAGCCATGAAACGGTGGCGGTTCTGATCCCATGTCCACCCCTGCTCTTTGAGCCATTGCGGGTCTGGTGCGCCGAACAGGTGCAGCTTGCCGGTCTTTGGGTCGAGCCGGATGCCCGAACGATTTTCATGCGCTGGGGCCTGCGCTGGGGATGGTTCTGCTGCTTCCAGCATCTGGATGATGGCGTCCCGGCTGTGCTTCATCATCCTGATAAGGTCCGGGGTGATGGCGGCGGTATTGCCCCTTATGGCCGGTTGCCCATCCACCAGCACGACACGACACCCAAGATCATCCAGTTGCGCCAGCAGGGCGGAGGGGTCCGGGATCGCTGGGGCGCAATCCGACTTTGCCCACTCCATCAGTCCGGCAAGGGCGACACTAACCATGATGCCCACCTCCGCTGTGAATGCGCGTCCTGTTCAGGCCCGTTGTTCTCAACAGATGCCCCGCGCTGTTATCTGCGCTGTTCTCAGCGGAGGGCAGCCCCTCAGACCGCCTGCTATCAGGTGGAAACAGCACCAATCCATTTTGGGGTCTGTAAAATGCAGTGTAACCCTTGTAACCAGTGTAACTGGTTTTCAGATTGGCTGTTTTCCGGCACTTTTCTAGCCTGTTTCCAGTTACACAAAGGAATGGGCAATGTGTAACCCGTGTAACCAAGGACGGATGAGCCATCAGTTACCTCCGTCCACAATTTCGCCATTCACGACATAGAAACGCGCTGCCTTTTCTTTTTCTGGGTCTTTGATGACGGAGGTCGGACTCCCTCCCCCGCCCGAATTGAGATACCCGGCAGCGATAAGGCTTTGCGCGGCCCGCCTAGCATCCAGTCCCTTACACACGACCTCACGCCACACGGCGGGGAAGATCAGGTATTCCCATTTCTCCGCACCGCCCTCTGTTGTCACCTTACGGCGGTATCCGGCGCGATTGATCGTGCGGGAGCGGCTGTCATCGCCATCACCATCGAGACCACCCAGCAGGGTAAAGCGGCTCTCTCCGTGTTCCTCAATGAAAAGGCGGACCTGTTCGATTGCGGTCCTGTCCTCCGCTGCCTGGGTGCCGCCACGATCATCCAGCCATGAACGGAAGCACACCAGAGCCGCCCGCGTGGCCTCCCCGCGCTGCCACGGAAGGACGCCATACGCAGTTGCCATTTCACCCGCAGCAGCCACCAGTCCAAACCGTCGCACCACGGAGCGCACCTGCCCATCGACAGGGGCAGCATCAGGCAATGCCTGTTCCTCAAACCGTGCCACGATCTGCTTGATGGTATCGGTAAGGGCAGCCTCATCCTCATTGCGATCCATCACAAGGGCCTGCAACCAGGCACGGCTTGCGGTGCCGTAGCTTGTCCGGGCCGCACGGCGGATATGATCGGCAAGGTCGCCCGGTGAGGCCATGTCATGCAGGTTTTCAAACAGGCCCATCCCAGCCCCGGCATCGGCCTGCACGTTCACAAGGCGAACCTCCTGCCCTGCCATCGGGCGCTGTCCGGCCTCCCCCATCTTGGTTGCCAGCGTGATTTCGCCGGTGGACAGGAACAGCACGCGCCAACTCTTGCGGGCACGGGCTTCGCCATTGCGCCCGGCACGCTGCTTGCCGCTGTTGTTCGCCAGCATATAGGTGATTTCACCGACTTCGCGGCTGTTGGCCTGCCCCATCTCATCGAGAACAAGCAGGGTGTCGGAGGTCTCGGACGCGATGCCCTCCGTCCCGTTGGACGTACCGCGCCATGAACGCACCTGCCCGTCACGGTCGCCCTTGCCCCAGACCGAACCCGCCGCGAACAGGGATGTGGACTTGCCGGACTGGCTCTTGCCCACGATGTGGAACCCACCGGACTGTTCGCCCATCAGGTCAAGCAGGGGGCCACAGAAGGCAACAGACAGGGAAAAGGCAAGGCGGCTGTTGCCTACGGCATAGGCGGCAATATCGCGCTGCCAGTCCGTCAACGTCCCGCCTGTCCCGTATTCCGCGCCCCGTGCCATGCGGGTTGTCTGGAACACCACATCACGCCGCCCCGCGCCAACCGTCACCCCATTGGGCAGGACAAAGGTGGCGTTGCCATTGTCATGATACCACCCCGACTTATCGACACAGCGCAGGCGGCGCACGGTATGGACGGAGGAAAAGAACTGGCGAAGGAATCGCGTCCCAGAGACGGCGCACCCGAAACCCGCATCCTCAAGTTCACCGGCAATGTCCTTGCCGTCCCCATGCACCATGCGCCTTGGTAATGCCCATTGGTGGGGCCTTCCGTCCGGGTCCAGCCAGCTAATCAGGACGCCCCATCCGTTGCCATCCACGTCCCGCGTTTCGGCAATCACGTTGAAGGGGATGCATATCCAAAACTTCTTCGGGGGCAGGTCGCCACCCTGTTCCTCGGTGAAATACAGCCCCCCGCGCTCCATGCTGTAACCGTGCGGCATCCTGACGTTTGCGACGGCTGGCGTGGCCTGATCCAGATAGGGGCGCAGGAAGTCCACATCGGAGGTGTCTTCTCCTCCTGTCAGGTCAAGCGGCACATCATCGGCCAAATCCCAACCGGGAGGCAGGTTGTCTGGGACCGCCACCGTACGCACCACCGCAGCCCCGGCATCCTCAAGGGCGGCAATGACCGCATCAGCATACCCGCTGCCAGCGTCGTCATTATCCGGCCAGATGGTCACGCTACGTCCCGCCAGAGGTGACCAGTCATTATTGGCTGCCGCCTTGCTGCCACCCTGGGAGGTCATGACCACATAATCAGGGAACAGACGGGCTGCCGCGTCCGCCGTCTTTTCGCCTTCCACCAGCAGCACGGGCACGTCAGGGAAGGCCGCCAACTGATCCAGTCCATAAAGCGGCAGCGGCTTGCGTCCCTGCTTCCAGTGCCAGCCGGTGCCGTCATGACGGTTGCCCTTACTGTCCGTCCACACACGGCGGCCATAGGACAGGGGCAGAATATCCTTGCCGCCGTCCTCGCGTTCCTTGCGGAACCGGGCACAGAGGGGGCGGCCCTCCGCATCCCGGTAAACCCATAGGAATGATGCACCACGCGGCAATTCAGGTTCACAGGGGGCGGGGGTGATCGGCTCCCACTGTTCGCCAGTCACACCACCAATGGTCTGGGCTTTCGCCTTTTCCTCATCTGTCAGGGGCGCAAGCGGAGCCGCACCAGACAGGCACGCCATTGCGGGAAGGCTGCTGGCTTCGGAGGTAATGCCGGTCATGGCTGCACCTCCACGCCAAGCATAAGGGATAACTGCCGTGCCGCCTCAAGCTGGGACAGCCCAAACAGATAGGCCGCAAGGGATACGGGATCGCCGCCCCGGTCGCCCGTAGCGAAATCAGACCATCGACCCGTATTCATGTTCACCTTGAACGAGCCGGGGTTACGGTCGCCCCGGCGCGGGTTGCGCGATACCCATTCGTGCCCCTCACGCCTGCCATCTGGCAGCCAGCGCAGGAGGAGGGCCGTCAACACGCCAAGGGCTGCGCTGTTGACGGCCTGGAAGTCTATCTTACCCCCCGGATTCGTGTGTACGGAGTCCGGGTGTGCATGTGTTTCTGCCATGTCAGGCTTGCCACCTTATTCAGGTGCCACCTGTCATTTTACTTGGGAAATCCAGCCCCGGTGATGTATGATGATTGTGACCTCTGGACAGCATACATCACCGGCGCGGCTCCCTCAGTTAATGACGGGGGCCGTTGCTTTTTGGGATGAATGTTGCGTTGGGAAGGGACGCGAGCCATGCCAGTCCCGCCCGGAAATCAATCACCGTCCGGCTTCCCAGCTTCTTTGCGATCAGCTTGCCGTCATTCAGCTTACGATATGTTTGCGTGCGGGACATGCCCGTCCGCGCCACCCACCCATTCACCGATACGTAATGCGGAGGTGCCTTCTCATTGCCGCCAGCAGTCACGCGCACCCCCTCAAACCATAGCGTGGGAGGGCGCGCAGCCAGTGCGGCCAACAGGCAGACGGGTGGCAATGACGGGCAGGTCAGACCGGCGCACGAAGCGGAAGCGGCCCCGCTTGATTGTGGGAATCATCCCGCTTGCCGCGTAGGAGTAAGCCGTCGTCATCGCATGGAAGCTATCGCCAGCGCCCCGAGTCGCACGCTGGCTATTCAGTTCCGCGATTGCATCCGCAAAAGGAATCAGGTCGTCGTTTTCTTCGGTCATAAAGCACCGCAAACCAAGGGTTTCAGGGTGCTATCAGGGCGTCGGCACTACTTTATGCATGTGGATAAAACGCTAGAATCCGCAGAGAAGCATAAGTCAAGTCTTGTTTTGAATGCCAGAATCCGTCTAGGAAATTGAAAGGAACCCTTTCCACGAGGAACCTGTAGTCTCCTAGACGGACTGGCAGTTTTCCGCCGTCCTGATAGCAATGACACTACCAACGAGAAGCCGCTTTCGGTGCGCCAACACCGGGCGGCTTTTCTTTTGGCGACACGCTCCCGAAGAAGCGAGTCACGCGCCACTGATTCTCTATACACCCCAAACGAAGCGGTTCCAATACGAAATGCCGTAGGAAGTCTCCTATGTCTCCACACGGCACAATGACCGTCGTGGGGCTGGTCCCACACCATGTGCGTCATAGACACGCCTCCACGGGCTTCTATGGGCCTCCAAGGGGCATGTTGTATCCAATATGGTATCATTTTGATGCGCTTTATATTTTGGACAGACATGGACAAAAAAGCACAAAAACGGAACAGATTGGACAATCCTATTGAGGAACCCCGGCTTTCGCACCAAGCGTCACATCCTTGGGCAAGCCCGATGCCGATAAGGCGGCTCATGAAATGCAGTCCTCGATGGCGTGTGCATATCGACCGATTCCATCGGCCAGCCATGCCAGTTCAGTGCCGGTCTGTTTGTCTCCCTCCGCCATACGGGCCAGTATCCCGGCCATGACACTGATTTCCGTGGTGGCAGCCTGTATGGCCGCCAGCCGGTCGGGCGTGGCGAAGCAGGGCGGCGCGGTATGCGCACGCCATGCCCGGTGGCAGGACGCGGAACTGCTGCCCATCGCCTCGCCTACCTCGCGCCATGACCGGCCCTCTTTGCGGAGGTGTTCAATCCGGCGGAGGTCGCGGGCAGACCATGTGCGTGCGGGGCGGCTCATGCGTGCCCCCTGTGATGCTGGCGGGCCATATAGAGGTCATACAGACGCGCTTTGGCCGCAACGGTGAAATAATCCACATGCCGGTCCACCAACGGGATACCCTCATGCTCAAACCGGGCACAGGGGGCGTCTTTCAGCCTGTTGCGCATGGCCTCGGCTTCCGCCTGCACCAGCCTTTTCGCTTCCTGTAAGGACAGACCGTCCACGCCCCACACAGCATCGGCCCATTGTTTTCCGCTCTGGATCGGGTCAGGCACCCCGAACAGCGTGGCATATGCTTCATCCGGCGTCATGGCTTCACCTCCTGCCACATGCGGTTTGAGAGCCGGACCATCGCGCCACTGATGCGGACGGCGATGCCGGTAAGGGGGATCAGAACGAACAGGGCGGTATTGATAAAGAGGCGCTTCATCTCAAATCGCCTCATCAATGGCGGTGCATTGCCGCTCGATTTCTTCACCAGCCCATGTGACAGCCAGCCCGAAGGATCGGGCCTGCGCCGGGGTCAGGTCCGACCGGCTGGCAGTGGCCAACCCTTCACCTGCCCAGCGCATGAGAATGGCAAGACGTGCAAGCGACCGGCTGGCGTCTTGGGCAGCCCTGACCTGCTTGATGTCGATCTGTAGGAGGTCGCTCATTCCTCACCGCCTTTCATTGCCAGAATGTCACGGGCAAGGCTGCCCTCTATCGTGTCGGGCTTCGGATTGCACAGCATTACAAGCCGGGCCTTGTCCTGTAGATCGGCAAGGGTCCGGGCGCGTGTGCGGATGGCTTTGCGGTAGGCCACGCCAAAGCGCCGCATCTGTGTTTCCGCATCGGAGGTGGCGGGTTCTTTCCAGCACCGGCGATCAGCACCAAGGGCGGCCATCGTGGCCTTGCGGATGGGGCTGGTCATTATGCAACCCCCTCGCCACGCGGAAGTGCCGCCCATGCCTCATCCAGTTCGATATGAAGGCGCTCAACCCATTCTTGCAACCATTCCAGAGGGAGCGGCGCGGAAGCGGAGGACATGGCATCCAGCATTCCGGCCATAGACCCCAGATCACCCACAATGGCATGCACGCGGTCCTGTGGTGTCTCGCTCATCGGGCCACCTCCGCCAATGCGGTCATTGTGGGATGGGGTTTTGCGCCGCCGTGACGCAGAACCTCCGGCTGAGCGAACCCGGCCAGGGCGAGCAGGAGCAGCGCGGGGACGATCAGCCCTGCTGCCAGATGCTCGGATGTGATTAAGGGGTTTTTCCCAGCTTTGGGAAAAAGGAAGCCGAGTATGCTTGTACCCAGCCGGGGGCATGCCCATGTGTGTCTGGGCGTGCTATAGGCACGATTAGCCATTGCCGAAACTCCGGTTCGGTTGTGGTTAAGGCCGGTTGGAAGTTGCCGCTTCCTTCCGGCCTGCATTTTTGGTAACCAATAAAAATGAAAGCGTCAATAACTGGTAACCAAAAAAACAGAGGTCGGCCTAAAACAGGCGAACGATCTCATGTAGCTGCTCGCGTCACCGATGAAGAAATGAGGTTGATTGATGCATGGGCAGCCAGTCACGGCATCACCCGTGCAGAAGCCATCCGCCGCCTAATTGCGAAAGGGCTTGAGGCGGATAAAAAGTAAAATCGAACAAATTTCCCGTTTGATTCAATGCGTGTGGAAATATTATTTAAAAACCGTATATCTGTAATTTTCTGAAAAGATTTCCATAGAATTGCCTTAATTCGTAACTTTTAGAAAATTTCTAAGAGAGACGAATATGTCAGACGATTTTCGACAAAAGTTTAAAGCATTTTCAGAACGCATGGTTGGTCTTGCTCCGCGTTGTAGCAATGAAGAAGCCACAAAAATGTTCCTTGTTCTGCCATTTTTGCAGTTCTTGGGATATGACATCATGAATCCTGACGAAGTATGCCCGGAACATCACGCAGATTTTTCAGAAAAATACAAAAATAGAGTGGACTATGCTGTCCTTCGTGAAGGACAGCCGGTAATTGCAATCGAGTGCAAGGCACTAGGTGCGCCACTAAAAGATGACCGAGGACAGTTAAAGTCATATTTTAATGCAGCCCACACAGTAAAAATGGGCGTTATCACTGATGGCCTAGTTTATGAGTTCTATGCAGACTCAGATGAGCCAAATATGATGGACCCGACCGCCTTTCTATCATTTGACCTTCGGGAGATTGCAAAAGGGAAGATTGAGGACTCCGTTGTTGACGGATTGAAAAGTCTTCAAAAGTCCAACTTCGATCCTGAAAATATCGGGGCAGAAGCCAAACGCAAGCTGGTTTTCCAAAATCTTGTTCAGCAGATCGAGGATCTTGCAGCATCACCCAGTGAGGCGTTTGTGCGCCTTTTGCTGCAAAATATTGGCCTCAAGCATATTCGCGCCAAGGCAGTCGCCGAATATACGGACCTGACAAAAAGCGCCTTCGCTGAATTCGTGAACCTTCGCATTCTCCAAAGACTAGACCTCCCAGTAAAGGACAAGGAAGCTGACAAGCCGGTTCTGGTTGCCGATGTCCCGAAGGTAGATCCCGATGCAAAACCCACAGATGGTATCATCACGACAGAAACCGAGTTGGAAGTTTATGAGTATGCCAAACGGCGACTCGCGTTCTTGGCAGATAGTGACGAATTATTCGATGCTATAACCAGTATTGAATATAAAGATTACAAAGGAAAGTTTGTAGTATTCTACCGAAAGGAGCGGGCTGGACGTCTGTTCGATTTTTATGAGGATAAGGGGGTCAAATATACGTTCGACTTCGGTGAAGAATTTGGGGGGGAGTTTGAATCAGATGAACTGGGCGGCATAGACAATCAGCTTCTCAGTGTGTTTAAAGCCCGCGTTGAAGCCATGGGGGCAAAAGGAAAGCGATCCAAGGTTGACGCGTAGTGGTGTCGAACTCAGGAAGGCATTCCTGCGATGGCACGTAAAAGAGGAATGGGCTTTGGGCCACGGCTTCCCAGCCTGAGAAAGAAGATTGCGGCAAGGACATCCTACAAACGCTATATAAAGCACAATCTCGGCTTTAAGGCCCCGCGCGGTTGGGGGTGGCTGACCAATCCAAGGAAAGCCGCCTACAACCGTGTTTATTACCGCAAAAACAAACTGTGGAATGGTCTTCTTGGATGGGTGGTCATCGGGGCTATTGTGGCCATGCTGCTTGGGGCATTCCATTAATACCCTGCAGGGAATGGTGGAGGGCCGGGGTCGAGTTCATCGCGGAGAATGGTGGTGGGGCTGGGGTGCGGTTGAGGAAAGACGCAGAATGACTCACATACCTCTTTACAATGTCTATTGCGACGAAAGCTGTCATCTTGAGCATGATGGCGTACCAGTCATGGCTTGGGGGGCAATAACATGCCCTAAAAGCGCAGTCCGGAACGTTGCAGAAAAAATTCGCACATTGAAAATGTCACATGGACTAAGCACAAAATTTGAAGCAAAATGGACTAAAATTTCACCGGCAAAACTATCTTTCTATTTAGGTTTAATTGACCTTTTCCTCTCCGAGGACTGTCTAAATTTTCGTGGGCTCGTTGTCCCTGACAAGCAAGTTTTAGATCACTCACGCTTCGACCAATCCCACAATGACTGGTACTACAAGATGTATTTTGTCATGTTGCGCCATATCTTTTGCGCACAGCATCGATATTGCATCTATCTAGACATAAAGGACACATGTGGTGGTCCTAAAACCCGTAAACTACATGAAGTACTAGCCAATACCCTTCACGATTTTAATCAACAGACTATTCAGCGTGTACAACAAATTCGTAGCCACGAGAGCGAGTTGCTGCAGATTACTGATATTTTGATTGGCGCATTGACGTATGCCAATCGTGGCCTCAAGACTAGTCAAGCCAAATCAGCCATCGTCACAAAAATCCAAACGCGGTTAGGAACAAATGCTTTAAATTGCACCTCCTCCTTTTCGGCGACAAAATTCAATATTCTTGTCTGGCGAGCACGGGAGATGGCGGAATGAAGCCGCCTGAACTAATCAGGTTCTGTAGTGACTGGTCAGCTTATGAAAGCGAACTGAACCGGGTCTTTATTACTGAAATTGCGCAAGGTGGCCTCACCTTTCGCGGGAATTCAGTAAGTTGCCGCCGTCTCCCAGAAACTGACAACCGATGGGCTGCCTTTTGGCATCTGATACAGGAAGGCCAGATAGAAACCGAACGTACGCCTGATCTACGTAGATGTGAGCGAATTCGCTGGATACGTTGGGTAATCGAAAATGCGGAAACTAATCCCGAAATCGATATCTGGGAGAATCAACGCGGCACTGCGACCAATACGCTACTCTGGTTTCGTACAGAATACCTAGTGGTTCTCTCACATCGTAACGGTTACTATTTATTGAAAACAGCGTATTGCACAGAGAAAAGAGGGCGCATTGCACAACTCACAAAAGAACGCGACGCCTTTCTAGCTTCTAACCCCTAAAAACGACTGAAGCCGCCCAAGTTTCCTTGGACGGCTTCGAATGCTCTGCCTACACATGGCAGGTGAGACAAGGTCTATATAACTCTATGAACGTAAGGTTTCAAGGTCAAAAAAAACCAGCAAGGTTCAGGAGGTGGACAGCCTGACCAATATGATTGAAACCGTCATAGTCAATGTTCGCCGCGCTGACACCAAGGTCGAGCATGCTGAACCTCATCCTCTGGTTGCCTGACAGATATCGCTGCCCGCTCCCGGTTGAGCAAAGCCGCCATCATTCTTGTATATCGCAAACAAACGCGGCGAAGGCTTTCCGCCACTATGCCCTTGCATCGCAACCAGTATGCCTTTGTGACAATGGTCATTGGCTGGACGCTGGATGGTATCCGGGCGGGACGCAATCCCCGATCTCTTGGGCCGGCCCTCTCTGCCGCATAAGAGGTGCCAGATTAGTTACCTGCGGCTAGCAGGTGCGTGAGGTAGCCGTTCTCACCTCACCGGACCCCCCATACATTGCGATCAGAGAGATATCCGTCAACCCTTCATAGGTCACGAAACATTGCGGCGCACCAGCAGATCACCCGCATCAACGTCGAGCATGGAATGCAAGTCAGGCCGGTGCCCCGTATGGGGCAACATATCTTGCCAGTCCAGATTTGTTCCAACTCGGCCCGCGATGGCCCTAAACGGCCCGGACAGGCTGTTTCTTTCCTTCGGGCCAAGTCGGGCCATTTGAGGCCGAACAAGACAGAAATCGGATCGACAAGATGTGTGACCCTACCTATGGTCGTAAGCTCCCGGCGACTGACGCCTTGCTGAATACTTCTGGTCTTGTTCAGCTATGAAGCATGAGCGATTTAAGAGATAGGGACGCGGTACTACCTGCGA
>NZ_NKTX01000027.1 GCF_003207815.1 Komagataeibacter oboediens | reverse complement strand
GTTCCGCTTGGAATAATCTTGCCGCCTTGCCTGACACCATTCGATCCATCGGTCTTAGAAAGTGGGCTCACACAGGTCAGTGCCCATAACCGTTGGTATTACGGGACGGGCGATATATTTCAATGCATGTCAGCGCGACCCGGCCCTTCCGGCGGGGGCAGGTCCGCACGGATGGCGGCGGAATAGCCGGGGTCGATCACCGCATCGCGCGCGCGGTGGATGCGGCTTGCGTCATGCACGGCGGCAAAACCGGGATAGCGGCTGCGGTCATACGGACCAAGCAGGTCCATGTCATACGCCATGGCCGCCGTATGCCCGCTGAGGATCACGCGCCAGTCGAACCGGTAACGCAGCCGCGCCCCCGCGCGGGCCAGGATGCCGGTGGTGCAGTTATCGGTCAGGGTATTGTACCACACGGGGCGGTAGATGATGTCATGGATCGCCCCAACGTAGCTGAGGAACAGACGTTCGCGGACTTCGGGCGCAATGTCCAGGCGGTACAGGTACACCCGTTCGCGCCGGATGTCGGTGCGCACGCCAATCAGGTCGCGTTCATCGGCGGTGACATAGAACAGTTCGTAATGGTGAAAGAACCCGGCTATGGTGGAATAGGGAAAGCGGGCCTGGCGCCGTGTCTCGATGGAAACCGCAAGGTGCTGCCCGTCGGAAAACCCGAAGCTGAGGAACACATGCGCGATCGCCTCCCCCGCCCAGTAGGAGGTCACCATGTCCACGCTGTCCAGCCGCGTCAGGTCATACGTCGCGTCGTACCATGCCGGGGTATAATCGGTTTCGGTGCGGTGATAGCGGAAATTGCGCACGTTATGGACATGCACCACGTCCCCCACCCGCCATGCATCGGCCGGGACGGCATATTCCCCCGCCCAGATCCGGTCATTGCGCGGCGGGTCGGTCACGTACCATACCGCCAGCGCCGTGACCGCCACGATCCGCACCGGGCATGACAGCGCCGCAGGCCGCAGCCAGCGCGCGCCGACCATGATGGCGGGAAAGGCTGCCGACAGCCCCAGCCGCAGTGCATCGGGCAGGATGGTGGAATAATAAAGCGCCCCCACCCCCAGCAGCAGGCCCAGCCCCTGCACCGCGCGCAGGCCCCACCGCGCCACCCGGCGCGGCCATGTGCGCGGCCTGCGGGGCAGGTGGCCCGCCGTGCCGCCGGGTGCCGGGTCCACCCCGCGCCGGTCCGTCATGACCGCCCGGCCCGCCGTGCCGCGTGGCCCGACGCCACCCGTGCCGTGCCCGGCTGCATGTCCCGTGGCGGGTTCTGGGCCAGTTGCAGCAGCAGGATGCGCTGCACCTCGGCAATGGTGGCGGGATTGGACTGGGTGGAATGTTCGGAATTGCGCACCACCAGTTCGGACTGCACGCCGGGTATGTGCGCGCTTTCATACGACACCACCCCGTCATCGGCATGGCTCAGGTCGCGCGGGTTGCCACAGACGGGAATGATGGAATGGGTCTGCACGTCGGGGTCGATGGGAATGGTGGGCAGCGTGCGCATGAACGCGCTGTGGGGCGACATGGCATATACACTGCCCAGCCGCAGCACGCGGTTGTTCAGGTGCGTGCTGTCCCCCGCCCCGGTCACGATGTCCCGCGCGGTTTCGGTCACGCGCACCGGCAGGCTGACCATGCTGCCCACGAAACGCGCAATGGACATGGCCGCAAGGTAGCTGCCGTGCTGCGGGGTGGAAATGAACACCACGCGCTGGATTTCGGGCATGGGGGTGGGGAACATCGTCTCGCGCACCAGTTCGCGCGTGCTGTCGTTCAGGTGGAAGGACGACAGCGGCCGCCCCGCCGTGCCGTCCCACAGCCGGTCACCGGGGTTGATGACCAGCATGCGCGCCAGCAGCCCGCCCTGGCTGTGGCCCACCAGCGTGATATGCCCCAGCGCCGGGTCCGCCTTCACCCCGCCCAGACTGTCCACCGCCTGCGTGATCGCATGCCGCAGCTGCCATGCCGAATACGGGATGGGGTTGGATGTGGCGTAGGAAAAGAACCAGAAATCGAAATGGTCACGGATGCGCCGGTCTTCCAGCAGGTCATTGACCATGATGGCCCAGCGGTACGGGCTGGACGCCGTGCCGTGTATGAACACCACCGGCATGTTGCCATGGTGGTGCGGCGTCATGGCGATCAGGCGCGGACGGGTGCCGTCATAGGTCGTGCCGTCAAAGAAACCCCGATATTCCTTGGTCCACAGCGCGGTGTCCACCAGGCTGAGCGCGCGCGCGGCGGTCTGGTCATATTCGGCGGGCACGCGGGCATGGCCGATGGGGGTGTCCGGGCTTTCGTCCATCACGCGCAGGACCAGCCGTCCGGTCAGGTGGTCACCCAGCACCTGCGCACGCGGGCTGTCGATTTCCAGCAGCAGGCTGGCGGGCACGCGCAGCCTGTCCGACACGCTGAAGCTGCCGTCATCGGGGGTTGCGGGGCCGCCATCAGCCGTCCCGGTGGGGTCGCCGCTGGCCGGTCCCCCGCTGCCCTGTGGCGCGGGCGGCGTGGGCACGGCGCGCAGGGCGTCATCATGCGCCGGGCCGGTCAGGTCGGCCACGGCAGATGGCTGGGTCAGGTGCTTGGCTTCATGCGGGGTATCGGGGGCGGCCGGGGCCGGATGGCCCGCTGCCGGGTCGGGACGGGCCAGTGCGGTCAGCGGTTCGCCCAGACCGGGGGTGCGGTAGATATTGGGTATGCCGCCCACCCCCAGCGTGGCCGTGGGCTGCAGGCGTTCAAGCAGCCGCCCGTGCCAGCGCAGCTGCGCGGGGTCGGCATCCAGCACGATATCGCCCCATGGCAGGGCGCGCGTCTGCGCCGTGACGGACACGGGGGCGGGAAAGGCCGCACTCAGCCCGAGGTTATACAGGTCGCATGCCTGCCGGAAGCGTTCATCATACGGGCTGGGGCCACCGGCCCGGCCGGGCTGAAGGAAGGCATAGGCATAGACCGCGGCAGCAAGGAAATCCTGCGCATGGTGGTGGCGCAGGCCCTGCCGGTAACTGAGTTCCGCCAGCGCGAACAGCACATCGGCCTCGTCATCACGCCCCTTTGCCTGCGTGCGCAGGGTGGCGATGGCGCGGTCGGGGTTGTCGCGCCATGCGGGCAGCAGCCCGTGGCGGCGCAGCACCACCATGGTCGGATCGCCCGGCCTGCCGCCCTGCAGCGCGGTGCGCGTGGTGTCACGGTAGCTGTGCACCAGCGATACATGCCGCACCGTAACCGGCCCCGCGCACCCCGCCAGCATGACAAGCGCCAGCACGCCGGCCCCCCGCGTGGCATGGCGCCGGGACGGGCCGGGACGGCGTGCGGGCGCATGGCGGCGGCCCGGATGGGTTCGTGTCATGACAGCAGGTTAAGCACCAGTCCGTCCCCCGCGCAATGCGCTGGCACCAACTGTGGCCACGGGCAGAAGGCCGGTTCCGGGCAGCGGGCACCGGGCCAGCCGGGCTGACCGGACCCGACGTGGCCGATAATGGCTTCGGGACCACGCGGCATCGTGACATCGAACGCGCGCAGGCCCGGTACATCCGGTTTCCGGATGCCCCCTGTCGGCATGACTGTCGGGCCGACATCGGTCATCCTGCGCCCGGTGGGCCCGGTGCGGCCTGCCGGTACATGATGTCCGCCGGGTCGGTTTCAGTGACCATGGGAAACCACGCCCGCGCCGCGCCATGCGGCAGGGCACGGGGCATGCGCCCTTCCCCCCGCGCGCCGGACAGTCAGCAGCCGGTATCGCGGTTTATGTTCCCCCGCGTCGCGTCATCCACGATCCGGCGGATGGCTTTCGTCAGGTCGGAACATTCGGTGTATGTCCGCCCGTAGGACAGGTTGAAATCATAATTGAAGCCGGGCGGGTTGCGGCCCGCATTGTGCTGCGTGATGGTTTCCAGCTTGTCGAACGCCTTCGCCAGCCGGGCTTCGGGGGTTGTAGCGTTTTCGTATTCATCCCACAGCGCAAGGAATTCGGCCCGCAGGGCGGGTGGCAGGGGGCGCATGATCGTGTCGAGGTCCGCGCGTTCGTGGGCCGACTTGTCCCCTGCCGCGTCCTGCGCAATGGCGGGGATGTCACCGTTCAGGGCCTCGCCCAGATCATGGATGATGCATATCCTGAGCAGTTTCAGCAGGTCGATGCCCTCCATCCGGTCCGCAAAGCACAGGACCATGAGGCATAGCGACCATGAATGTTCCGCCGTGCTTTCGGGCCGTCCCTCCCGTGTGAAGGATGATCGCAGGACATCCTTCAGGCGGGCTGCGTCCTTCAGGAAGGTCAGGCGGTCGCTGATCTGCGCCGCCGTCAGGTTGTGGTTGTGGTCTTTCATGCAGGTCGGACCCATGTGTCAGGCGCGTCCACCGCCGGGCATGCCGGGGCGCGCAGGGAAAGGAAAATACGGTTTCGCATCACCTGCAACCCTATCACCGCCTGCCCGTGCGTAAATCGCCTTCATGTGTCCACATGGCCCGCGTCACCCCGGCGGGGTGATGGACGGGCGATCCACACAGGGCACGGGGCGGACGCCCCGCCGGAAACCGGCCCTTTCCCAATCGGTTGCAACGCATCGGGCGGGCACGGCGTTAAGGGCCGGCCTGATGCGGGCGGGCGGCGCGGGGCAACGCCACCAGGCACCTGCGGTATCAGGCCGGCCCTTCCATTGCCTTGCGGATGCAGATCATGCCGAAACCTGTCCTTGTTGTTGGCGCGGGGCCTGTGGGCCTGACCATGGCGGCGGAACTTGCCCGCCATGGCGTGCCGGTGCGGCTGGTGGACAGGCTGCCTGCGCGCGATGGGCAGTCGCGGGCGCTGGCCATCTGGGCGCGCACGCTTGAACTGCTGGACATCGCGGGCTGCGCCGACGCCTTCATGGCCGCCGGGCTGCGTGCCCGGACGCTGGACATCCATGCGGGGCGCACGGTGCTTGCCCGCATTGCGTTCGGTGCCATTGCCTCGCCATTCGCCTGCCTGCTGATGCTGGCGCAGCCGGATACCGAACGCCTGCTGGAAGATCACCTGCGCACGCTGGGGGGGCACATTGAACGTGGTGTGGAACTGACGGATTTTGTGGATACGGGCACGGGCGTCACCTGCACCCTGCGCCACGACAGCGGTGAGGTCGAGACCATGGACGCCGCCTGGCTGATCGGCTGCGACGGCGCACATTCCCTTGTCCGCCGAACGCTGGGGCTGGCATTCACGGGTGCCACGCTGCCCACGCGCTTCATCCTGGCCGATGCGCATGTCACGGGCCTGCCCACGGCGCCCGACGCGCTGGCCATGTTCTGGCACCCCGACGGGGCGGCCATGTTCTTTCCGGTACCGGGCGGGCGGTACCGCATCATTGCCGATGTCGGGCCGGCGTCGGTGCATGCGCCCGACCTGCGGGCGGTGCAGACGATCGTCAACCGGCGCGGGCCGGGCGGGGTTACGGTGTCCGACCCGGTATGGCTGTCGGCCTTTGGCGTGAACGAACGCCGGGTACGCAACTACCGTGCGGGGCGGGTGTTCGTGGCAGGCGATGCGGCACATGTGCACAGCCCCGCAGGCGGACAGGGCATGAATACCGGCATGCAGGATGCCTTCAACCTGGCGTGGAAGCTGGCGCTGGTGGAACGGGGGCAGGCCGGGCCCGCGCTGCTGGACAGCTATGGCATCGAACGCGGCGCGGTGGCGCGGCAGGTGCTGTCGGATTCCGGGCGGGTGACCCGCATCGTCCTGCTGCGCAACCCGCTGGCCCGCCTGCTGCGCGCGCTGGTGGTGCGGGGGGTGTCGGGCCTGCCTGTCATACGCCACATGGTGGCGGCGCACCTGTCGGAAATCATGGTGGCGTATCCCGGCAGCCCGCTGAACATGGGGGATGCGGCGGGGCTGCGTGGTCCACGCCCGGGGCAGCGTTTCGCCCCCGCCCGTGGCCATGCCGGGGCGCATGGCCCGTGCCTGACGCTGGCGGCAACGGACCATGACGCCGCCCGCGCGCTGGTCGCCCGGCATGCGGGGCTGCTGTCGCCCCATATCCGCCCCCCGCCCGACCCGCGCGGCATGTGGCTGCTCCGGCCTGACGGGTATGTCGCGGCCACGGCGCGCGCCGACCGGCCACAGGTCATTGACCGCGCACTGGAGCGCATCCGCGCCGGTGCGCCACCGCACCGTGACAGCGGGCCCGTGGCGGGATAGGGTGCGGCATGAAGCTGTTTGTATTCTATCTTGGCGGTGCAGCACCCGGTGCCAATATCGAGGTGCATGACGTGCAGTTCGCCGTGGCGGAAAAACCCGAGGACGCATGGCCCGCCCTGGCGCGGCGATGGTACGGCACGCGGGCGTCACTGCATATCGACGCCTATGGCATCGTAAACTGGGCCGACGGGTTCGCCGTCAGCCTGACTGCGGAAAAACCGGCAGGCGGGCAGAAGCTGTATTTCGTCAATATGGGCGGCTACGCCCCCGGCGCGTTACGCGAGGAACATGAATTCACCTTCCTGGTGGCCGACAGTGCCGAGGCAGCGAAGGCAAAAGCCCGGCAGACGCTGCTGCCCGGCCTTGGCCACCGCCACCGTGACAATTTCATGGAAGTTGATGACTGCGTGCCGCTGGAACAGATCGACGGCCTGCACATCCACCTGACCCCCTGCCCCCATGGCACCCCGGTGACGGCTGCGTGGCAGGGATACCAGCGGATCTAGCCGCGCGCGGCAGCGCGGCAGCCGTCGCGCCGGACCATGACTGCGCGCATCCGCCCCTTGACCCAACGGAAGTATCCTGCACGCCCTGTGGCTGAAAGACCGCGGCTGCCGACGGACAGCATCAGAAGCCACGGGCAACGCCTTCATACGGCGGACGCCATCAGCAGGCAGGTCGGGAAAACCGACGCGGCCTGCAGTCATTCACCCATAAAGACGTCATAAAAGTTTCCGGGTGCCGTCTGTTCCCAAACAACAGCGACGGTTCAGGCGCAGGTCACCGGACAGTCGCGCACAGGGCCGCCGACATCGGGGCGCGTGCATCCGATGGCCGTTTCCTGCCGATAGTGCCCTTTTTTCTGGACACCTCCACCCGTCCATGCATCCATCGGGCTGATGGCAGCGTGATGAGCACTGGGGATGAGATCCATTTTTTCCGCATCCGGGTCCGGCGGCAGGGGGGTGGCAGTGCGCAACCTTGTCCTTTACCTGCTCATTGCCTTCGCGGGTGGCATCATGGTGTCATCCATCAGCCGGTTCCTTTTCCATGGTTCGCTGCTGGCCCTTGCCCACCGGGGGCTGAGCGGACAGATCATGCGCGCGCTTCTGCTTCTTCTTGGGTTTGTCGCCCTGCCTACGGTCGTTTTACTGAAGCTGAACAGGGAACCTTACACATATTCCGGGTGGAATACTGACGGGTGGCCCATATATGCGGTTCACGGGTTCCTGTCCGGTGCGCTGCTCATGGGGGGCATCGCGATCATCATTGGCCCGCCACGGGTCAGCCATATGGTTCACCAGCCCGCCACTGTCTGGCCGGATATTGTCCTGTCGCTGCTGCTGTGGGGCATACTGGCGTTGGGGGAAGAAGGCCTGAACCGGGGATATGCCTTCGTGCAGCTGGCCCGCGCGCTGTCCTTCTGGCCCGCCACATTACTGGGCAGCGCGGTATTTGCAGCGGAACACCTGCCCAACCCCGGGGAAAGCCTGATGGGCGTGATCAATGCGGGACTGCTGGGATCTGTATTGTCATATGCACTCTACAGGACCGGGTCCGTGTGGTTTTCCGTATCATTCCATGCATCGTGGAATTTCTTCCAGACATCCGTATTCGGTCTTGCAAACAGCGGCAGCGCGACAGGCACGGGCCTGCTGCATGTCATCCCGACCGGCCCCCCGTGGCTGACGGGCGGAAGCACCGGCCCCGAAGCCAGCGTGCTGGTCATACCGGCCTGCCTGATCCTGACCGGACTGATCCGCGGGATAACGGCAGGCAGGTCCCACGGCCAGATGGACACGTAACGCCCCCCCTTTCCATGCTGCCGTGTGGTGTCCTGCATGGCGATCGCCGCCTGCTGGCGGGCCGTCACCTTATCTGAAGAAAAGGCGGCACCCGGACCCATCCGTTATTTCAAGGCAACGGGGCGTTTTCAGACCGCGTGCTGCCCGGCAGGCGTGGCGCCCCTGCGTGCCGCGCCCGCCCCGGTTCCGCAACACCGTCATTCCTGCGCCGGAAATATCGGCCTTGGCAATGTGGGCGGGGTGGTGTCGGGATATGTCAGCCATAACTGCCAGATGTCCCGTATCCGGCTTTCGGTCAGCGTCTGGCTGCATTGCAGTTCCATGCTGCCCCGGATTGTCCCGCCGGACCACGCCGCGAACATGGCCCTGCATTCCATGGCGCGGTACTGTTTCCACCGGTCCTGCGCCTGACGGAACTGCGCCAGGGTATGTCGGGGATCGGATGACTGGCGCAGACGCTGCTCCGCCGCCATGACATAGCGATCAAGCATGGCCTCCGTCCGCTGCCCCGCTGCGCGCTGGCAGGCTTGGATTTCCGGGGTCGTCATGCCCGGACAGCGTGCCGCAGCGGCCGGGGCCGTGCACGGCAGGGTCATCACCCCGGCCAGAAAAACACTCCCGGTTACCGCCTTCATCGAACAAAACCTTTCGTGACGGTCATGCCGGTCCATCCATGCCGTGGTCATGTGGCTTTTTTTCGTCCCCTGCCTGCCCGCGGGCGTAGGCTGACCGGCAGGGTGCGCCCTGTTCAGGGCATCCGGGTGGCAACCGGGCACGGCCCTGCCCGCTTAACCGGCAGTCCAGCCACGACTGGCAAATATGTTGTGGTATATCCTGTATATCTCATCCTGCTTCTTCCTATTGTAGTCCTGTACATCCGCAGCCCCTGCTCCCGCCGCCCGTTTTACGGTGGCGTAACGGTCCCGGTCATCCGGATGGGTGCGCAGCCAGTCGCGGAACAGGACATGCCGGGCGTGTTCGGGGCAGCCGGGGCCAAAGACGTGCAGGTTGATCCGGGGGGGCATCATGGCGCAGCATCCGGTGGTGGTACCAAGTGCGCTCCCGCACCGTCAGCCTGTAGCCCAGCGCGGTCAGGTGCGGCAGATATGCATCTTCATCTTCCGGGTCGCTGACTGTCAGGTCGATATCGATCACGGGTTTCGATGGCAGGCCGGGCACCGCGGTCGATCCGACATGCGTGATCCCCCGCGCACCCCCATGCAGGGCGGCGGCAAGGACCGCCCTGGCGTTTTCAAAACGTGCGGCCCACTCCGGCGCATGGGGCTCGATCCTGATCACCTCCGGCACGGGACGGCCGGCCACCCACGGGTTTTCGTCCGGGTCGCCTTCATCGAACGTCATGATTGCCGATGGCGCTGGCCATTGTTCCGCGCTGTTGCGCATGCACGCCTCCTCCCCATCCATTTCGCCGGGCACAGTCACCCGCAATGGCCCGCCCGCGCATCAGCAGGCGGGCGCCAGTCCGTCAGGCCATCTGGCCCAGGTCGAGATTGCGCGGCGTTTCGGGCAGTTCCTGCGGGTGTTCGTCCCCTTCCGCCAGGCCAAAGGACAGCTCCGCCGCGCGGAAACTGCCCGTGCCCGACCCGAACAGCACCCCGAAGCCGATATAGACCGCTGCCTCGGGCACCGCGATCGTAACGCTGCGCCGGGTCCACCCGGTCGTGCCCGTAATCGGTCCGGCCGCCCCCCGTTTCAGCCCGAGGTTGTCGAAGGCCAGACGCTCACCGCCAAGGCCACGGGCATGGATCCACACCCGCCCGCTGCCGGTTGCGTCATTACAGCACATCCGCGCGCGGAAACTGACCGCCTTCCCGCGATACCGCGCGGCGGAAATGCGCTGCATGATGGTGACGAAGTCACCGGGCTTTATGGTTCCAATGGGCTGCGACGCCCGGCTTTCAATCAGCACGGCGGGCACGCCACCGGGCCCCGCGCCAGCCAGAAGGTCATGACGGAACAGGTCGGCCCGGCCGGAGGCGAACCACCCGTCGGGCAGCCTGTCGCCCGTCGTGCCTGCATGCGGCGTGGGCGCGGGGCCGGATGGGGCGGTCTCCTGTTCATGCCGGGCGGCCAGAACATTCCAGTCGCTGTAGCCCAGCTGCCGCGCCACCAGTTCCAGCGCGGTGGCATGGCTTATGGTCAGGTGCCGCTGCGCAAGTCCGTCACGCAGGATGCGGGCCATCATTTTCGGGTTCGGGGTCTGCATACGTCTCATCTCCGTCCGCGGCGAACAGCGGGGGTATGGTCAGGGCCTGCATTCCCGACATCCATTCGCCACATCCGGACAGGTGCGTGCACGATACGGACCGACGCATTCACCAAACCGGTCCCTATGTCCCGGCGCAGGCGGCAGGCTGCGTCCTGAGCCTGCTGTCAGCCTGTCCGAAAACGCGGCGTCTGGCAAGAAAAACACGCCCCTCATGCACGCCCCGCCGCGCGGCGCTGGTCCCACCCGTGGCGGGCATGATAAGCTGGGGCGTGCACACACCCTTCACCTGCGCCAATGACCGCTACCGCACCGATACCCGCCACGGCCACCCCCATGGCGCGGGACAGGCACGGGGCAGCGTGCTGCCCGCGCCACTGGTCACGCGGGCGGATACGGGGGACACGCTGTGGCTGGAATACGTGGCGGGGGCACAGGACATGCTGTACTGGCTGATGTGGTACGATGCCACGGGCCGCCCGTGCGTGACCTACAGCGCGGTCATGGACCACCCCAACCTGTGCATCATGCTGCGCGCGCTGGGATACGGCCACGCGCTGCCGCCTGCGTCCTGACCGCCGCACGGCGCTGGCCCCGGCGGGCGTTTGCTGGTAGCTGATGGAACCATGTTACATCCGGATACACACGATACGGGGATCGCGCCCATGACAGATTTCCTTTCCACCGCGCGGCAGGCGGCACGTGGCATGGCGCTTGGCGCGGTTGCGCTGCTGGGCGCATGCGCGTCGGGCCACCACGCCCCGGCCCATGCATCGCGCATCGGCATGGCCAATCCGGCCTCGGTCTACTGCCAGCAGCGTGGCGGCACACTGGAAATGCGTTCCTCGCCACAGGGGACAAGTGGCTGGTGCCACCTGCCCGATGGTACGGTGATGGAGGAATGGGCCCTGTTCCGCCGCGATCACGCCACTACCACACCATGACGCGCGGGCGGTGCGCATGACGCGGCCTGCCGCCCTGCGCGTCGGGGCCGTGGCCATGGTCGTGTGCCTTGGCGCGTGCGACGATGCGCTCATGGCACGGCGCACCCCGCCACCTGCGGACTGCGCGCGCCGGGGCGGGACATGGCAGGCCAGCGATACCGGGCATACCGGCCACTGCACCCTGCCCCCCGGCGCACGGGTGGCGGGGTGGACGATTATGCCGCGCCGCCATTAAACTGTCATGCGTGCGCCCCGTTCCTTCCCTATTACTGCCCCACTGCCCGGACATGAGTGGCATATGAAATACAATGGATTTTCTTCCGTCCTGACCATCCTGCGCGGTGCGCTGCGGCACGGGACACTGATTATCGCGATCGGGGCCACCGTCGCCCTGCCCGCGGCCCAGGCCTGGGCGCGGCCATGGGGGCCAAGATGGGGCCCCCCACCGCGCCACCGTGTGTGGCGTCGCCCGCCGCCGCCACCACCATATTATGTGCCGCCGCCCATGCGCATGGGCCGGTTCTACGGGCCGCCACCGCCGCCCCCACCGCCCATGATGCCGCCGCCGCCCGTGTGGTAGGATGCAACCCTGGCGCGGCCGCTTCGTTTTTCATCCACACAGAACAGGGAGGACAGAGTGCCAGCCGTGCCCATGACCCGACAGCCCCGCCCGTGGGCCATCCGCCGCCTGCTGCCCGTCATGGTGGCGCTGGCGCTGCCACTGGGCGCCTGTGCCAAGGGTAAATTCGGGGAAGATTTCTGCATTTCCTGCGCCAGTGAAAAACAGGCCGCCACCACAACGGCAGCCGGCACCGGCCCCGCCACGGGCACGCCCGCCACCGGTGCTGCGCAACGCCCGCAGGGTGCCGTCACATCCACGCAGGCCCCGTCGGGCACGCGGCACCTGTAAGGGAGAAACGGGGCCACCGGGGGACGTGCGGCGGCGAATATGGGGCATGGACCATGGGGCCAGCCCCACACCGCCGCGCCGCATTACCGGATCATGCCATCCGCCCGCGCCGACACCCGGTCACGCCAATGTGTCCATGTCGGCCCGGATCGCGGCAAACCCGTCCCCACGGCCCACGTTTGCCCCATACCACCCGCATGAATACACAGGAGGACAGACGATGCGGCAATCCGTTTTCTGCGCCCTCCCGATCACATTGGGGTTGGGAATAGGCCTGCCGGCGAAAGCATATTCCGCCACGCCTGCAACACCGCAACAGGTCGCGGCCTGCAAGGTCGATGCCCTGCGGCTGTGTCCGCTGGACATACCGGATACAAGACTGGTTGAAGCCTGCATGCATCGCCGCGTTGCCGATCTATCACCTGCATGCCGGGACACCGTGCAGGGTAAATGACGCCGTCCCGTAAACTCCGGGGGCAGGCCGTGGCACAGGCCCGGACCGCCCCGCCGACGTTCGGAGGCTGACATGAAAATCTCACGAAACCTGACCGAAAACATTTCCGACATGACGACCGCCATCGGTGATTTCCTGACTGGTGCACAGGGGGACCGTTCCGGCGCGCTGTCGGTGCTGAATGACATCCTTGGCCCCCTGCCCGCGCCGGACCAGCCCAGCATGCTGGAACACCGGGCGGAGGAAATGGGCATGCTGCCGCTGATCCGCACATGGCAGGAACGCGACAACACCTCGGTGGCGGATGAAAGCACCATCCACGCCCTGTTCCGCCCGGCGGAACTGCAACGGTTTTCCAGCCAGACCGGCCTGTCGGACCGCGCGGCGATGAATATCCTGCGCGACCTGCTGCCCTCGGCCATCCGTCACCGCGCCATCAATGCCCGCGCGGCGTGGCAGCAGCACACGGCCCATACGGATGCCACCGCCCAGAGGGCGGCTGGCGAATAACAAGCAGCCAACAAACCGGCGGTGGCGCGCAGGCCCGCCGCCTTCCTGCCCGCCCGCCATGGGGTCCCCCTCCCCCATGGCAGGCGGGCTTTTTTTTGGGCCCCGTTTTCCGGACTGATGGCGATCCCTGACGCATCGTGGAAAACACCCTCACCAGAAACTTTTTGCTGACCTGCCGGGTGGCTGCGTGCCGCCCCCGCGAGGGGACGCGGCATCCGCCGTCCAGCCCCCGCCCATGGCGCGCATGAGGTCGATGCCGCTGACAAGGCGCCGCGTATCGAGTGTTATCAGGTCCTCGCGCGCCTGCAGTTCGGCGGTCTGGGCAATGACGACCTGCAGGTAATCCACCGCCCCTTCGCGGTACTTTACTGCGGCCAGGCTGTCGGTGCGCGTGGCGGCCACCACCCCCTCACCCTGCCGGGACGCCGCATCGGCCAGATGGTTGAGCAGCGCAAGCTGGTCCTCCACTTCCCGCAGGGCGCTCAGGGCTGTCTGCCGGTAATCGGCCGCCGCCTGCGCGTATTGCGCATGTGTCAGGGCAAGGTTGGCGAACCGCCGCCCCCCGTCGAATATGGCCAGTGTGGCCAGCGCCGGACCCAGCGCCCACACCCCGGTCCCGGCCGATGCCAGCATGCCGGTCGTGCTTTCCGACCCACCATTGGCCCCCAGCGTGATGTTGGGGAAAAAGGCCGCCCGCGCCACCCCGATCCGGGCATTCGCCGCCGCCATGTGCCGTTCCGCCGCCGCGACATCGGGCCGGCGTTCCAGCAGGCGCGACGGCGCGGTTACCGGAATGACCGGCACGGCTGGCAGGTCATCAACGGGTGGCAGGGAAAAGGTCGAGGGCTGTTCGCCAATCAGCACGGCAATGGCATGTTCGACCACCGCCCGGTCCGCCACCTGCTGGTCCAGTGCGGACTGCGTGGTGGCAAGCTGCGTGTGGGCGCGGCCGACATCCAGTTCATTCGCCGCCCCGCCGGTAAAGCGCGTTGTCGTCAGCGCCAGCGCCGCCCCGTACGCCGCGATCGTGCGGTGCAGCAGGGCAATACGGGCATCAAGGCCGCGTAGCTGGAAATAGTCATCGCCCAGTTCCCCCTCCAGGCTGAGGCGGACGGCGGCAAGGTCGGCCGCACTGGCCTGCGCGCCCGCGCGCGCCGCACGGACCAGATTGCGGATGCGACCCCATATGTCGGGTTCCCACGATACGGTGCCGCCCGTGGCCTCATCGGGGTATTCGTAATACCGGCCCGTGGCGGCAAACAGCGCGCGTTCGCGCTGGGCGCTGGCGGTCGCGTCAATCTGTGGAAAGAAATCGGCCCGCGCCCGGCGCACCAGCGCGCGCGCCTGATCATACCGCGCAACGGCGCTGGCCAGTTGCGGGCTGCCGTGTTCGATCCGGTCTTCCAGCCGGTTCAGGCCGTCATCACCCATGGCCGTCCACCACGCGCCGCGCGGCGTGGCATCGGCAGGGCGCGCCGGGGTCCACGGGCCGGCTTCGCGGAAGGTTGCGGGCATGTCCGGCAGTGTCGGGCGGTGGTAGCGCGGCGCAAGGTTGCAGCCACACAGCACGACCAGCATGGACACCACCACCCGGCCGCGTTCAGGCGCCATGCCCGGCCTCATGCGGGTGGACGGGGTCGCCATCGCCAATGTCATCAGGGGGGTTGGTTATGACCCGGTCCTGTGCCGACAGGCCCGTGACCTCCAGCTCGGTCCCGAAATCGGTCACGATGGATATGGGCCGGATGCGGACATGGTCGCTTCCGTCCACCAGTGCGACACCCGTTCCCTCGCGGCGGAACAGCAGGCTGCTGGCGGGAATGCGCACCGCCGGCGGGGCCTGTGGGCCGGGACCGTCAAACCTGAAGGTCACCTGCGCATAGGCCCCGGGTTTGAGCAGGTTGGCCGCATTGTCATACACAAGCTGGACCAGCATGGTGCCCGACTGGGAATCCACCGCGTCGGCGGAATGGATCAGGCGGGCGTCAAACGGGCGGGTGCCGTAATCGGGCACCGTGAAGCGCGCGGCAAAACCGTCATGCATCCGCGCGGCATAGGCTTGCGGCACGCGCACGTACAGCCGCAGCCGGGTCACGTCCGATACGGTAAACAGCGGCTGGCTGGCTGCCGTTCCCGCCACGATCAGCGCCCCGATATCGGTGGCGCGGCTGGTCACCACCCCGGCAAAGGGGGCGATGATGCGCTTGAACCCGGACAGGGTTTCCAGACGTTCGACATCCGCCGCCGATTCATGGCGCGTGGCCTCGCTTGCCGCAAGGTTGCCCCGGCGTTCATCCGTTTCCTGCTGCGATACGGCATTGAGGGCATTCAGCCTGTCCCATCGCCGCGACGTGATGCGCGCAAGGTCGCGCTGTGCCGTGCGCGTGCCCAGCGCCGCCCGCGCGCCCGCCAGCTGCAGGTCCACATCAGGCGTGTCGATTTCCGCCAGAAGCTGCCCCGCCGTGACCTTCTGCCCGATATCGACATACCACTGCCGCAGGTAGCCACTGGTGCGGGCATAGACGGGCGCGCTGTACCATGCCTGCAGGATGGCGGGCAGCACCAGCGTGTCCACCGCATGGCCGCCGGGGTGCACCACCGTCACGGCGGGTATCAGGGCCGCGACATTTTCACCATGCAGCCGGTGGCGGTCATGCAGGCGCGTCAGCGTGCCAGCCACCACGATGATCCCGAACACGCACGCCCCGCCCACGATGATCCAGCGCAGGCGCGGCCCTGGCCCGCCATGGACGGTGGCGGCGTGGGTATCAGCCATTGGCCCGCGCCCCGTCCGCTGCATCACCCGCCGCCCCGTCCGCGCGCGATCCGTGGATGATGGTGAACAGCGCCGGCACGAAAAACAGCGAGGCACAGGTGGCGAACATCAGCCCGCCTATCACCGCCCGCCCCAGCGGCGCGTTCTGTTCCCCCCCTTCACCCAGCCCCAGCGCCATGGGCAGCATGCCGATCATCATGGCCAGCGCGGTCATGATGACGGGCCGCAGGCGGGTGCTGCCCGCCGCCTGTGCCGCGCGCGACGCATCGCCATGTTCGCCCATCTGGTCGCGGCAGAAACTTATGACAAGGATGGAGTTGGCCGTCGCCACCCCCATGCACATGATCGCCCCCGTCAGCGCAGGCACGGACAGGGGCGTATGCGTGGCGAACAGCATCCAGCATATGCCCGCCAGCGCCGCCGGCAGGGCAAGGATGACAATGCACGGGTCGATCCAGCTCTGGAAATTGATGACGATCAGCAGGTAAATCAGCACGATCGCCCCCAGCAGCCCGAACCCCATGCCCGAAAACGCCGTGGTCATGGCCTGGTACTGCCCGCGCAGCGTGACGGTGACCGTCCCGGGCCGTTCGTGGTCCAGATGGCGCAGGACCGCCAGCACGTCGGACGCGATGGCGCCAAGGTCGCGGCCATCGCCACCGGCGAACACGTCGATCAGGGGGCGGATGTTGTACTGCGCCTCCACCGGGGAGGTCGCGCCGCGCGTGATCGTGCCCAGCGCGCCCAGAACCTGCAGCTGTGGCGTCGAGACCCCCGTTACCGGCAGGCCGATGATATCCGCCAGCGAACTGATCCGGTATTCGGGCATCTGTACCGCAATGGGGTATGTGACCATGCTGTGCGGGTCCAGCCAGTACAGCGGCGCGGTCTGCACCGTGCCCGCAATCGAGATGGCGATGGCTGTGGTCACGTCGCCTTCGGTCAGGCCAAGCTGGCTGATGCGCGTGCGGTCCGCCTCGAACCGCAGTTCGGGGTAATGGCCGGGCTGCTGGATGCGGGCGTCAACCAGCCCGTCAATGCGGCGGATGGCATGCAGGATCTTCTGCGCGAACTGCCGTGTCTCATCGGGGTTGATGCCCGATACCTGTATGTCGATCGGGGCGGGTGCGCCGAAGTTCAGGATCTGGGTGGTGATGTCGGATGGCAGGAAGGCAAAGCTGGCCTCGGGGAACGCACGCGGCAGGTCACGGCGCAGCGCGCGGATATAGCGTTCGGTCGGGCCGTGGTTTTCCTTCAGCGCCACAAGGATGTCGCCATCCTGCGGCCCGATCGTGCCCGATGCGTTATAGGCGGTGTTGATGGCGCTGGTGGGCAGGCCGATATTATCGGTGATGGAGGCCAGTTCGCCCGCGGGGATGCGCTGGCGGATCAGTTTTTCAATGCGCTGGAACAGGGCCGCCGTCTCCTCGATCCGCATGCCGATCGGACCGCGCACATGCAGCGTCATGGTACCCGCATCGACCTGCGGAAAGAAGTTGCGGCCAAGGAAGGGCAGCAGCCCCATGCTGAGCACCGAAAAACACACGAACCCGATCACGAACCGCCCGCGATACGCCATCACGCTGCCCAGAAGCGCGGCGTAACGGGTGCGCAGGGCGTCGAAACGCCGCTCGAAACCATGCTGGAAACGGGTCAGGACCGTCTCGCGGTGGTTCACGTCCTCATGCGCGCGCAGCAGGAACATGGCCATGGTCGGCACCAGCGTGCGCGACAGGATGAAGGACATGACCATGGCGAACATGACCGACAGCGCCATGGGCACGAACAGGAAGCCCGCAACGCCGGGCAGGAAGAACATCGGCACGAACACGATGCAGATACACACCAGCGACAGGAAGGCGGGGACGATGATCTCCGCCGAGCCGTCGATGATGGCCGCATGCACGTCCTGGCCCATTTCCAGATGGCGCTCGATATTCTCGATCGTGACCGTCGCCTCATCCACCAGTATGCCGACCGCCAGCGCCAGACCGCCCAGCGTCATGACATTCAGCGTCTGCCCCAGTGCCGCCAGTGCCGCGATCGCCCCCATGACCGATAACGGGATGGAGGTCGCGACAATCAGCGTGGACCGCCATGACCCCAGGAACAGCAGGATCATGAGGCTGGTCAGCCCGGCCGCGATCGCCCCTTCGCGCATGACCCCGTTGACGGCCGCGCGGACGAACAGCGACTGGTCATTGACGGGCCGGATTTTCAGCTGCTTCGGCAGGCCGCGCGTCGCATCGGGGATCATCGCCCTGATCCCCTGCACGATGGCGATGGTGGATGTCGCCCCCGATTTCAGCACCGTCAGCAGTGCCGAACGCTGTCCGTTTACATGCACCACGTTCTGTTGCGGCGTGGACCCGTCGCGCACATGGGCCACGTCACGCACCCGCACCACCGCGCCATTGACCGTGCGCACCGGCAGCATGTTCAGCAGGTCAACGGACAGGGGCGCGTTGTTCAGGCGGAAATTGTACTGGTATTCCCCGATCTTGACGAAGCCCGCGGGCGTGATCTGTGTCTGGGTGGACAGCGCGGTGCCCACGTCCTGCGCCGATACCCCGCGCGACTGCAGCTTTGCCGGGTCAAGGTCCATCTGGATCTGGCGCACCTTCCCGCCATAGGGAAACGGGATGGCCGCCCCCGGCACCGTAATCAGGCGGTTGCGCACGAAGTTGAAGCCATAGTCATACAGCTGCTGTTCGGTCATGCCCTCGCCCGACAGCGCCAGCTGGACGATGGGCACGGTGGAGGCATTGTAATTCAGGATCAGCGGCGGCGTGGTGCCGATGGGCAGCTGGCGCAGTATGGTCTGGGCAATGGCGGTGACCTGCGTGTTGGCGATGCGGATGTCGGTTCCGGGCTGGAAAAACACCTTGGTCACGCCGATGCCGGTCAGGGACAGCCCCTCGATATGTTCGATATTGTTGACCGTCGTGGTCAGCACGCGCTGGAACGGCAGTTCGATGCGCCCGGACATGTCCTGTGGCGACAGGTTGCTGTATGTCCACGCCACCGCGATGACGGGAATGCCGATTTCAGGGAAGATGTCCTCGGGCGTGCGGATGGCGCACAGCACGCCGGCCATGGCGATCAGGATGGCCATCACGACAAAGGTATAGGGACGGGCAAGCGCCAGCTGGACAATTGCATTCATGCCACCTGCCTGTTTCCTGTCGGCTACGCTGCCCTATGGTTTTCGTGGGGCCCGGCTACAGGTAACGCCCGGTCCGCTGGCCGGTTTATGGGGGTGCGGATAATTTTGCATCATGGCGCATGGTCCGGGTCTGTGCGGCCCCGGCGCCAGACATCCCGCAGGGTCTGGCGACCGGGTGGAGACAGCCGGCGTTTTCTTCAGGCAGGTTCAGGCGCCATGTGGAAACAGGTCACTGGTCAGGTCGCAACAGAAGTTTCCGGGTGTCGCCTTTTTTCAGTAAAGGCGACGTCCCCCGAAGCGTTCTGGGAAAAAGGCTTCACCAGACATCCCTTCGTGTTTCAGGACAGGCAAACCGTGCCGCCCTGTGTCAGCACGCCAATCACAAGGGCGCTCTGCCCCGTTCGCCATGCCATGTCGATCATGCCGTACGGCAGCGCCCCGTCGCCGTGTGGCGACAGCATGTCCATTGTGTAGGACACCAGCCGCCCGTATTCCGCCACCGTATGAACACTGCCATGCGCCCCACCCGCGCGATACAGCATGAACAGCGGGTCATCCGCACAGGTGGTTTCGGGCGGGCAGTCAGGTTCGTACCAGTCCACGACCGCGTCATACCGGTGGTCGCGTCCGGCCTGCATCGGCAGGGGCGCATCCGCTGGGGCGGCCACCAGCACCATCCTGACCCGGCTGCGCGACCCGGCCATGGCCAGCGCCCGGTCCAGCGTGGATTTCATCCCGGCCTGCGTGGCGTCATGGCCCGCATCCCCACCCGCGATAACCGCGACGGCGCAGCATTCCGACAGCCCCGCCGCCATGGCGGGCGCGTCCAGCCCACCAGCCAGCAGCACATGCACCGCGCCAATGCGCATGCATGCCAGAACCGCCACGATCCCGTCCACGCCCGGCGGCAGGGTGACCGCCACCGTGTCCCCGCGCCGCACCCCCTGGTCGTTCAGCGCGTTTGCAAGGCGGCAGACGCGTTCATGCAGGCTGCGGTAGGACACGATTTCCGGCCCGGTAATGGCGGCCCGGTCCGCATGGTCGCCCAGATGGCGGTCCACGCACAGGGCGGACAGGTTGAGCATGCGCCGCCCCTGCCCGAACGGCATCGGGGCGGGCTGCCGCGCCATGCGCCCCGTCACGCGCGGGATGCAGGCCCGAACGGGCGGGGCGGACAGCGTGGCGTAATCGTCGTGAAAATGGCTGGTCATGGTCGTGGTCCCTGTTCGTTGCGACGCACCGGCCCGTGCGCCGGGCGGCGGTCAGTTGAAGGAGAGGCAGCGCATGGCGGGCAGGCCCGCAGGCCCATGCCCGCGTCCGGAAAAGCCCCGGCCCCCGCCCGGCCATGCCGTGGCACCCGTGCCGTTCCCGTCTTTTTTTCGTGTCCCGGACTGTGACAAATCCCGATTGCGGGCGGAAGACGTTTTGCCGTTTAAAGAAGCGAACGCAGCGCCCCCGATTGCAAAGATTGCGAAGATGAAAAAAGCCGCCACCAAGACCTTTACCGGTTCGCGCATCCGCCACCAGCGCAACCGTGCCGGCATGACCCAGAGCGCGCTGGCAACCCGCCTTGGCATATCCGCCAGTTACCTGAACCAGATCGAGCACGATGTCCGCCCCCTGCCCGCATCGCTGCTTGACCCGCTATGCGATATATTTTCGGTCGGGGTGGATTATTTCAGCGATACTGAAGAAACGCGCGGCATACAGGCCCTGCGCGAAATACTGGCCGATCCTGTATTCGATACGCAGGCCGTCCGGCGCGACAGCATCCATGCCGCCATGCGCGCGGCCCCCGATCTGTGCGCGCAGTTCATACGGCTGTATCGCGCCTACCTGCTGCGGCATGAACATGCGGCCGCCCTGCTGGTGGGCAGCACGCCGCCCGCCCGGACGGGACCGCAGGCGACGGGCGACCGGGTGGAACCGTACGAGGCCGTCAACGACTGGGTACAGACCCAGCGCAACTATTTCGACGAAGTTGACCGCACGGCGGAACGGCAGTCCGAACGGATGCATCTGGATGACGCCAGTCCCGCCGAACAACTGGCCCGCTACCTGCTGGACCATCACGGCATCCGCACCGAAGTGGATCTGGGACTGAGCCGCAGGGGCCTGATGTGGCATATGGACCGGCGACGGCGCACGCTGTTCCTGTCGCGCATGGTGCCATCGGAAAGCAGCACGTTCTGGATGGCGCAGGCGCTGGGCCAGATCGAACATCAGGCCGTGTTTGCCCGCACCATCCGCCGTTCCCCCCTGCGTGAGGCCGAGGCCCGGGGGCTGGCGCGCGTCTACCTGACCAATTATTTCGCGGGCGCGCTGCTGTTGCCCTATGACCGTTTCCGCGCCACCGCGCATGAGGTGCGCCATGACCTGGAACGCCTGCAGCGCCATTTCGGCGTCAGTTTTGAACAGGCCTGCCACCGCCTGAGCACCCTGCAGCGTCCGGGCAGCGAGGGCATACCCTTCTACTTTCTCAAGACCGACATCGCGGGCAATATCCTGAAAAGCTTCAGCGCGAACCGCTTTGCCCAGTCCCGGTTTGGCGGTCCCTGCCCGCTGTGGAACATCTTTCGCGCGTTCAGCACGCCGCTGCAGGTGCAGGTCCAGCTATCACAGACGACCGATGGCGCGGTGTACCTGAATATCGCCCGCACCGTGGGGCGCAACAGCATATCCTACCTTGACCGTCCACGGCTGACCGCCGTGGTGCTGGGGTGTTCCATTGCCGATGCCGGGCAGCTTGTCTATTCCGCCGGGCTGGACCTGAATGATCCGCGCATGATCATTCCCATCGGGCCGGGCTGCCGCGCCTGCACCCGCGAAAACTGCCACCACCGGGCGCTGCCCATGGTCGGGCACCGTGTCGATATTGATAATGAAGGACGCGGCATCGCCCCCTACCGCGCAGTGCCGTAAGGAAATCTTTAACGAAAGGACTGACGGAAACAAAAGGTTCTGGTGAAGCGTTTTCCAAAAGGCTTCAGAACCTGCCGCCCTGAAAAAAAACGGCCCCCGTTTACCGGGAGCCGTTTTTTCATGCCTGTAGTGCAGGCGACAGGGATCAGTCCTTGTGGGTCGATGCCGCGTAGATCTGGTCGATGGATTTCGCGAGGGCTGCGTCAAATTCCGCGTCCGTCATGGTGTAGCGCAGGTCTTCGAGCAGCGCGCGCGAGAAGCTGGCGATCATGCCGTGGTTCTTTGCCAGACGCTCACACGCCTCATCGCGCGGGTAACCACCCGACAGCGCCACCACGCGCTGCACGCGGGGGTGTTTGATCAGATCAAGGTAAAGGTCGGCCTTTTCAGGGATCGAGACCTTGATCATCACCGGATAGTCACCGGGCAGCGCATCCAGCCCACGGTGCAGTTCATCATGCAGCAGGGCTTCCGCACCGGCCTTGTCCGGGCTCCTGATCAGGACTTCGGGTTCCAGGATGGGCACAAGGCCACGGGCCGCGACCTGTTCGGCCAGGGCGAACTGCTGCTTCACGATCGCGGCAACGCCCTCACGTTCGGGCAGGCGGATGACCGACCGGGCCTTCGTGCCGTAAATGCCCTTGCTGACCGCCTGATCCAGCATGGCCTCCAGCGTGGGGATGGGCTTCATCATCTGCACGCCCCCCGCCTCGGGTTCCAGCCCCTTGTCCACCTTCAGGAAGGGGACAACGCCCTTTTCGCGCCACAGATAGGTCGGCACGGGCGTGTCCTTCACCAGCCCGTTCATGGTCTGCTCGAACAGGATGGCGGCGAGGATCTTCTTCCCCGTGAATGCTGGCGCGGTGATGACCCGCACCCGCATTTCATGCATCAGGGCAAACATCTGGGCATCGGTGCTGTAGGCGCTGTCGGGTATGCCGTAATGCCGCAGCGCGCCCGGCGTGGAGCCCCCGCTCTGGTCCAGCGCTGCTATGAAGCCCGCGTTTTCCGACATGTTCTTACGCATCTGGCCAACAGGCATGACGATCTATCCTATGCTTGATATATATCACTCGTGGGTGAATGATTATTATATGTAACCTTCCGCGAGTTCATTGATTAACAAATTAAAATATAGGTGAAGGGACGTAAATACAAAAAATAGGCACGACCCTGCTCCCGTTTCCGAACAGTCGCGTAAGGCGATATCACGCGGGCATATTCCGCGCATGCGCCCGGGCGGTCAATGCGCCAGGTCAATGCATGCGCCCCGGCCGGACCGGCGGGCCGGTCCCCCGCATCCGCCGGGCGCGCCGTTTTCCGGGGCTGCCGGCCACCGCCAGTCACGGCGCGACTGCATGGCGGCCACGGCAGCATGCCTGCATTGCGCGGACGGGGGCCATGTGCGCCCATGTGTCCGGCAGAGGGGTGCAGACCGGGCATTTTTCAAATAACACTTTATGTTCAATCAGTTGGACGTGATGAGGCCTTTCCCGCCGCGCACCCTATCGTGGGCGTGGATAACGTGGAGAAATCATCATGTCCCCCAATCCTGTCGCCCCGGAGTTCCGCGCGGCCCTGGAGGTCCTTCCGTCCTTTGATGGCATTTCGGATGCGACCCTGGACGCAACCCGCAAGGCGTTCATTGCCGCCATCCGCAATGTCAGGGTCCGGCATTATCCCGATGTAACGGTCACGACCGGCCACGTGCCCGGACCGCCCGGCGCGCCACAGGTGCCGGTCGTGACCTACCGGCCCGTGGCCAGCCACCCCGGCGCGCCCGCGCTGGTCTATATCCACAGCGGCGGCATTGTCAGCGGCACGCCGGAGGTGGATGACGCACGCTGCCGGCAGATCGTCAGCGAACTGGGCATGGTCATATTCTCCGTTGATTACCGCCTGGCGCCCGAAGCCCCCTATCCCGCCGCCATCGAGGACTGCTACGCCGTCCTGAAATGGGTGCATGGCCATGCGGCGGAACTGGACATTGACCGGCAGCGTATCGTGATTGGCGGCGACAGCGCGGGCGGTGGCCTGACGGCGTGTCTGGCGCTGATGGCGCGCGACCGGGCGGAGGTCCCGGTGCTGTTCCAGCTTCTGATCTATCCCATGCTGGATGACCGGACCGGGACCACGGTCATGCCGCCCCCGGTCATGGGGGAATATATCTGGACGCGGGCCGCCAATCATTACGCATGGAACGCCTATCTGGGCCAGATACCGGGCGGCGCGGGTGTTCCCGGATATGCCGCCGCCTTCCGCGCGGCGGACCTGACCGGGCTGCCGCCCGCCTATATTGGCGTGGGGTCGCTGGACCTGTTCCTGGACGAGGATCTGGACTATGCCCGGCGCCTGATGGCCGCAGGCGTGCCAACCGAGGTCTGCGTCATTCCCGGCGCCTATCACGTCTTTGACGTATTCATTCCCGATGCACCGCTAAGCCGGGCGTTCACACAGTCCTATTTCGCTGCCCTGAAACGCGCCATTACGCGGGACTGACCGCGACACGACCGGTGGATGGAAAGCGGAAGCTTGCGGGTGCCGCCCTTCTTTGGAAAGGCGGCATTCGCGAAGCAGGCCCTGCGCAGAATGCAGGCCAGACCCATGAAATGGCCCGCGCAATCACATTAACGTGCGATAATGACATGGCCGGACATGCGCGCATGTCTCCTGCCTCGTTACCCGGCGGGACCATGCAACCGGCATGCATGCTTCCCCACTACGGCGCGCCAGCACGCGCCGCGGGGGACAGGACGGTACGGATCAGGCCGGGACCAGTGCCGCGCCAGCCGACATCACGGATGGCGGCGCCTGCCAGCGGCCCGTGTCGACATTGCTGATTTCCTGATCGATTTCACACACGACCTGCCGGGCAAACGGGCCAAGATGCAGGTAAAGCGCGCTGGTCATGACCACATACGGCAATGCCCGTGGGTTATGCAGCGCGCAGTCCACCAGCATGCGCCAGAACTGTCCCGCTGTTCCCGGCCCCGCGCGATGAATGCGCAGCAGAAGCCGGACAAAGCTGCGCAGATCCCCCTTCACCATCCGGTGTGTCCGTCCACGCCGCAACATCCGGCCCAACCGCCGCACGCGGCCGAAATAGGCCACGGGGTCATAAATTGCCTTCAGCACCGTGCGGTAATCGTTCAGCACGTCACGGCGCGGGCGCTTTGTTTCGAAATTCAGCCCTGCCGTGCACTGGTCGCCCGACTGCGTATCCCCGCCGCCGGAAAACAGGCGCCCTTCGGCCAGAAGGCGGCGCGTCAGCTGGGTCGTGGGCAGGGCATACAGCAGGCCGACCATGCAGACCGGGATCGAGGTATCCTCGATACAGTCGATCATGCCTGCGGCCACGCTGCCCTTCTCGCTGTCAAAGCCGACGATGAAGCCCGCGTTGACGAAAATTCCGGCCTTGTGGATCGTCTCGATGCTCTGGCGCAGGCTGCGGCGCGTATTCTGCTTTTTCTGCATCAGCACGAGGGAATCCGTATCCGGGCTTTCGATTCCGACGAATATGGCGAAGAAATTGCTTTCGGACAGGCTACGCAGCAGGTCGGCATCATCGGCAAGGTTGATGGATGCCTCGGTCGAGAATTCGAAGGGGAAGTTCCGTGCATCCTGCCAGCGCTTGAGGTCGGGCAGGAATTTCTTTAGCGCCTTTTTGTTGCCAATCAGGTTGTCATCAACAAAATCCACGTGCCCGCGATATCCCAGCGCGTACAGGGCGTCGAGTTCAGCCATGACCTGCCCGTTCGTCTTGGTGCGCGGCACCCGGCCATACAGTTCGATAATGTCGCAGAATTCGCAACTGAACGGGCACCCGCGCGAAAACTGGACGCCCACATGCAGGTACTGGTCCAGCTTCAGCAGGTCGAAACGCGGCAGCGGGCTTTTTGTAACATCCGTCTTGCCCATTGGCGCTTCAAACACGCCGTGCCGTTCACCACCGCGCCAGGCGGCGATGAAACCGGCCATGATTTCCTCCGCCTCGCCCAGGACCTGAAAATCCGCGGCGCGGTAAAGATCCGGGCTGGATGTGACATCGGGGCCGCCCACCACCACCGGCCGCCCACGGGCATGGCATGTCTCGATGATATGGAGGGCGTCGTTGCGCTGCGGCAGCATGCCGCCGGTCATCACCATGTCGGCCCAGTCGATATCATCATCGCTCAGGGTTTCGGTATTACGGTTGACCAGCCGCACATCCCAGTGCGGGGGCAGCATGGCCGCAACGGTAATCAGCCCCAGCGGCGCCGCGGGGTAGCGCGCATCGGCCAGATCGCAGGCCGCCTGATAATTCCAGAATGAACTGGCGTTGAAAAGCGGGAAGACCATCAGGACCCTGCAGCGATCGGACATCATGCTGGCACCTTCTGGCGTGCCTCCCGTTCAGGATTGAAGTGACCTCCCCGGCTGGGGGCGTGGCCCATGCGGACGGACGGATCCATCTGTGGCGGAATGACATTCTGCGGACGAACGGTCGTCATATGGATCTTCCATCTGTATATGGAACCGTTCCTACACCCCCTGCCCTGTCATGGCGATAGATGATTACTGGCGATATATGATGGTTTTATTTCTCAATGTAACAGAAATAAGGCACTTTTCAGTGTCCTGCCTGTAAAATGGCGCGCGGATTGTGAAAAAAGTTCCCTGTACCGCTTTTTCCAGGGTCCGGAAACGCCACGACAGGGCCATGCGGTGATACCGAAAACTTTTCCCGTCGCCGTGCATTGTCACGGCAGGGCGGCCTGCACGCCCCAACCGCAGGAAACGGGAGCATGAATCATGCCACGTGGTGACAAATCCGCCTACACGGACAAGCAGAAGCGACAGGCCGAACATATCGAGGACAGTTACGAACAACGTGGCGTCAGCGAGGAAGAGGCCGAACGCCGCGCATGGGCCACCGTCAACAAGGAAACGGGCGGCGGCAAGAAAAGCGGATCGGGCCGGGGTCACGCCGTGACGCACGCCCCGTCACGCAAGGGCGGGGAAACGGGCGGGGCTGCTTCCGCCCACCGTCCGGCGGCAGACCGTTCGGCGTCGGCGCGGAAAGCCGCCGAAACCCGCCGCAGGAACGCGGAAAAACAGGATTAGGACCAGTCATCCCACCGCGTGCCGCAACAACCCGACAGTCATCCAGCGCGGCTGTTTGAAAAGAGACCGCTGGGCAAAACAGCAAAAGTCTCTGGGTGTCGCCTTTTCCCAAAAAGGCGACGTCTTCCGAAGCGGTCTGAAGGCTGGATATGTTCCGGACAGAATGTTTCAGACAGCCCTTTAACCTTTTCTGACCGGATGGCGGTGCGTGCACGCGATGCTTACGCCGCAGCGGGGTAACGGGACGCAATCCCCGGCGCCTGATACCTGCACGGAATGCGCGTGCCATATGCCCGCGATCACGGACGGCACGAACCAGCGAACGCGGCAGATCATCATGCCCAGCCCTGATGGCCTTTATCGTGCGGCCGGGGCCAGCCGGTAAAAAAATGCTTATCGGCCGGAGCGGTTGCGCCGTCCGTAAGCTGCGGTTCAAACAAACTCCGCCATATTTCAGGGCTGAGGCCCGGCAGGCGAAGACCTGTTTCGCCGGCCAGGTCCCATAATGCGGCCTGCTGGCAGGTTTCGCCGTGTTCAACCGTGCCGCGCGGTGTGCATCATTATCTTTTTTTCCGAATTTCCGGACAACACGTCATAAGTTAAGGACGCATCCGGACTGGTCAGGCAGGGATGATCCGCCCTGCGGGACGTATTCTCGGCTTCCTGTCCACGTAAGTTCACCTGTAAAACATCATGTCAGATAAAATACCGTAACAGTATTTCCATGAAGTGACAGGAACCGTGTCCGTTCTTTTCCTGCGCCGTTGCGGGCAATGGCGCGCCGGGCCGGATATCGGGCAACATTGCCCTACCAACGGAAGGCTGCCCGTCTATCCCTTCAGGTTTTTTACCGGCCGTTCCACCATATTCACCTGCATGGCCGTGCCCCCCTGCCATGAATTCGCACCGGGCACGATGCGGGGCGTGGGAATATCGGCGCGGTTCTTTTTCTCGCCCGCGGTGGATACCCCGAAACGCCGGTCCCGGTCATCCAGCAATGCCTGCCGGACCTGCCCGTCTGCGGTAAATCCCATCATCAGCTGCGGGATGCCAAGCGGGAAGTCCGGGTTCCGGTCAACCTGCCATGTATGCCATGTCTTGCCATACGTGGTCACAAGGTCGGTCATGAACGCATGTTCCCCCAGATCGGGCACGCCGGGGGCGACCAGCATGCCGGACTTCACCTCGTAATGATGGCTGTGCCACAATTTCTTTTCGTCTTCCGGCAATGTCCGGAACAGACGCTCGCTTACAATGTATTCAATGCCGATCAGCTTGGCGTTCTTCTGGTTGGCTTCGTAAATCACGCATTGGTGGAAGTCCTCGGTCAGGTGCGTGCAGAAATGATTGGCCTCGACCTGTCGGCCCATGTCATCGGCATAGAAATGAAACCCGTTCAGGTACTCACTCATCGCATCAATGGGCCTTTTGACCTGTAGCGCATCCGCCGCCGTGTCCAGCACATCGCTGCGTGCGGATTTCGGGCTGCCGGGCGCCGGGGCCAGTGGCCTGTCCGCCGCGCGTGCACGCCCCCCGCGCCCGGCCAGCGCGGCAAGGGGCGCTGCAACAAGTGTTGCGGCAAGACTGCGGCTGAAACAGCGGCGACAGGTGAAATTGTGCAGGAACGACATTGTCCGTCCTTTCTGGCCATATGAACCATGTCGCCATAAAGCCCCCGGCCCGCCGGGGTTGCCTGCCGCCTGCTGCCGGACGCGCCCGGCGGGGCGACAGGGCAACGCCGCCTGTCCGTGGTGTGTTACATGAGCTGGATATGGCTCTTGAATCCCAGCAGCGCGGCATCGCGCAGGTTGGACTGGGCATTGGGGTGGATGTAGTATTCGAATAGGGGGGTGAAGATCACGCCCGGCATGACATGTATCGCGTAATTCGCTTCCATGACGACCGTGTCGCGCTGCACGCCGGTTGCATGGTTGGGCAGGCTGCTCCGGTTTCCGATGTCGATCATGTTCTGTTCCGTCATCGTCACGCCATCGGCAATCCGTGTATAGGTCAGGGCAAAACCCATCGTGTCATACGGACGCGAGCGGAAGTAACCGCGATTGATCAGTGCCGCATACACAAGGTATTTGCGCAGCGACGTGCGTGGGTCGTTATATATCGCGCCGGACAGCGCGGTCAGGCCGGAATCCTTGTCATGGTAATGCAGCAGGCGCTGGTCGAACATGACCCATGTGGACCATGACGCGCCATGCTGCCTCTGTTTGCGACCCGTCAGCGCATAGGGCGCGCCGGCCACGTCAAGGTAATTGTCGTTCTGCGGCGTACTGAACAGCTGCGCGCCGAATTTGTAATGTCCCGGCAGGGTGCCATGGCGGAACACAGGTTCCCACGCGGTTTCGATTGGTGCTGCATAACCGATGATGTTCGCGCCATTGAACTTGAAGCCTGTGCGGTGCTGGTACACCTGGTAAATCCCGTTTTCAATCGGGTACAGGCCGGTCTGCACGTAAACCGACCGGGCGGGGCGGCCACGTACGCGGAACCCCCATGTGCCCGCGGGGTAGCCCGCGTCGTAATTGGTGTCGGTAATGCCCTTGGGCCGTCCGCAGAAACTGCCGTTCTGGAAGTTGCAGAACAGGGGGCTGGCCGCGAAATCCGATATTTCGGACATGCGGCCTGCGGCAATCGCCAGCCGCCCGCCCAGAAGCGTTTCCTCCCCATAGGCATAGACAAGGTGGACCACCACGTTGCCACCGCCGCCGTAATCTTCGGATGCATGGTTCAGCCAGTCGCCAAACATGCGGTTGGCGGTCGTGCCATACCGGCCCACGGTTATCATATGGGTGGCGAACCCGTGCCAGCCCGCCAGCTTGTCCCAGTCCACATCCAGCTGCATGGCGTACTGCCCGGCATTGCTGGCCCCCTGCTTGTAATTACTGAACCCCGGCGTGCTGCCCCGCGTGGGCGGCGTGATCGCGCCCGCGAATTCATTGGTATTGTCCACAAGGAAGTTGATGCCGCGACGGCGCAGCCATTTTGACACGGGGTTTGGCGCCACCGCTTCGGGTTGGGAAAACGGCGGCACCCATGTCTTGTGCGAGGCATGCCTGGGCAACGGGCGCGACACCAGCAGGCTGGGGGCCGATCCGATGTCACGATCCATGACCTGTGCCCCGGCGGGCATGGCCCCGTACAGCAGGCCGCCCAGCGCAAGGGCGGCGGCCTGCATTGCCGTCCGCGCGATATTGCGCGCATGCACCGGCATTGCGGTATCAGGAAACAGCATGATGCGTCCCTTCAATGCACGAAAATGGAAGCGATCAGGCAGAAGACCAGCCCGCATACCGCAATCAGCGTTTCCAGCACCGACCATGTCTTTATGGTCTGCGGTACGGTCAGGCCCAGATATTCCTTGATCTGCCAGAAACCCGCGTCGTTCATCGGGCCAAAGGCCACCGATCCCGCCCCGGTCACCAGCACCATCAGTTCGGGTGAAACCCCGGTGCTGTGTTCCAGGATGGGGGCGACAATGCCCGACGCCGTTGCCATCGCCACGGTGGACGACCCGCACGCCACGCGCACGATGGCCGCCAGAACCCACGCCAGCACCAGCAGCGGCATGTGCGCGCCAAGGGCGGCATCGGTAATGGCGCGCGACACCCCGCTGTCGATCAGCACCCGGCCAAAGCCACCGCCCGCGCCGATCAGCAGCATGATCAGCGCCGTGGGGCCAAGGCATTCGTTGGTGAAGCGCAGGATGGTGGCGGCCGAAAACCCCTGCGCCACCCCCAGTACGTAAAAGGACAATAACGTCGCCAGCACCAGCGCGATATCCGTATTGCCCACGAAATGCAGCACCGTGTTGGCCGTGCCATGCACCGTCGTGATCTGGTCAGCCAGCGAACCGACCAGCATGAGGATGACAGGCGACAGGATGGTTGCCACCGTCAGGAAAAAGCCCGGCATGTTGTCCGCGGGTTCATGCTTCACAAACTGTTCCGCCAGCGGGTTGGCCTCCGTCAGCGGCACACGGGCCGAGGCAAACCGCCCGAAGACCGGCCCCGCGATCACCGCGATGGGGGTGCCGATCACGACGCCCAGCATGATCGTATGGCCGATATTGGCATGGTACGCGCTTAACGCCAGCAGGGCCGCCGGGTGGGGCGGGATAAGCGCATGCGTGACCGACAGCGCCGCCCCCATGGGCAGCGCCACCCGCAGCAGGGGCATGCTGGTGCGGTCGGCCAGTACGAACACCAGCGGGATCAGCAGGACGAAGCCCACTTCAAAAAACACCGGCAGGCCGATCAGCAGGCCAATCACCATCATGGCCCAGTCCACGCGTTCCCGCCCCGCGAACGCGGATATGGTCAGCGCGATGCGGTCCGCACCACCGGATTCCGCCAGCATCTTGCCCAGCATGGTGCCCAGTGCAATGACGGTGCCAACATGGCCCAGCACGTGGCCCGCGCCATTTTCAAACGACGCAACGACATGGTCCGCCGGCATGCCCGCAAACAGGGCAAGGGCGATGGAGACGATAAAAAGGACAATGAAAGGGTTCAGACGGAACCGGGCGATCAGGACAATAACGGCCAGAATTGCCGTTACAGCAAGAGAGATGGCAAATGCCGTGCTCATCCCGTAAATACTCCCATGGTTTGACACCACGCCTAACGCGCCCGATCGGTGGGAAGCCTGCGTCATAAAGTAAATGTTATGACATTATTGCCCGGATTCGACCGGAACGGCTGCCATTCCCGTCAGTATCTGGAATAAAAACAAAACATTACAAATATAGACAGATTTTCTGTTACAATTCGGTCAATCGGGCATTGTGCGCGGCACAATATGGACGGAGTGGACCGCATGCCCGGGTTCCATTATTAAATTATTATATAATGCGCTGTCGTGATGGCTGCTGGCGGCAACTTTTTCGCGCGTGCCCGTGGCCCCTCCCCTGCCGCAACCTTTCATCCATCCGGATCGTTTGGGTGCCGCGCGGTACAGCCGCGCACCAATATGTCACGCATACAGGACCGGGCCGATATGATTTTCCGTGGGGCAGCCATGGCGTCACGCTGCGTCCTGCCCCTGCCTGTATGGACGGGACTGATCAAAGGCAGACAGCACCATGAATGTGTACATTACCAAAAACAGGGAAGAGACAGTTACCCGGACCGAAGCCCTGGTCATCCACGCCCGGCGCGACCTGCGTCTGGACACGCGTACCCTGCCGCCCCCCGGCCCGGACGAAGTGCGGGTGAACATGGCGTGGGGCGGCATATGTGGGTCGGACCTGCATTATTTTGCCCATGGCGGCGTGGGCGCATCCGTTCTGCATGCACCGATGGTGCTGGGGCACGAGGTTTCGGGCACCGTTGCCGCAGTGGGGGGCGCGGTGGACGGCTTTGCCGTAGGGGACGCCGTGGCCATTCACCCCGCGCGGCCCTGCGGCGCATGTCCCGAATGCAGCCGGGGGCAGCGCAACCTGTGCCGGAACATGCGCTTTCTGGGCAGTGCAGCATATGACCCGCATACCGATGGCGGGTTCAGCCGCGCCATGATCGTCAGCGCGGCACAACTGCGCCATCTTCCCCCCGGCCTTGATACCCGCCGCGCCTGCCTGGCCGAACCGTTATCGGTGGGGCTGCATGCCATTGCGCGGGCGGGCGATGTGCGGGGACGCAGCGTGCTGGTGCAGGGTTCGGGGCCAATCGGGCTGCTGCTGGTTGCGGGGCTGGTCCACCATGGAGCGGGCCGCATTGTCGTGACCGACCTGGAGGATTTTCCCCTGCGCTGTGCTGCGCGACTGGGCGCGGATGCCTGCCACAACACGCGGCATGACACGGTAGATGAAGAATTCGATATCGTATTTGAAGCCACAGGCGTGCCCCGCGCGCTGCCCGGCGCCATAGCCCGCACCCGGCGCGGCGGCATACTGGTGCAGGTGGGCATGTTCCCGCCGGGCGACGTGGCGGTGCCGGTGGCCCAGATCATCAGCCGCGAACTCGATTTCCGTGGCACGTTCCGCTTTGATACGGAATTTGACGCAGCCCTTGCCCTGCTGGCCGAACGGCCGGAAATTGCTGATATCGTAGTAACCCAGCAGTTTCCGCTAAGCGACTTTGCCGCCGCCTTCGCCCTTGCCCCGGACCGCACACAGGCGGCAAAAATACTGCTGTCCCTGCCGGATTAGAACAATGATACCCCTTCCCGCTGTTGTACTGTCGGGAAGGGGTATATCCATTCATCCGGTCCTTCCTCTTTCCCGCCAGCATGCGCAAAATATCCTGAAAATAAAAAGCGTCAGGTCACATCGTCTTTAAAAAAAAGACAGCAGCCGGAACCTGTCATCAGGTCCACCGTCCCGCCAGCACACGCGTCGCCCGGCCGTTCAGGCATATCAGGCGGATGAAACATTTCGAGAGTTTTGTTTCCCGGCTTTCGCAATACTATCCGCGCATTGTCTGATGGTGTTGCCGCCTGTCATAATGACGCGCGACCGGAACGGGAGAAGACACATGGCCGATGTATCAAGACGTAACTTCGTAACCGTCGGGGCTGTTCTGGCCAGTGCGGCTTCGACCATCGGGCTTGGCATGCAGCAGGCGCACGCGGCGGGGGGCGGGCATGGTTTCATGGCGGCGTCCTCCGCCGGGCCGGACGGCGACGACGGCCCCGGTCCGCATAAAAAGAAAACCCCCGGCCTGCAGGGTATCTGCGCGCTGTGCGAAGTTACCGGCGGTGGGGAAAAGGTATATGGCATCGCGGTGGAATACGATGTCGCCATCGACCCGGCCAGCCTTACCCCCGATACCTATGCAACCGCCGTTTTTCCCGCCGCCACGGGGTTCTTTCCCGGCATGCCGGATGAACCAGACAAGAATCACACGACCGCCACCGCCCGCTCGCGCGCCGTTGCCGCCATCTACACCAATGCCGGACCCGCCCTGCGCCCCGACGGCAAAAGTGTCCCGGGCCGCTACGTCATTGCCGAATTCCACCATGACCCGGACCTCAGCCTGCCCACGACCGACAGTGACCGGGTCAGCCTGAAGCAGAACCGTGCCGTCAGGACAACGGCTGGCGCGGTGTACGCCGCCAGCACCACCGTCTGGACCAATGCCGACCGGCGCGGGAACCGTGTCGCGATCCGTGGCGTGGATGCGTGGGAACAGAATCACTGGTGGTGGGACGATACGCGTTCCACCTGGCTGGAATACAGCATCTACCTGCCGAAATCCTTTCTGGCCGAAGGCGGGGAAAACCGTGCCTACCCGCTGATCCTGGCGGTAACCCATTCGGGCACCAGCCCCGATGGCACCTGCGCGCAGACGCTGACCGAACAGTGTATCGCAAGTATCTGGAGCCTGCCCGAAGTGCAGGACCGGCGCGAATGCGTGGTCATTACCCCGCGTTACGAACGCACGACCATGAATGATTACTGGGAACACACGTCCGATGTTGAAAATACATACCGACTGGTTGAATCCCTGCTCGGCAATACATGGAATTTCGGCAACCCCAACCTTGCGGACAGATGCGACAAGGTCCTGAAAATCGACCCGAAGCGGGTGTACTGCACCGGCTGGTCCATGGGGGCCATGACGTCACTGTGGCTTATGGCGCGCCACCCGCAGACATTTGCCGCCGGGCTGATCATTGCAGGCCAGCAGCGACCGTCAGATCTTCTGCCACTGGCCAGCCAGAAGGTGCTGATCATTACCGGATCGAAAGATGACAAGGCCACGCCATGGAACGAAAAATGCGTGCCGGTCTGGGAAAAGGCCGGGGCGAAGGTCGTCCGCCCCAAACAGTATCTTGACCCCACCATGATTTTCCCCGTGGAAAGCCAGCAGAAGCTGACCGACCAGATCAACGGCTACCTGTCCGCGAACGCCAACATCACCTTCCTGACTTTTGAAAGTGTTGACCACATGGGCTCCGCGCGGAAGTTCTTCCATATCAATGCCGCGCGGGACTGGCTGCTGGATCAGGTAAAGGCATAAGGAACTTTTGCGGCTATCCCCAGGAAATAAAAAAAGCTTCAGAAAACGTCGCCTTTTTTACAAACAGGACAGCACCCAGCAATATCTGTTCCACAGATTCACCACCACGGCGCCAGCGGACCACGCAGGGGTCAGTCCTGATTGAGGTGAAATTCAACCGGAACGGTCAGCGTAATGGGATCTCCCGGCACGCTGTCGGGCGGAATGGGCAGGGGCTGCGCGCGCCGGGGCAGCGCCATGGCTTCCTGATCCAGCAGGGGGTGGCCGGAACTGCTGGCTAGCCGGACAGACAGTACATGGCCCCCGCGGTCCATGGAAAAGGTTACGGTGGGCGTGCCTTCGTGCTGGCTGTCCATGGCGGCGGGGGGATAGCGTTTGCACTTTTCCAGTTGCGCCAGCAGCGCGCCCTGCCACGTAAGCGGATCATGCGCCGCGTGGGCGGAAGATGATCCCGCCACCGGTGCCGCCTGCGTCGGCGCGGGCGGGGTGTCGGTGGACGGGGGCGCGGTCGTGGCCGCGGCTGGTGGCAGCCTGTCCGGCACCCGCTTTTCCTGCGACAGGGCCGGCCGGGTCTTTTTTCTGGGTGGCCTGCGGTTTTCGTCCTTCGGCACGGGCACCGGCGGGGTGGGGACAGGCGCAGGGGGGGCCGTAATGCGCGGCGGCGGGTCGGGTTGCGGGTCCGGTATGGACAGCGTCTGCTTCGGGCCGACCGCAACATCGGTCGGCGGCGCGGGGGTGGACACCGGTTCGGGCGCCATATCTATGGCAATGGCCGCAGGCGGGGGGGCAGGCGCATGATCCACCCCACCGTTCCCCCCGTAACCGCCAGCACACCCAGAAAGGACAGGCCCCAGCACATGGCGTCCGCACGCCGGGCCTGCCGGTCCCGGCTGTCCTGCCAGTGGGCAAAAGACCGCGTGACGGGATCGCATTGCGCAACCAGCGTATCAGCCACGTCCGTCATGGCCCTGCCCCGTCATCGTGCCCCTGCAGGGTGACCAGCGAAACCCTGAGAGCCCGATCCGAAAGTTTTTCAAGCTTGACAATGCCTTGCTGTCCGTCGTGTGAGCATGCGGATCGAGGCGATCAATGTCCATGCGGTTGAGGACGCA
>NZ_NKTX01000275.1 GCF_003207815.1 Komagataeibacter oboediens | reverse complement strand
ACCAGACGCCACCGTCGTCACACCCGTGTAGGTATTCGCACCCGACAGCGTCTCCGTCCCGCCAGAAACCGTCAGACCGCCAGAACCGGACGCCACGCCAGAGAATGTGTTTCCGAACGTGGCATTGCCATTCGTGATGTCCAGCGTGTTGCCTCCAAGGGCAACCGTGCCTGCCCCGTTCAGGGACTGGATCGAGGAAGAACCTGTCGTCACGCCAGAAATGTCAAACGCCGCGTTGTCCTGCACGCCGGTGGACTGGGCAATCGATCCCGTCCCGCTCAGGGCCAGCGTGCCATTATCAATGGTCGTCGCACCCGTATAGGTATCCGTGCCCGTCAGCGTCGTCGTGCCCGTGCCGATCTGGGTCAGGTTGCCCGTGCCGTCAATAACCTGCCCGACCGTGATCGCATCGCTACGATCAACAGCCAGCGTACCATCATCATGGATCGCCGTGGTAGTCGCGATGTTGCCCGCCGTACCACCATTGCCAAGCTGCAGCGTGCCGCC
>NZ_NKTX01000274.1 GCF_003207815.1 Komagataeibacter oboediens | reverse complement strand
CCCGCCAGCGGGGGCGCAACACGCGCAGTGCGCGCCTATGCCGTTAACGGGACATTGGGATGGACGGCAAAAAGCCTGAAGGCAAAACCGTCCATCGCACTGCAGGGTGACCTGTTTTCAGGCGGGTCGTATCACAGCAGTGATGGCGCGGTCGGCACGTTTGCCACTCCCTATTTCCCGCTGCCGTATTATAATGACGTGACACTGGCCCTGACATCGCAGAACCTGGTCGGCATCGGGCCGGTCATTACGGCAGCGCCACTGGCGAACCTGCATCTCAAGCTGCATGTCCCCGTTTTCTGGCGCGAAAGCACGCAGGATGCGGTGTATGGCACCGGCAAGATCTATGGCTGGCGCAACGGCCTGTCGGGCGGGTTCATCGGCACCACGCCCCAGACGCAGCTTGCATGGAATTTTGCGCCCCACTGGACATGGACGCACGATATCGCAGGCTTCGTCGCATCGCAGGGGATGCACCGTGCGGGGGCGAAGGACGGGGCATTCTACATGCAGACC
>NZ_NKTX01000273.1 GCF_003207815.1 Komagataeibacter oboediens | reverse complement strand
GCACCGCATGGAACAACCTCACCGCCCTGCCACAGACCATCCGATCCATCGGCCTCAGAAAATGGGCTCATATAGGTCAAAGGTGATAGCCCGTAGTATAAGGAGACAGGCCGGGGCAGGTATGGATCTGGAGAGAGGTTCAGTTACGGTTCCTGAACCGCCAGCTTTCGTTCCCTGTCTCGATGATGTCGCAGTGATGGGTCAGACGGTCGAGCAGTGCCGTGGTCATCTTGGCGTCGGCGAATACACTGGCCCATTCACCGAAGGACAGGTTCGTGGTGACAATGACCGAGGTCTGTTCATAAAGGCGGCTGATCATATGGAACAGCAACTGTCCGCCAGACTGGGCAAAGGGCAGGTATCCCAGTTCGTCGAGGATGACAAAGTCCAGTCGGCCGAGTTGTTCGGCCAGCCGACCCGCCCTTGCCGCCCGACTGTCAGCCTCAAGCCGGTTGACCAGGTCCACCACGTTGAAGAACCGGCCACGCCGACCTGTGCGGATGCAGCTCCGGCCAATGGC
>NZ_NKTX01000272.1 GCF_003207815.1 Komagataeibacter oboediens | reverse complement strand
CGGCGTCACCTGCCCCACAACCGTGGATAACTGGCCCGCGATATTGCCTGTAATGGTGGCTACATCACTCACGGCACCGGTGATGGATGAAACGACAGAAGCCGCATCAGACCCGATCAGGGCGGACAGGGCGGATGAATTACCAGAAGCCGTCGCGCCGGTCTGCGGTGGCTGTTCCAGCACCAGCCGGTAGGGTATGACGATGCCCTTCTGCTGGAAATCGTATGAATACTGGACAATCTTGACCAGAAGTGACAGGCCCGCACCAGTGAACTGCACCGGTTGTCCGGCAACGCGCATAGATTTGAGCAGCAACGCGCGCTCATACGCAGTCGGGCCGACAAACGTGCCCGACAGTTCCAGCCGGTCGGGGTCGTTGCCCACCGCGTCGATGATCTTTCCGCCACCGGGCAGTTTGTGGACGGCAACCTGCTGCGTGCCGCCATCGCGGATGAGGTTTGGCACCTCCATGCCGGTCAAGGTCAGGCTGCCGATGGTAACGGGCGCAGATGCCCACAGCCGCCC
>NZ_NKTX01000271.1 GCF_003207815.1 Komagataeibacter oboediens | reverse complement strand
ACTCGGATCTTACCCCCGTCAGAATGGTCTGGCTGTGGCTTTGCGCGAAGTCGGCCGGATCGAACGGTCAATTTTTATGCTCGACTGGATACAGGATCTGGATTTGCGCAGACGAACCCAGGCTGGACTCAATAAGGGAGAAGCCCGGAATGCGCTGGCTCGGGCGCTCTTCTTCAATCAGCTTGGCGAACTGCGGGATCGGCGTTTTGAAAATCAGGCCTATCGGGCGTCAGGTCTGAACCTGCTGGTGGCAGCGGTCATCCTATGGAATACGCGCTATCTTCAGTCTGCCATCACGACGCTCGGTATTTCAGATGACCTGGCCCAGCATATCGCACCCCTCGGCTGGGAGCATATTTCTCTGACAGGCGACTATCGCTGGAATGTCGATGAGCAGCCCGAAGCTGGCGCGTTACGACCGCTTCGGGTACCTGCATCCCTACTTGTTGCGTGAACCTCAATGTGGCCAGTTCTACAGGTGTTCACTCCAAGCGTACGTAAAATACACTTTCGTGTCGTGATCCC
>NZ_NKTX01000270.1 GCF_003207815.1 Komagataeibacter oboediens | reverse complement strand
GAAAGCCTGGTTGTTCGCCGGGTCCGATCGTGGCGGAGAGCGCGCCGCCGCCATGTATTCCCTGATCGTCACCGCGCGTCTGAACGATGTCGATCCCCACGCATGGCTCGCCGATGTCCTGGCACGGATCAATGACATCCCCAATCCACGCCTCCATGAACTCCTGCCCTGGCACTGGAAAGCCCACCAGCAGGTCCACAATACCATCGCCGCCTGAATACGCCCGCGTCTCTCGCCGGATGATTACAAAGCATCATGGGCTTCAGAAGATTCAGTCTGCGTGGCCTTCCAAAAGTCACGACCGAATGGACACTCGTCGCTCTCGCATACAACTGCAAAAGAATGGCGCGGCTTCAGGCGGCATAAGCCGGGTCAGCCTCGGCGTTATCAGCCGCAAAATGCCCAACCCGACAGGCTGCTAGCACTACTTTGGCAGAAAATTTGGAATAAGGATTCCCAACGGATGCGATCGGTGATTCATGGAAGACCAGCTGTAGTGGGAGCTGGCGATGAACACCGACTGGCGATCGGAT
>NZ_NKTX01000278.1 GCF_003207815.1 Komagataeibacter oboediens | reverse complement strand
CCTTGCCGCCCGACTGTCAGCCTCAAGCCGGTTGACCAGGTCCACCACGTTGAAGAACCGGCCACGCCGACCTGTGCGGATGCAGCTCCGGCCAATGGCCGTGGCCAGGTGGGTTTTGCCGGTACCTGTGCCCCCCACAAGCACGACATTACGCTTGAGGTCGAGGAATTCGCCCCGAGCCAGGTCACGGACAAGGGTTTCGTTGACGGGCGTATCCGCGAACTGAAAGTCCTCGACATCCTGTGCCCGCGGCATCCGGGCAATGGTCATCTGGTAGCGTATCGACCGGGCCTGCTTTTCATGTATTTCGGCCTGGAGCAGTTCTCCTATGACCTGCTGGGGCAGATACTGTCGTTTGACCGCATGGGTCACCAGTTCATCATAGGCGGCTTTCATACCGTAGAGTTTCAGTTCCGCCATCGCCTGGAGGATCGGCCCACGTTCCATCATGGGCGTGTCCTCAGGATATCATACCGGCTGCAGTCAGCCACAGGAGCATGATGCAGGACCAGAGGTTCGGGAAGGGCAGGCAGG
>NZ_NKTX01000269.1 GCF_003207815.1 Komagataeibacter oboediens | reverse complement strand
TCCATGCGACCCCGTGGCCGCTATCGGCCCAGATTGAAACGTGTTGGCACAAATCGCGCCGGTGCGGCTGGTGGTGGACCAAGCATCAGGTCAGTCAGCCCCCAGACCAGCGCATCGGCCCGGTCAGGTGATCGCGCGCCCTCAAACCCCGACATGGAGAACTGGCACAACTGGTCCTCAAGATCAGGAAACCGGCCATGATGCGTAACCTTGCCCTGCTCATAAAGCGCAGCCACCGGCTCTGCGCGGGCGAATTTGCCACGCGACGCCGTGACCAGTGTGACCGGCGCCGTGGCGCGGGCCGCGCGGATCGTGCTTTCGACCATTGCGCCACCAAAGTTCTTTTCGGCCACAATCCGGTCGCCCTTCCACAGATCCAGCGCATCCAGTGCGATCTTGGCCCAGCCAGCAGGCCCGGCGCGGCAGGATAGGTCAGCCAGCACATGGCCGTTGCCGTCCGCATCCACACCGCAGACCGATATGCCTATCTCATCCGAGCGATAATCTTCCGGACCGGAACACCCCGATGGATCGACCGCAACAACGATACGCCGCATGCG
>NZ_NKTX01000268.1 GCF_003207815.1 Komagataeibacter oboediens | reverse complement strand
GCTGCAGGCGGTTTCGTTGGACATGAAGCCCGACGCCACAGCCGTTGCCAGCCCCTGCGCCAGTTGCAGCAGTTCGGGGTCCGTGCTGGGGAAGTAGGGTGGCCATTGCAGTGCCAGACCGGCATCGGACAGGTTGGTGTAATCCTGCCCACCAATGTTCAGGCCGCCCGCCACGACGGACGAAAAACGGCAGATCATGCGATACAGCGCCAACAGACCGTATTCGCCGTAGGACAGGCGCAGACGGTCGGCCAGCCACACGAGGCTCTGGCACATCATTTCCATGGCCCGGCCAGACTGTGCAGCGCTGATCTTGTCCGCGCTGGCCCGGTTGCCGTGGATCTGCTCCATGACGATGGCGCGCAGTTCCTTGTATTGCGCCAGCATTGCACCGGATGCATCGCCGTTGATTTCCAGCATTTTGGCATCGCCATCCATGGGTAGGATGAGGGCCGAAGCCGCGCCGCCAGTAGTGCCGCCATCGCCTTCCGCGCCTGCCGGATCAGCCTGACCGGCCTTGATGACCAGCTTCGGGTCTGAACTGTATTTTAGACCGCGCCCC
>NZ_NKTX01000026.1 GCF_003207815.1 Komagataeibacter oboediens | reverse complement strand
GGTACCTGCATCCCTACTTGTTGCGTGAACCTCAATGTGGCCAGTTCTACAGGTGTTCACTCCAAGCGTACGTAAAATACACTTTCGTGTCGTGATCCCAATAAGCGAGCAACCCGCCTGCAAGAATGGTCTTTCCATCGGACGGCACGAGACGTGCTGCAATCCGGTCCCACTGCTCCAGTGTCCGGGTTGCCGTGCCTTCATGCACCAGAACCGGATCACCACCCCGCAGCAGGTCACGCGCCATCAGGCTCTGGCCGGGTTTGATGTCCGAGACTTCATACAGGCTCATGACCGAAGCCTTGAGGGCACGCATGTAGGCGCTGTTACGCGGCCCTTCCTTCCAGCCCCGACGCTTGAGGTAAACGTCGACGAAGTTCCGGCCATCATCCCGGTCCTGCCCGAGAAAATCCTCGAAGGCGCAGCCCCATAGCGTCATGGCGACGTCAGGACCGATCATCTCCGCCAGATCCTCGAAGGTGATGTCACCCGCTTCCAGCGCCGGACCGATGTGATCGGCGAGCACTTCGCCAAAACACTCCTGCCAGTCCTCCTGACCGAGATAACGGATCAGTCCCGTGAGTTCGTCTGCGGCCATGGCTGTTACTGCGTTTCCTGAACCTGACTCGGTGAGGCCGGAACGATATCCCGAAACAGGCATCAGGGCACCCTGCCCCACATTCACACACATGTGACCTTCGACAAAATTGCGCCGGATTACCTTTTCATCTGTTTCCTATGTGTTTCCTGCAGGGAATTTCAGACAACAAAAAACCCGCCGTGTGCGAGCGGTTTTATCGTGTCAAATCAAGGATTTGTATCTGGTTTCAGGGGGCCTGCAACCAAAGAAGACTGCTGCTTGTCAGCGGGTTCGTAGAGAAGCTCGCTGCATGACATAGTCGATTGATAAGCAGTCGTTTTTATCAATATTTTGTCTCGCTGCGTCTTTCCCGGTCAGACCGTGTCAGTCAGCCAGTCCTCGGTTCGAAGACCTTCCACCCGCTGGAATTCCCGAAGGTTCCCCGTCACGACAATCAGCCCCCTGCTCCGGGCATGCCCAGCAATCATGAGATCATACGGACCTATGATACGGCCATTCCGTTCAAGAGCAGCCCGAATGTCCGCTGTATGGGCGGCCGCTTCACTGTCGAATGGCAGGACCGCCAGCCTTGCCGCGAAGTGCTCGACCTCACGCCTTGTGTGCACGGGATCAGACGAGCGTTCCGCGCCATAAAGCAGCTCATACAGCACCACGTCCGAGATGCAGAGTTCCTCCGCACAGCTGTTGAACCTCGGACGCAGCCCCTGCGGTCGATCCCGCAACACCCGGATACAGAGGTTCGTATCCAGCAGGTAACGCAGCATTCAGAGCGCCTCGCGTTCCTGCATGGCTGGCTGGTTCCGCTCCCCCAGATCCACCCCGGGAGCCGCAAAGAAATCATCCCACGCCACATCGACCGGAGCGATGATCCGCCGTGGACCTTCGGACACGATGACCACCTCACGCACCTGTTCCCCGAAGGCGACCATCTTCGGCAGACGCACCGCCTGCGAGCGATTGGATAGAAAGAGTGTTGTACGGGTCAGCATCGGAGATCCCTCCTTATGGATATGTATCGTGTATATCCAATTTGGACAAAGATGTCCCGTATTTTTGGGACTCTCTGCACCGCATACACACAATCCGGACAGGTGATTGGGAAGATATGTGATATCGGAACACCAGTCTTGGTTAGGCCGATTGATGACCAGATCGCGCAGCAGATATGGATATTTCCGATGCTCCGGATGGGGCACGGTCGTACGCGGCTTCTGGTAAATCGCCCGCAGGCCCATGATCGCCATGAGCCGCCGAACCCGCTTGCGGCCCACTTCATGTCCCAGGCGGCGCAGATGCCATGTCATCTGCCGTAAGCCATAATAGGGCGTTTCCAGGAACTGGGCGTCGATCAGCCGCATCACCTCTGTGTATGATTGGCGTGGCGGGTATTTTCCCAGTTCCAGGGAAGGAACTCGTGCAGGCATGAGACCGGCTGGTCGTTGATCCGGGCGAGAACGTCGGCGAGACAGACCTGGGGATCGACGTCGTTGAGCTTTGCAGTGACGATGCGGGAATACATGTCGGCCGCGCGCGGGCCGCCCCGATCGGAACCGGCGAACAACCAGGCTTTCCTGCCCAGAGCGATGCCGACTACAGAGCATAGTTGCCTTACTCCGCCAGGTTCGATGTTGCCAGCTTTCTTCACCAGCCAGAAGATCAGCCTGCATGCAGGCCCGGTGCCATGCAATGCGGAGGCAAGGAAAGCTGATCCTTCATGTCGCCACGGGTGATGGAGACTCCACATCCCCCCTGCGACGGGGAATGCGGTTCCATGCATCAAGGGCCGCGATCTTATATGCTTCCGCCAATGTCGGGTAATTGAAGGTCGCATCGATAAAGTAGTCGAACGTTCCCCCGAAATTAAGCACGGCCTGACCGATATGGATTAGTTCCGTGGCACTTTCACCGACTATATGCACCCCGAGCAGCCTGTGGGTTTCAAGGGAAATCACCAGTTTCAGCATCCCCGAATGCATGCCTGCGATATGCCCGCGTGATGTCTCGCGAAAGCGTGCGATCCCGCATTCATACGGTATGGATTTTTCCTTTGCCTGTTCTTCCGTCATGCCGACCGTTGAGATTTCAGGCACGGAATATATCCCATAAGGAAAGAATTCAGGGGCTGGCGGCACGGTCTGGCCAAAAGCATGGCACGCTGCGATACGCCCCTGTTCCAGCGATGTGGAAGCAAGGGACGGAAAACCGATGACATCCCCCGTGGCATAGATATGCGCGACACCTGTCTGGAACGTCTTCGGGTCTACTTGCAACCTGCCGCGACTGTCGGCCCGCAGACCGCATGCATCAAGCCCGAGTTGATCCGTAGCCCCGGAACGTCCGCCGGTATAAAGCAGGATATCAGAACGGATCTGCCCGCCATCGGCCAGGAGGGCCACGGGTTGTCCATCCGCGACCGTGATTGAATCCAGCCGGCTGCCCAGCCTGAAGCGCATTCCGCGATCGCATAACTGATGCATGAAGTCGGCAATGATGCCCCGGTCCACAAAATCCAGAATACTGTCACGTGCCTCGACAACGCTCACCTGCACATCCAGCGCACTGAATATTGTCGCGTATTCAATACCGATCACCCCCCCGCCAATTACCGTCAGGGAACGTGGCAGGCGCGCAAGGCTGGTCATTTCATCGCTGTCCAGCACGACCGTCCCGTCAAAGGGCACATTGGCCGGACGGTGCGGGTGGGTGCCGACGGCAATAATGATCCTGTCACCCGACACGGTCCGCGCAACCCTCTTGTCCATGGTGATCGTAATATGGTGCGGATCCACGAACCGTGCCGTGCCATGCGCAACCGCTATGCCATTGCGGGCGAACTGGTGGTCCAGCATATCGACTTCATAATCCAGGGTCTTGCGCAGGCGACTGTTCAGGTCGGCTATGGTTATGTCCTTGCGGGCACGGTAAGCCCGGCCATAGAAAGCCTGCTCCCGCCAGCCTGTCAGGTTGAGGACCGTCTCCCGCAGGGTTTTGGACGGAATGGTGCCGGTATGCACGCAGACCCCGCCAACCCGGGTATTTTTTTCGATAATCAGCACGGATCGACCCAGTTTCGCCGCCTGAACCCCAGCCCGCCTGCCTGACGGGCCGCTGCCGATCACGACCAGATCATAATCATATGTCTCGGTCATGCCCCATCCCCCAAACCGGACTGTTCCGGCCCATGTCGTGCCTGTATGGCTAACGCACGGATCATATGCGGGATTTCGCCGGCCATGATGGCTGCGGACCAGAATTCGACCTTTCCCCTGCGGGAAGTGGCCCGGATCGATTTCGTCAGGCGTGGGAAGAGCATGACAGAAGCGATGTCTTTAACGTGCATGCAATTCATGGCAGCGGAGCAGGCCTGTATCCGGTTTGCCTGTCAATATCCCGGTCTTTATCGGCTGATGTCCAGTTCCGATGCCGACAAGACGATAGCCCCAGTTACATGATGCGGCCATGAATATCTTCGGAAGTCTTCCGGGTCTTCTGGAAAGAGGACAACGTGACGGAAGCTTCCGACCGGTTGCCAGCAGCGCCCTGACAGCAGCAGACCAGGCATCGTGAAACCTTGAGGATGTGGCCTTACCGGTGATAATCTCGCTGCACGATCCAGAGTAATCCAGCCTTATGAAAGCCATCGAATGTTTGATACAGGGAAGTTTGTATCAGTTGGCGATACAAATTTGTTCGTCTCTGAAGCCGGGAACCCGAAAGGAAGAGTAATTGTATTGCTTCATGGCGGCTTGCGGAGCCGGCTGGATTTCATTCCGCTCGCAAAGCACTTGGCAGAAGATTATAGGCTGATTGCTATTGATACGCGTGGGCATGGTCGATCTGGTATCGGGACGGCCCCCCTGACATATCGACAGCTTCAGGATGATTTTACCGCGGTTCTTAACGCGATGGGGCTGCAAAAATCCGGTATAATCGGACATAGTGACGGTGGCATTGTCGCCCTTCGTCTGGCTGCATCTCATGCCGTACAACCAGAGTTCGTCATAGCGGTCGGCGCGCACTGGGTGTTGCCGGAAAATGATCCGGCCCGGCAGATTTATCAGAAGATCAATCTTGAAAAATGGCGTGGGATGTTCGGGAATCAAATATCGGTCTACAACGCGGAAAATCCCGAACCGGATTTCGAAAAGTTATTCAAGGCGGCGACGCATATGTGGCTCGGCTGCGACGAAGATGCCTATCCCGGCGCGTCTGTAAAAAACATCCGGTGTCCTCTGCTCGTCGTGCATGGTGACGATGATATGCTGGTGTCGCGGCAACAGGCGTTTGAGCTTGCTGAGCAGGTCAAAGGTGCCAGATTGCTTAACCTAGCCTTCGCGAAACATACGTTACTTGAAGACATGCCTGAGCGTGTTTTTCCCTTTTTACAGGATTTCATGAATCGCATTACTGCCTGAAGGCCATGCAGTTTCATGTCCCGTCAGAGAAATCCCTTTCTGATTCCCCAATGTCTGGCATGAGGCGACTATCGCCTGTCCATTTGTTCCATCAAACGAAACATTCGTGAGTTCCAAAGGACGAAAAAGCCAAACGGAAGAGAGGTTATCGAAATATAGCCTGTGTGGTAGGGTTCTGCTTCAGGAAACAGGGATTTTTCTCAAATATGAAATTGCGGCAACTTGGCAAGAGCGGCCCTCAGGTATCCGAAATCGGTCTTGGGTGTATGAGCATGTCCGGCATGTATGGTCCGGCTGATCGGAAAGAAAGCATCGCTACCATCCATGCCGCGCTGGATGCCGGAATCACGCTTCTCGACACCGGCGATTTCTATGGCATGGGCCATAACGAGATGCTGATTGGTGAGGCGATCAGGGATATTCCTCGCGACAGATTCCTCGTCAGCGTCAAGTTTGGTGCGATGCGGGATCCGGGTGGCAACTGGGGTTCCTACGACGCACGACCTGCCGCCATGAAGAACTTCCTGGCCTATACGCTGCAACGGCTCGGGCTTGATCACGTCGACATCTACCGGCCTGCACGGCTGGACCCGGCAGTGCCGGTTGAAGAGACGATTGGCGCCATTGCCGAGATGGTTCAGGCTGGTTATGTCCGGCATATCGGGCTTTCCGAAGTTGGCCCGGAAACCATCCGGCGCGCGGCTTCCGTCTATCCGATCAGCGACCTTCAAATTGAATATTCGCTGATTTCGCGTGGCATCGAGGACAAAATTCTTCCTGCCTGTCGTGAACTCGGTATCGGCATAACAGCTTATGGCGTACTCGCGCGTGGCCTGATCAGCGGGCACTGGCAAGGAGCGAAGGGACCAGGGGACTTTCGGGTTCGTAGTCCCCGCTTTCAGGAAGGCAACGTCGAGCGTAATCTGGCTCTCGTGGAGACATTACGCGGAATTGCAGCCACCAAAAATGCGAGTGTGGCCCAGTTGGCAATCGCCTGGGTGGCCGCACAGGGTGACGATATTGTACCACTTGTAGGAGCCCGCCGGCGCGATCGGCTCTCCGAGGCGCTGGGTGCGCTTGATCTTGCGCTGACGCCCGGCGATCTGGCTGCTATCAAGCAGGCTGTTCCCAAAGGGGCCGCAGCCGGGGAACGCTACGATCCGAAACAGATGGCAGTACTCGACAGCGAGAAATCCGGGCTCATCGAAGGTTAGAAGTAAGATATGGCCGGTTCAGGGATGAATGTCTCAACGAAACGTTGCTCACGTCCCTGTTGCATGCCCGCCAGATTCTGGCTGACTGGCGGGCAGACTACAATACGGTGCGCCCCCACATCCCCAACTGGATGGCAAACACCGGACCCGGTCGCCAGACAAGGGTCTCGAGGGCATGGTAGAACGGCATGATAATCTGGATAATGAAGCCAGACGGAACTCACCAGATGTATGAATGATCTACGTAGCAGTCCCGTAGATTTTGAGGATGAATCTCCTGTAGCTTCCCGGTATGGGTTCTGAGCGGGGGCGTAAGAAAAAATGGTATATGCCCCGTTCCTGTATCACAGTCTGGACCTTCTCTGCCGTGACCATTTTGCCGACATTGTCATATCATGGTGCAGGTCAGGCTGACTGCCAGTCCGTTCCGGGCCGAAATCGCGCCAGACGAGCCCGTCGGCTTCGTCGTCTGGCGCGTGTCAGGACCCTGAAATGGCAAAGAACACTCATGTATTGCTCGGGGGCTGTGCTGATCGGGATTATTTCCGTGATCTTTGCCCATCTGGGGGATGCGGCGGCCGATCTGCGTTACCACATCGTCGCCCTGAATGCCTGGTCCATGCTTCTGATTGCACCGCTTGGACTGGTCGCCATTACCTGGTTGACGCGCGTGCTGTTCAATGGTGCCCAAGGCTCGGGTATCCCCCAGACAATTGCAACATTGCATATGCATAATTTCATGCTGGTGGACCGAATTCTGACATTGCGCATTGCGCTCGGCAAGATCCTGATGACATGCCTCGGTCTGATCTGCGGCGCCTCAATCGGTCGCGAAGGACCCAGCGTCCAGATCGGGGCGTCCATCATGCATGCGTTCTCGCGGGCCATGGGTCAGCATAATGACGTCACCCGACACGGTATGATCCTGGCGGGTGGAGCCGCCGGCATGGCTGCGGCCTTCAACACGCCCCTGGCCGGAGTTGTATTCGCCATTGAGGAACTCGCCCATTCCTTTGAACAGAAATCGTCAGGACGGACACTGACCGTCATCATCTTTTCCGGGATCACCGCGATTGCCCTGCTGGGGAATTATACCTATTTCGGTCGCACCAGTGCCTCCATCCCGGTTGGTGTCGCATGGTTGGCCGTTCTGGTGTGTGGTGTAAGCGGTGGGCTGGCAGGTGGCCTTTTTGCCCGCCTTGTCATCAGGCTGTCAAAAGGATTGCCGGGATCACTTCGTCCGTTTGCAGCACGTTTCCCTCTCGGGTTTGCTGCTCTATGCGGTCTGCTTCTGGCCCTGATCGGACTGGCATCCGATGGTGCAACCTATGGTACGGGCTATCTCCAGGCGCGGGGGATCGTGGATGGCAGCCTCCATTATCCCGCGTCCTTCTTTCTCCTGAAGTACCTTTCCATGCTCATCACCTTCTGTTCGGGGATACCCGGGGGCATGTTTGCACCATCTCTTGCCATTGGCGCCGGAATGGGCGGATGGATCGAGCAGTTCCTGCCCCATACATCTCCAGGCGCGGTCGTTCTGCTTGGGATGGCGGCATATTTCTGTGGCGTTGCCCAGTCCCCCCTCACGGCGACGATCATCGTAATGGAAGTATGCGATAACCAGCAGGTCACGCTGGCGCTTCTCGCGACTGCGTTTCTGGCGTTCGGGGTCTCGCGCACGGTCTGCCCGCATCCGCTTTATTCCGCCCTCGCCGCGGGGTTCATGGAGAAGACGGAACGGAAGGCAGGTCAGGAAAAAACACTTTCAAGGCAGGAAACTGATCCCTCCTGAACCGGGACCCAGGTTGCAGATGCAGTATTCCGAGCCAGAGAACCGTCAGTCAACGAAAGAAGACACGATGCTGCAGCAGGTGCCGAACCGGAAACCACAACCGGAACAGACCGGGAGTTCCTGCAGTCTGGTTTTCCTGGCATCAGCGTCAATCCTGATCGGGCTTGCGACCGGTGCAATCTGTGGGGTCTTCCGCCTGTTTCTTAAAGGGCTGGAAACCGCGCGAACGGATCTGGCTCTCCGGTTTCTGCATGGTTCTCCGTGGGAGGGTTGCTTTCTGGTCGTGGGGGTTGCCCTGGCGGCCCTTGTCGCAGTGGAAATGGTGCGCCGTTTTGCGCCGCTGGCATCAGGCAGCGGTATTCCCCATGTCGAGGCCGTGCTGTCGGGCGTCGCGGTCCCAGCGCCATGGGTGCTCATCCCGGTCAAGTTCATTGGTGGTCTGCTGGCGATTGGAGGTGGACTGGCCCTGGGACGCGAAGGGCCAAGCGTGCAGATGGGTGCCGCGACAGCCAATACGATCGGACGACTGCTCTCTCTGGGGCAGGCGGACTGCCGCGCTCTCCTCGCCGCTGGCGCAGGAGCCGGTCTTGCAACGGCCTTCAATGCGCCGGCTGCAGGTGCCGTTTTTGTCCTGGAAGAACTGGTGGGACGGTTTGAAGCCAGAATGGTGTGTGCGGCACTCGGGGCGTCCATTTCAGCCATTCTGATCAGTCGTGGCATCCTGGGCGGCCAGCCTGATTTCATCGTGTTCCATCAGGTCCTGCCTGAAGCGATCGCGAAGCAGCTATTCTTTGTCATGACCGGTCTCATGACCGGTCTGCTGGCGGTTGGATATAACCGGACAATTCTTGCGGCACTGCGCCTTGCCGACCGTCTGCCTGTCAGCATACCCGTCAGGGCCGTTCTGATTGGTGGTCTGGCTGGACTTGTTGTGTGGCTTGATCCGCATCTGGCAGGTGGAGGGGACTGGATTACCCAGGCAGCGATAAATAATACGATAAGCTGGCGTATTATCCCTGCCCTGTTCGTTTTCCGGTTGATCTTCGGTGCGATTTCCTATGCTGCCGCAACACCAGGAGGACTATTTGCACCCATGCTTGCCCTGGGGGCACTGTCCGGATTGGCCTGCAGCTTTGTGGCGCAGATACTGAGCCCGGATACAGCGCTGGCGACCACGCCATTTGTGATTGTCGGCATGGCCTCCATGTTTGCGGGATCCGTTCGATCGCCCTTGACGGGCATTATCCTCGTCATGGAAATGACCGGATCGTCCGATCTTGTATTGCCGCTTCTGTCTGGAAGCTTCGCGGCAATGGTAGTGGCAGGAGCGCTCGGCGATACACCGATCTACGAGGCGCTGAGGCTCAGGGCAGCAACCGGCAGACGCTGAAATTATCACCTTTTGGAATACCTGTTTCATAAGGAATCATTCAGACCGGGATGCGGATGACGGATAGAGCCTGCGGGCGACCCGTTCCATGGTCAATCCCTGCACGATAATGGTGAACACTACCACGCCGTAACAGACAGGCAGCAGCAGATTGCGCAATTCACCGGGTGGCAGTCCAAGCGCCAGCGAAACCGAGATGCCGCCACGCAGGCCGCCCCAGGTCAGGATACCCAGAACACGGCCACGCTCCCATTGCCGGAGATGAACCGGGAGGGTGGAAAACAGCACGCTCAATGCCCGCACGGCAATGGACAGCGGGATCACGGCAAGCGTTGCCAGCACCGTAAACAGATGCGGCGTGATCTCCAGTATTTCAAAGCCGATAAGCATGAACAGCAGGACATTCAGCACTTCGTCAATCAGGGTCCAGGCGATATCGAGTTCCTTACGGGACGCTTCATCGAAAACGGAATGGCTATAGCTTGTTCCGAAACACAATCCGGCCACGACGACAGCAATCGCGCCTGACATGCCAAGATGGTTGGCAATGCTGAAGATTCCGGTCGCCAGGGCCAGTGACGTCAGCAGATCGATATGCGGATCCCGCTGCCCCTTGAGCACACGAAGCGCAATCCACCCCGTCAGTGCGCCCAGCAGGCCGCCACCAAGCGCCTCGCGGCAGAAGCTGAGGGCAATCCCGGAGGCGGCTACGCCCTGACTGTCTCCGGTCGCCAGTCCGATCGTCACACCGAAAATGACGACCCCGACGCCGTCATTGAACAGGCTCTCGCCCGCGAAAATGGCCTGAAGCGGCCCCGGCAGCCCCAGACGCTTTAACATCCCCACGACCGAAACCGGATCAGTAGGTGCGAGAATGGCGCCGAGCACGATGCACCATGTAAAGGGAACAGCGTGGCCCAACAGCGGAAAAACACTCCAGGCCGCGCCCGCCAGAAAGGCCACGGCCAGAACAGTCCCGAGAATGGACAGGGCTGTCACAGACATCAGTTTCGCACGCAGGTGTCCGACATCAACCTGCATGGCTCCGGCAAAGAGAAGAAGTGACAGCGCACCATTCAGAAGCGCCGCGGGTAGGTTGATGACCCCCAGCACAGACCGCGGCAGGGCCTGAAGATCATAGGCCGGGATCAGCAGGTTCAGAACCATGACCAGCAGGGAAGTCAGCAACGAGAAGATCAGAACGCCGATCGTCACGGGAACGCGAAGCGTGTGGTGATTGAGAATGCTAAAGGCAGCGGCAAGCACGAGAAGCAGGGCGATCAGGCTGATGGTATCCATGGTATGATCGCTGGCCTTTCTGGCGTTTCGCGTCAAGAAAAACCGGTGCTCTCTTTTATGGGCCGGGATCTGCCAGAAGGACGGATATTCACAAAAGGTTACCGGTTCTGGCATCCCGAGCGGAATGCCCGCCATCACTGATCCGCCCTAGCCTGAGCGCATTGGTGACGACGGTGACGGAAGACAGCGCCATGGCGGCACCTGCGATCATCGGCGATAGCAACAGTCCGAATACCGGGTAGAGGACGCCTGCCGCAACCGGAATGCCGATCCCGTTGAACAGAAACGAGAAGGCAAGGTTCTGCCGGATATTGCGCATGATCGCGTGCGCCAGTTTTCGGGCGCGGACCAGCGCACCCAGGCTGCCATGGGCCAGTGTGATGCCTGCGCTCTCGATGGCGACGTCAGTCCCTGTTCCCATGGCGATACCTACGGAAGCCGCCGCGAGGGCCGGCGCGTCGTTCACGCCGTCTCCCGTCATCGCCACATGGCGGCCGACACTCTCCAACTGTCTGATGATATCGGCCTTGTCCTGGGGCTTCAGCCCGGCGTGTACCTCTGCAATGTTCCCGGCAGCCTGTGCCACAGCTCGTGCAGTCGTCTCGTTATCGCCAGTCAGCATGACGATGCGCATCCCGTCATCATGCAGCGCCGCTAACGCAGCTTTCGTGTCTTCCCGCAGCGGATCGGCCACGGCAATCGTCCCCGCTGCTTTCCCGTCTATCGCAACAAACATGACCCCCGCGCCGGACTGACGATATCGCGTTGCATCTGCCTCCAGCGGAGCGGGATCTGCCCCGGCCTGCTTGAGCCTTTCGGCATTGCCAATCACCACCTGACGGCCATCTGCTGTGCCGCTGACGCCGAGGCCGGGCTGTGAGCCGAAATCGCTGACCTGCACCAGCGTGCCATGGCGCTCCTTCAGTGCCCGGACCACTGCCTGGGCCAGCGGATGCTGGGACTGCGCTTCGACTGAGGCCGCCAGGCGCAGCACATCGTCCTCCTGCCACTCTGGCGCAACGTCGAGGGCGATCAGCCGGGGATGTCCTTCCGTGAGCGTGCCGGTCTTGTCCACCACCAGGGTGTCCACCTTGTCCAGTGCCTGCAGGGCCTCGGCATTGCGCACCAGAACGCCCTCACGCGCGCCGCGCCCGGTGCCGACCATGATGGACATCGGCGTGGCCAGTCCCAACGCGCAGGGACAGGCGATGATCAAAACGGATATGGCATTGAGCAGGGCATGGCCGAAGCGCGGCGTGGGACCGACAAAATACCACACGACGAAAGTCACGAGGGATATACCCAACACCAGCGGGACGAACCAGTCCGACACGCGGTCGGCGATGCTCTGGATCGGCGCACGACTATGCTGTGCTGTGGCAACCATTGCCACGATGCGAGCAAGCATGGTGTCGCTGCCGACCGCCCGTGCCTCGATTTCCAGGCTGCCAGTGCCGTTAATGGTGCCACCCGTTACCGCATCGCCCGGTTTCTTCGCCACGGGCGCAGGCTCGCCGGTGAGCATCGCTTCATCCACACTGGACGCGCCGTTCAGCACCTTGCCATCGACAGGGACGGATTCACCGGGCCGAATGCGGAGACGGTCGCCGGTCGCGATATCTTCGACCGCAACATCGTTTTCCTGGCCGTCAGCGCCAATGCGATGCGCCTGTTTCGGCGTGAGATCCAATAGCGCGCGGATCGCGTTGCCGGTTGCGGCGCGAGCGCGCAGTTCCAGGACCTGCCCAACCAGCACGAGTGCCACCACCACGCCCGCGGCCTCGTAATAGACCGGAAGGCTGCCGTCAGGCATCCGGAAAGTCGCGGGGAAGGCGTCGGGAAAGATCGTTGCCACGAGGCTGTAGCCAAAGGCCGCACCCACGCCGAACATGATCAGGGTAAACATGTTGAAATGGCCGGTGCGGAGTGAGGCGAGACCGCGCTGAAAGAACGGTAACCCGGCCCAGCAGACGGCAGGCAGCGTGAGCGCGAGTTGCACCCATGGCGACAGCACAGGCGGCACAAGATGCAGACCGACATCGCCTCCCATGGCGATGAGCATGAGCGGAATGGCAAGCACCCCGGCCACGATCAGGCGGCGCGTAAAATCTCTGAGTTCGGGATTTTCCTCATTGTGCCCGGTCGGATCCTCCGGCTCCAGCGCCATGCCACAGAGCGGGCAGTCTCCGGAGTGATCCTGCCGGATCTGCGGATGCATGGGACAGGTCCAGATTGTGTGGTTTCCGGCAAGAGAGGGCATTTCGTTCGTGGACGTATGATGGTCATGGCCGGTATTGCTGCCCGATTTCTGACCATGTTCCATTGCTGGCATCGCCGGAGCATTACCAGTTTTCTCTGCAGGTTCCAGCGCCATGCCGCACTTAGGGCATTTTCCCGGATGCGTTTCCCTGATTTCCGGGTGCATCGGACAGGTCCACGCCGTCTGGCCTGCCAGGGACTGGTCATGGGTAATGGATGCCTCGTCCGCCACGAAAGCTGCGGGGTCTGCCCCGAATTTCCGCTGGCAGTGCTCACTACAAAAATAATAATCGTGTCCATCATGCAGCGTGTGAAATTTTGCTGTCACAGTATCCACACTCATGCCACAGACCGGATCATGTACGGTTCTGGGCACCATCATCTGCCGATCATCCTGTCTGGTATCCGTCATGCGTGTTTCCCCGATGGAAGCGGCTGAATTTCAGACTGCGATGGAACAGGCATTGAAACCATGTCACAGCACAGACAATGAAACGACCACTTTGTCGAGACAGTTGCCCGCATACCGGTGATCCCCCAAAAGAGCATACATTCAGCGATTACATGATCGTCAGCAGGCATTGACCTACGTCGCTGTTACAATCAGTGTCTGGAATGAACGTAATCTTAGCTTCTGGACTGATGACCGACCTTATTCGAGACCTCATTCTTCGCTGGCGGGACGATCCGGCAGCAACCTATCAGAGCTGGTTTTTATGGGACGAGCGTATCAAGAACTTTCGCTCCATCCGCAGGGGGCTGCAGCAGGTTGTCACCGAGATTGCCGCTGGTACGTTCGGGGTCGCCTATCGTGGCTCCTCACTGGAAACAGTTGTTCATTCGATTGCGGAGCAGCGTCAGATTTTCAAGGGGGCAGATCATGCGTTCCTTTGGAAGCCGAAGCTACGAATTCCAGATATCTACGAGAATCCCGTCAACCAGAAAGCGTTCGGTCAGCTTCTCGATACCTGTCTGTGCTGCAATACTGAAGAGCACGTGGTTTCGGCCATTCATGCGATTGATGCTCGCAAGATAAAGGGACTGGGACCAGCCGTCGCCAATCTGCTGTATTTTCTGCATCCGACAATCATGCCGCCGTTCAACACGGCGATCGTGAAGGGCTATAACGCTCTGACCGGATCGAAGGTGAAACTGGGGCGATGGGAAGAGTATCTCGCCATGCGGCAGGGAATCCTGAAGCTGAATGCGACCTATCGTTCACTGCTTTCCAATGATCTGGGCGCCATCGGAGGACTGCTGTTTGACCTCGGTAGCGGACGCTATACAGCGCCACCTCTCGAGGATGACGAAACCGCGCGAAAGCTTTGGGAAGCCGATCTCCATCAGGTAAGGGAGCAGAGCGCGAAAGAAGCCCGGATCCTCGCCGCGGAGCGGGAAACGGATCATACCCATACCGAGATTCAGGGCTGGCTTCGTGCTCTGGGGCTTTCCCTGGGGTATGATGTCTGGATTGCGGCCAATGATCGCAGTCGTCCATGGCAGGACGGTAAATTGGGAGATGGCTGCCTGTCGGTGTTGCCAGGGTTCACGACAGAAACGCAGGGAGCGGAATCCGTGCGCCTGATCGATGTCCTGTGGCTGGACCAGGAAAGCCGCAGGATTGTTGCAGCATTCGAGGTCGAACATTCAACGACCATCTATTCCGGTATCGTGCGGATGCTGGATCTTGCTCTCGGGTCAGAGGCGCAGGCCCTGGAGGGCCTGTTCCTTGTTGCGCCGGACAAGCGGGAAGCCGATGTGCGGGAACAGTTGAAGCGGCCGGCCTTCAGCAGGATCGCCGACCTGAAAGTCCGGTATCTGCCTTATGGGGCGCTTGAGAAGGATCGTGAGGCAATCGAGCGTTTTGGTCATGGGATGAAGCCTATTCAGGCAATATCCCATCTTCTTACCCCAGCGTGATGTTGATGACAGCAATGAGCGGTACAATATCTGTTTCAGAGCGGGCAGAGAAATCGGGGCAGCTTCCCTCTCTGTCCCGAACGTCTTTTGCCATACGATGTCCGCTTATCGGAACCCGGAGCGGTCCTGTTATACTACCAGGTGGAGAGATCGAAGAACCGTTGATTGAAGGCATTATGTCCTGATTTTGGGCTTAACGAGCAAGTATTGATGGTTCTGGGTAATAACTTTCGCTCTGCGCCTGGGGCAGAACGGGGAGCATTATATATAGGCTGGTTTTCTACGCGGCGGCGCTGATCCGCTCCAGAAACAGAAAGCGGCGCATGTTGTAGACGATATTGGCCAGTCGGCCGCTGCCGTCGCGCAATGGTTTTCGGTCGTCTCGGCGCAGCCCGTACCCGAACATGATGGCCGTCTCGCCATCGCCCGTCAGGCAGCCGATGCTTATATGCACCGCAGCAAGGCTGAGAACACACTGCGCACCTGTCGCGCCGCCGTCCGGTCCTGGTGTCGCTGGGCCTGCCCTTCAGGAAACGTCCGCGCCTGCAGACTCAGCACTACCTGACCTGCCTGTCGTCCCGCTATCGTTCTGCTCCCGTCATTGCGACAGGAGCATCATCTAATGATGCTTATTTCAGTTTCAGATGACGAGGAGGAAAGAGTTCTTCGTTCTCTGGAATTGATGCTCGCAAAGGAAACGCCGAACAATTTCATGTAGAGTAAGCGCTAACTGAAATCGAGACGGCAAAAATCCACTTTTCCGTTTACATCTCAGTATTCTTAATGTCTCGAATGAAGGCGGCTGCCGCCTTTTCCTCGCATCTCGCCCACATATGTGCTAATGTGGGTTTGTGCTTCATGGGAGGGATATATCATGAGCCGACTGACCATTGATATGACGGATCAGCAGCACCAGAGCCTGAAAGCACTGGCGGCGCTACAGGGCAAGACGATCAAACAGTATGCTCTTGAGCGCTTGCTCCCTGATAATCTTGATACTGACCATGCGTGGCAGGAACTTAAAAATCTTCTTAGAGCCCGCGTTCAGGAAGGCCTTGACGGCAAGGTAAGCTCAAAGAGCGTCAGTGCGATCCTTAGTGAGGAACTCAACGAGAAGCACGCTTGAAAAGTTACATCCTTACTGAAGCAGCGGAAGCTGATTTGCGTGCAGTCATCCGTTACACAACAAAACAGTGGGGAGACGCTCAGGTTCGTCGATATGTCGCCGTTCTGGAGCAAGGCATTATCAGTCTCGTCGAAGGTCATAGCGCTTTCAAGGACATGAGCACGCTGTGTCCTGGGTTGAGAATGGTGCGGGTCGACCATCACTACATTTTCTGTCTACCGCGTGAGGGTGCGCCAGCCTTGGTCGTGGCCATTCTACACGAGCGCATGGATCTTCTGACCCGCTTGGCAGGCAGGTTATGATCTGACGTCTGCTTTCGGGAACGCAGATTGCCGAGCCCTACGTCCGGGAAGAGGCAAGTGCTGCCTGCCTGCTTAATTCCTGATCCCAGTGGTTCCGAACCGGATCATCTTATGAGTTGGCAGTTTGACCGGCGATCCGATGCAGGTCCGCATTGTCATATGTCCGGCATCCATCTGCCACCTGCCCCACAAGCCCGGCAATCGCCTTCGCGACAGTTTTCGCGTCAATCGCGCCATATCCAGCAAGCCTGCCGATCATGAACGGTGCCAGCGCCGCCGCCAGCCGCTGACCGATCGCCTCCATCGGTCGTGCCTCTGCACGGTGACCCAGCAACATGCCGGGACGCAGGATGTCCACGCGGCTGAAACCGAGCGCCCTGATGTCGCGCTCGATCTCGCCTTTGGTCCTGAGGTAAAAACCGGGACCGCCCGCCCCCACGGAAGAAACGAGAATGAACTGGCGTGCGCCAAGCGCATGTGCCGCTGTAGCAAAAGCGAGGACATAGTCATGATCTACGCGGAACATGGCCGTCTGCGATCCAGCGGCACGAATTGTGGTGCCAAGGCAGGAAATCGCCACGTCAGCGCCAGTTGGGGCGACGGTCCGTAACGTCACCTCGGGCGCCGCGTACAGGCGTTCGAAATCAATGACATGATCGGAGCAAGATGATTTCCGACGCGTCAGGCTGGTGACGACGGTATCAGGCCGCTTGGCAAGGTCCGCATCGACAGAACGCCCGATGAGACCGGTGCCCCCGATGAGCAGAACGCGCGTCGTCATCGCAGGATCAGATTGGTGATGACGTCGGTTAGTTTGCCGAATGGCGGCTGAAGCAGTGTTGCCGCATTGAAACGCCCCTGTCTGTACACCCCACGGGCATGTGTAAGTGCCATGAAGCCTTCCTTTCCATGATACGCGCCGATCCCACTGTCCCCCACACCGCCAAACGGCAGATCGTCCTGCACATAATGCATCAATGTACCATTGATCGTCACGTTTCCTGAAATCGTGTTCTTCAACACCCTGTCGCGTTCAACGCGGCTGTCGCCAAAATAATACAGGGCCAGAGGCCGGGGACGGGCGTTGATGAAAGCAATCGCTTCATCAAGGTTCCTGTAGGTCAACACAGGCAGGATGGGTCCGAAAATCTCCTCCTGCATGACCGCCAGTTCAGGTCTGACGTCCAGTATGAGAACCGGCGCAAGGACATGGCTGGCGGCTGAATCGCTCCCCATCCGGATGACCTGCGCACCATGCTCCTCGGCATCACGGACCAGACCGCTCAGGCGCTCATAATGATGCGTGTTGAGAATGGCCGTATAATCAGGCGACCCGGCGTAACCGCCCGGATGCAGCTTTTTCACGGCGTCCTGATAGGCTGCGGCAAAAGCGTCCCTGTCGCCTTCATGAACCAGCGCATAATCCGGCGCGACGCAGGTTTGCCCGGCATTGGTCAGCTTGCCGAACGCCACGCGCTCGGCCACCTGCTGCATGGAAAAACCGGGCGCGATCACCACGGGCGACTTGCCGCCCAGTTCAAGCGTGACCGGGGTGAGATTGCGTGCCGCCGCCTCTGCCACCTTCTTTCCGACCGCCGTGCTGCCGGTGAACAGGATATGATCGAAAGGCAGGGCCGAAAACGCAGCCCCCACTTCGCCACCGCCGGTCACCACAGAAACCTGCTCTGGCGGAAAGATGGCCTGAACGATCTGGCCGATCACCGCCGATGTGGCTGGTGTAAATTCCGATGGTTTGAGCATGGCCCGGTTACCAGCAGCGATCGCCGTTGCCAGTGGCACAAGGGCAAGCGAGACCGGATAGTTCCACGGCGCAATAATGCCAACGACACCCACCGGCTGCCGGACCACCCAGGCACGACCGCACTGGAAATAGGCCGAGACATGGCGGCGCTGCGTTTTCATCCAGCACCCCAGATGTGCGATCATGTAATTGATCGACTGCACCAGCGGGATCAATTCCACGATGGCGCTTTCGCGCTCCGACCGCTGGCCGAAATCCGTTTTCAGGGCGCGCACGATCTCGGTGCGCCGCTTCAGGATTTCAGCTTTCAGACGGCGCAGATTGGTCCGCCGCTGTTTCCGGTCGGGTGGCCCGGCATTCAGGAACGCGGCGCGCTGGCGGTCGAGAATACGGTGCATTTCAGCGGGGGTAACATCGGACATCACGTCCTCCATGTTTACAGGAGAAACTTACGCAGGCAGGGTATGGAGCAAGACGATCTGGTGTCAATGAAAGTTTCTTGTGTAAACATGGACCTCACGAATGAGTGAAACCAACGACCGCCCCTACCATCACGGCGACCTGCGCCGCGCCCTGATCGACACGGCGCTGGACATGCTGGCCACAGACCAGAACTGGGCGTTCACCCTGCGGGAAGTGGCGCGGCGCACGGGTGTCAGCCACGCAGCCCCTTACAAGCATTTTCGGGATCGCGAGATGCTGTTGCGGGAACTGGCGCGGATCGGTTTCGTCAGACTTGGAGAGAACATGACAGAGGCCATGTCTTTGGGGCTGCCTTCCACGCGCGCGCAATTCATGGCTGCGGCGCAGGCCTGTATTGGATTTGCGTGTCAAAATCCCGGTCTTTATCGGCTGATGTTCAGTTCCGATGCCGACAAGACGATAGATCCGTCACTGCATGACGCAGCCATGAATACCTTCGGGATTCTTCTGGGGCTTCTGGAAAGGGGACAACGCGACGGAAGCTTCCGGCCGGTTGCCGTCAGTGCCCTGGCGGCGGCAGGCTGGGCGCAGGTGCATGGCCTGGCCATGCTGGCGATCAGTCATCAGTTGCTTGAAGAGAAGGTCGGGTCAGCCCCGGTTCCGGCTGCACTGGACGTGTTGCTGGATGGCATGTGCTGCACCGACTGATTGGGCTAACACCGTGCTGTTCAAGCATACATCCAACCTGTCGTGGTACGCTGCGGCCTTTTTGACTTGCAGATGGCCGAAGTCGGCGCGCGCCACAGCCCGTTCTGCAACTTGTATGCGACACGTCCTCGCCACATCGGATGGCCCCTTGTGAAGATGTACTGTCACACCCGGACAGGATGCCATGGATCAGACAGGCCAGTCCTACGCGTCCAGCCTGAGACTGGAAGCGTCGGACGATTACGATTTCAGCCAATCAGGCTGCGCAGTTTCGCATCAGCTTCAGGAGAAAGTGATGTTTGCATAATATGGGGATGTCCGCCCAGCTTGTGGAACTCACTGACGACCTTTTCAGGCTGTGCCTTGCGCACCAGAATGAACAGTGCCGATGTGCCGTTCCTGAGCTGCTGGCCCACCTCCCGGATGAAATCATCGCTGATTCCGTAGTCACTGAAGTGGCCCTCCAGCGTGCCCACGCCAGCGCCGGTCATGCTCCCTACCACGAAGCCTGCCAGCGGGTTGAGGAAAATCAGGCCGAGCAGCGTGCCTCAGAACGCACCCGTCGCAAGACCGCCCGAAAAACCCAGGGCCGTCAGATTGACCGACTGATCCAGATGCACTTTGCCGTCGCTGGTGCGACGGACAACCACGGCATCCGCAAGGTCGATCAGATATTCTTTTTCCAGTGCCGCGCACTCGGTACGGGCAGCAGTAGCACCATCTTCGGTGTCAAAGCCGATAACAATAAGATCTGAGATAAATTATTCCATCCTTAGTGGGCAGGATTACTTTGCCTTGCGGTGGCGGAAATGAACCAGCGCCGAAAGAGCGATGACCCCGGCAACCGTAAGATAGAACCGCAGATGTGATGCATGCCGTGCCTGCTCATGCGTTTCCAGTTGAGACTGAAGGGCGCTGATCTGCTCCTTCAACTGCTTCTCAACACGATCGGAGTGCCGTGAAAATACGTGTTCCGCGTGATCCTGCAGCGTCCGCGATGCGTCACGCACTGTCTGCTCCAGGTTCAGGTCTGCTGCCATGATTACATGATCCTTCATATGTCGTTGTCGCGCTCGATACGAGACGGTACCGAATTGTTCCGTTCCCATCTGTCCGTCAACAATTCCTCACGAGGCGGGGTAGCCTTGATTGACTTACGCAAGCAGTGGCGTGGCGCTGGATTTCATACAGATTGGAACTCAATATTGAACACCGCATATATCTGTTCCACGCGCGCCTGTATTCACGGAATTCGGGCCGATATGATGGTGCTTCTTCTGCCCCGGGTGAGATGCCGATCCTGTCAAAAGCCCTTGCGAGACGGTTTCGTCCCCTATAATCGGGAGAAACTGCTCACAGGAGGTCAAATGGCGGATCAGGACAGAAAGAGGAAAAATTCAGGTCGGCCCGACAGCCGGATGTCGGAAGAACTGGATGCCCTGATCCTGAAAACCGCCACCCGACTGTTTGGGGAACAGGGCTACGCCGCCACATCGGTCGAACAGATCGCGGCCGTGGCGGGAGTGGGCAAGCAGACCATCTACCGGCGGCACCCATCCAAGGAAAACCTGTTCAAGACGGTCATTGCTGAACTGGGGAACAGTTTCCTGCTGGCTGTCTCCCCTTCGGATGAGATGGTCTCCAACGATCCGCTGCAGGCGCTGTACAAGACCATGCGGATGCTGCTGGACCTGATCCTCAGCCCTGAGACGCTCTCGCTTAGTCGCACTTTCATAGCGGAAGGCTGGCGTTTTCCTGATCTGGTGGACCATGCCGGTGCCCATATCTTTGACCCGCTGGAAAAACTGACCTGCAAGCTTTTGACTGCCGCCTCCCGCGCGGGCCTGCTGAAAGAGGGATGCGAGCCTGAAGAAACCGGCCAGATGCTGGCCACGCTCTGCCTTGGCGGCCCGCATCAGCAGATGCTGTTCGGGCGCAGGGTGCTGAGAACGGCAAGGGAGCGGGACGACTATCTCGATCATGCCTGGCGTGCCTTCATGACGGGCATACTGGCGACACCTGTCGCCACGCCCGCGCGTGGCACAGGGCGGCGGAAGCGCCTGTAATCTACCGCAAAGTAAGATTTTACGAGGTGTAAGGCGGCCTGATCCATTCCCGTTTGCAAACAGACCGCTTTCCTGTCTGCGGTTATTTCCGTTTCCTGTCCTGTGGGGCCTTGGTGTCAAATCCGCCCCCGATCGCCCTGTACATATCAACCGATGCATCAAGGCTGGACAGGAGCGCAGTCGTATGCGCCTGTTCCGCCTGCTGGGCCAGCACCTGAGCGGACAGCACGTCCAGCCTGCTGGCATAGCCATGTTCCAGTCGCAACTGCGTCAGTTCCACGGTTTTTTCGGCCGCCGTTTCCTTGTCCCCATCGCCCTGTTCGCGCGCGTGGGCGTTATTCTGTTCCAGCAGGGCGTCATGCACCTCCTTGAACGCCGTGCGGATGCTCTGTTTATACAGGATGACCTGCTCGTTTTTCTCGGCCCGCGCCAGTTTGACGCCGCTGGCCGTGCGGCCAAAATCCATCACCGGAGCCGCCATGGAGGCCGCCAGCGTCCATGACCGCGTGGTGGCGCGATACAGATTGTCGATATCAATGTTGTTCACCCCCGCCAGGCTGGCCAGCGAGATTGTGGGGAAATAGGCCGCGCGCGCAAAGCCGATATTGAAGTTGCTGGCGATCAGCGTCTGCTCATGCATGGCGATGTCGGGCCTGCGTTCGAGCAGGGTGGACGGGATTTCGGGCGGGATCGGGATGGGAATGGTCAGTTGGTCAATGTTTTTGCCGCGCTCCATCGCCTGTTCGATGATCTGCTGGGGCGCGCGGCCCAGCATGACGGCCAGAGCACTTTCCGCCTTGCCGCGCTGGTCCTCCACATCCGGCAGGGCGGCCTGTGCCGCGTCGCGCTGCTCGGTCACGTTCTGCATTACCAGCGCGTCCACCGCGCCCACCTCATGCTGGCGCTGCACCAAGGCAAGGAGCGCTGTCTGGGTCTCGATGGTCTGTTGCAGGATCTCGCGTTGCCGGTCTAGCGCGCGCAGGCTGAAATACAGCTTGGCGGTGGCGGCTGCGATGGACAGCAGGGCGGCCTCATGCCCGTAACCCGCCGCTTTCACGCCTGCCTTGGCCGCCTTGCTCAGGCTCGCGTTCTTGCCCCAGAAATCGGCTTCGTAATTCAGCATGCCACCCACGAAGCCAAGGTTGCTCATCTTGTGCGCAACCGGCAGTTCATCCTTCAGGTGCAGGCGGCCCATGGCATCTGCGCCTGCCACCGAGATGGAGGGCAACTGGTTGGCGAAGGCATATTTATACTGTGCCCGCGCCTGCTGCAGCTTTGACCCGGCCAGCGCAAGATCATCATTGTTTTTCAGCCCTTCCGCCACCAGCGCGTCCAGCACCGGATCACCATAGCTGCGCCACCATTCGCCGCCATCTGGTACGATGGCGGCCTGCTGCGTGCCCCATTTATCGGGCATGGGCATCTGTGGCCGGTGATAGGTCGGCGCCAGCCACGCGCAGCCCGCCAGCAGCGCGGGCAGCAGGAGGATCGGGATGCGTTTCATCTTGTGGCTCCCTCAACCTGCGGCGATGGCGTTTCCTTCACCCTGAACCACAGCACGTACAGCGAAGGCAGGAAGATCAGCGTCAGCACCGTGGCTACGGCAAGCCCGCCCATGATGACATCGGCCATCGGGCCCCAGAACACGCTGGACGCAATGGGCAGCATGCCAAGGATGGCGGCGACAGCGGTCAGCATGATGGGCCGGAAGCGGATCCTGGCGGCATTCATCACTGCATCCCATTCGGACTGCCCCAGATCCTTCTCGATCTGGATCTGGTGCACCAGAATGACCGAGTTGCGGATGATCATGCCAATCAGCGCCACCAGTCCCAGCATGGCGATGAACCCCATCGGGTGCTGGGTCAGGAACAGCGCGCCCACCACCCCGATCAGGCCGAAGGGAGCAACACTGATGACCAGCGCCAGACGCCTGAAGTCCTGCAACTGGATCATCAGCACGCCCAGCATGACCAGGACCATGAGTGGCACGACGGCAATGACGGATTTCTGGGATTTGGCACTTTCCTCCACCGTGCCACCCACCGCGACATGGTAGCCCGATGGCAGGCCCGCGTTGAAGGCCGCGATTTTCGGGGCCAGTGTTGCCACGGCGGTATCCGCCTGCACCCCGTCACGGAGCTGGGCCTGTATGGTCAGGGTCGGCAGCCGGTCGCGCCGCCAGATCAGGGGATAATCCTCGACATAGGAGACGCTGGCTACGGTGGAAAGCGGCACCGTCTGGTCATTGGGCAGGCGGATATCAAGGTTGCGCAGATCCTCGATCGACAGGCGCTGGGCATGGTTGGCGCGCAGAACGACATCGACCAGATAGATGCTGTCACGGACCTGCGTCGCCGTAAGCCCGGTCACCGCCGAATTGATGGCCAGCGCAATCGCCCCCGATGACAGGCCCAGACGATGCGCTTCATCCTGCCGCACGTCGATCTTCAGCTTGCGCGCGGGATCGCCCCAGTCGAAATTGACCATGTGCAACTGGTTGCTGTCGGCCATGATCTTCGCCACGTCATGCGCGTAATGCCACACCCGGTCCGGGTCGCGGCCCGTTACGCGGTACTGCACCGGCCAGCCCACCGGCGGCCCCAGTTCCAGCGGGAACAGCCCATGCACCACGTCGGGCATGTCGCGGCTCAGTGCACCATCCAGCCGCTTGCGCAGGCGATCACGTGCCACGGCACTTTTGGCCACAATGACGGTCTGGGTAAAGAAGTCGTTGGGCAACTGTTCATTGAGCGACAGGTAGAAGCGCACGGCCCCGCGCCCGACATAGGAACTCCAGTGGTCAATATCGGGATCATTGCGCAGGAGGGCGTCCAGCCGGCGCGAGACATCCGCCGTCGCCCTGATCGATGCACCCTGCCGTAGCGACAGGTCAACCAGCAGTTCCGGCCGGTCGGATGCAGGGAAGAACTGCCGGGGCACCAGTGGGGACAGCGCAATGGCCACGACCAGTGCGGCAAGGCTGGCCAGCACGGTCGCACGCGGGCTGCGCATGGTGAACAGTAGCGCCCGGCTGAACACGCGCAGCAGCCGCCCCTCTGGTGGGGCATGGGGCGTTGTCGCCGGGCGCTGCTTCAGGATGGTCACCCCCACCAGCGGGGCGACCAGCACGGCGACAAACCACGACGCAATCAGCGCCATGCCCACCACGGCGAACAGCGAGAACGTATACTCTCCCGCCACACTTTTCGCGAACCCGACCGGGATGAATCCCGCCACGGTCACAAGGGTTCCGGTCAGCATGGGAAAGGCGGTCGAGACATAGGCATAGGTCGCGGCCCGGGTCAGGGTCCAGCCTTCCTCCAGCTTGCTGACCATGCTTTCCACTGTAATCATGGCGTCATCGACCAGCAGACCGAGGGCGATGATCAGCGCGCCGAGCGAGACGCGCTGCAGGTCGATGCCGAACAGCTTCATGCACACGAACACCACCGCCAGCACGAAGGGAATGCAGAACGCCACCACCGTGCCCGCGCGCGCCCCAAGGCTGAGGAAGCTTATGCCCAGCACGATGACGATGGCCTCGAACAGGGCCTCGGTAAAGTCCCCCACCGCGTCATGCACCACCTTGGGCTGGTTGGCGACCAGATGCGCCTCGATCCCGATGGGCATGCGGGAATGCAGTTCGGCCATTTTCGCCGTGATGTTCTTTTCCAGTTCCAGCACGTTGCCACCGCTGCGCATGGACAGGGCCAGCCCGATCGCATCCTGCCCGCCCACGCGGAACATGGTCTGCGGCGGATCGGAATAGGTGCGGGTGATGGTGGCGATGTCCCCCAGCCGGATCTTGCGGCTGCCGGCATAGACCGTGACATTGGCAATGTCCTGCACCGAGCCGAACTGCCCGGTGGGCTGGACCTGTATCTGCTCGCGCCCGGTATCGATCACGCCCGATGGCACCGTGGCGTTCTGCGCCAGCAGGGCCGCTGCAATCGTGGCCCCGTTTATGCCCAACCGGGCCAGGTGGTGGGTGGAGAAATCGACATAGATTTTCTCATCCTGCGCGCCCAGCGTGTCGATCTTGGCGACATCGGGCACATGCAGCAGTTCGTCGCGCACCGTCTCGACATAGTCACGCAGGTCCCGATGGGAAAAGCCATCAGCAGTAAAGCCGTAAATGATGCCGTAGGTATCGCCGAACTCGTCATCAAAGAACGGGCCGACCGTGCCCTGTGGCAACTGGGCCTTGATGTCGCCCACCTTCTTGCGCACCTGATACCAGATATCCGGCACTTCAGCCTTGAGCGCGCCCGAGAGCAGGTTGACGAAAATCGTGGTCTTGCCCGCAAGCGTATAGCTCTTGACGTAATCGAGGTCAGGCGTTTCCTGCAGTTTCTTCTCGATGCGTTCGGTCAGCTGGTGGGTGGTTTCCTCCACCGACGCACCGGGCAGGAACGCCTCCACCACCATGGTCTTGACGGTAAAGGGCGGGTCTTCATTCCGGCCCAGTCTGAAGTAGGACTGGATGCCGGCCACGCCGATCAGGATCATGAAGAACAGGACCAGCGCACGGTGGCGGATGGACCAGTCGGACAGGTTTATGCCCCCCGGCGCGCGTGGCTCAGGGACGGACATCGGCTTCATCCAGCAGGCTGACCTTTTCTTGCGGATACAGCGCCTGCACGCCTGCCGTCACTACCCTGTCCCCGGCGTGCAGGCCGGATGCGATCACCACGTCATCGGTGGCATAACGGGCAATGGTGACGGGGCGCTGGGAGACGCGCAGCGTGTCGGGGGCCACGATCCAGACCGCAGGTTTGCCGTCCTGTGTGGCAAGGGCGGCGGGCGGCAGATGGACGGTTGGCGCTGATGATATGGACAGATGCCCCGTCACCACCGCGCCCAACGGCATCATGTCCCGCGTGGCGCGCAGTAGCGCCTTGGTATGATAGGTGCGGGTCAGCGGATCGGTATCGGGCGCGATTTCATAGATCGCGGCGGGTGCGCAGGTAGCAGGCGCTGCGTCCAGGCACACCTTCATGGTCATGCCCACGGTCAGACGGGACTGCGCCAGGGCTTCGGGCATGTCGAACTGCCCGTCCAGCCCGCCACCCGCCGCCATGCGCAGGACGGGCTGGCCTGCGGCCACCACCTCGCCTGCTTCCACCAGCCGGTCGGTCACGATGCCGTCCTCGGGCGCCATCAGGCGGGTGTAGCCAAGCTGTTCCTGCGCCACGCGTACCTGCGCCTGTGTCGCCTGCACCTGGTCCTGCGCGGTTTTGTAGCGGCGCACCGCGTCGTCATAATCGTTGCGTGAAATGGCCTCCACCGGCAGCAGGGCTGCGGCCCGCTGCTTCAGGGGGGCAGCCTGTTCCAGCGCCGCTTTTGCCGTGGCGTTTTCCGCCAGCGCCGTGCGCAGCGTCTGCTGTGGCACCGTGTCATCCAGCCGCGCCAGCACGTCCCCCGCACGCACGACGCTGCCTGCGGACACGGAACGTTCCACCACCTTGCCGGGCAGGCGGAAGGCGAGGTTGATGGACTGATGGGCGGAGACCTGTCCCGTCACCACCTCGCCGTTCGTGTCAGGCGTCGGGTCCACAATGACGGATCGGACGGGGCGGACTTCCTCCACTGCCACCTTCTTGTGGCAGGCTGAAAGCAGAAGCAGCAGGCAGAGCAGGATCAGGCCCGGAGCGCTACGCGGTTTTTCCACGGCGGGCGCGGGATATTGGCCCGGCGGGAGGCTGCCTTCCCTGTGCAGGATCGGATGAAGAATGGTAGCCAGGAAAGATGGAGGCTGGGCATGGCCCACGCTTTCATTGCCAGTATGTCTGGTTTGCATGGATACCGATCACCCTCAGTCATGTCCTGAATCCAGCGGCACGACGCAGCCGTTATGGCTTGCATAGACGAGACCGTATCGTATTGCAATGGCGTACAGATGCTACTGTCGGCTGGCTGCAAACACGCGGGTAACAGGTGGGATTACGTAGGCACACATATGGTGCTGATCCGTTTGTTTTACCTTATTCGGCCCTAAACCGGCCAATTTGGCATGAACCAGCATGAATGAGCGGGTTCAGACATGAGCTCAGATAGGAACAAATTGGGGCGGGCATTCAGCGTTTCCCATGGCGCAATGCTATCAAGCTATTGGAAGGGGATGAAGGCGCTACGCTGGAACACCTTCATATGCACTCAGGAATCCCTCGATATTATCGCTCATCAGGAGCGGCATCCGAGCCCGTATGACCTCCTCTGGCCAGTCCCACCATGCCAGTGCGAGCAGCCGCTCGATGGTTCTCTCGGGGAAGCGGTATCTGATAACCCGGGTCGGATTGCCGCCGACGATGGCGTAAGGCGGCACGTCCCTGGTCACCACCGCCGCCGTGGCAATGATCGCGCCAGACCCGATGGTTACACCTGACATGATGTTGGCCCGCGCGCCGATCCAGACATCATTGCCGATGACGATATCCCCCTTGGTGGAATGGTCATCGGATGCGTCAGCTGCTTCGGGCCAGAAATTGCACTGGTTCTTGAACGGGTAGGTGGTGATCGTGTCCGTGCGGTGGTTGCCCAGGATCATCAGCACTTCGCGGGCAATCGAGCAGTATTTCCCGATCTTCAGGCCGGCATATTCGGCCTCTATGATGATGGGAGAACCCTTGGCGCCATACGTATGGTCCCCGATCTCCCAGCCCCATTCCTCAATCTCGTGGGCAAGCGTGTAGCGTAGGAGCAGCGAAAAGGCATTCTTGCCGTAATACATCTGGGCAGTTTTCTCCCATCATGGTTGAGGTTAAGCGGCTGTCGATATGTGTTTTTGCACATCGGTCACAGGAATCAACTGCCTTGCCATAGTGGACTTGTTAAGAACGAGATATATGAAGCGCTATCAACCTCTTTATTCCTTCCTGATCAGTTCCAGCCCCTCTTCATATGTCATCACGGAAAAATCGGGAAAATGACATTTGAATTTCGTTGAGTCGAAGAGATTGTCCTGCTCGTAGCGAGGCAACAGCTCCTTTATTTCCCGCACCTTTTTTGAAAAAATGCCTGCAATGATCAGTGGCCATTTTCCGATGACCGAATAAGAAGGCGTTCGTCCGAAAACCCGGCTCGCCATGGTAACGAATGTCTTATAGGTCGGCCGCTCATCACAGCATGGCAGATGCCAGGTCTGTCCGAAAGCATCCGGTGTATTGCCCAGCGTTGCCAGCGCGCGGCTCGCATCCGGCGTCCAGATAAGGGTCCGGCGGGTGTCATCACGGACAGGAACCAGGGATCTTTTACCAGCTTTCAGCCTGTCAATGATCAGGGCGTTGGTGAAGCTCTGGGTTTTTCCCGGACCATAGAATTCCGGTGCGCGGGCAATGAGCACGGGAATGTCTCCGCGTGCCATTTCCTGCAGCACCATGGTAGCCATTGCCGCGCGCACGCGTCCTTTCCGGCCAACCGGGGCAAAGCGCGTTTCCTCCGTCTGGATCTGGCTGTTCTGCGGATACATGTAGGTATTGTCGAAATAGGCAAAGCAGGCCCCCGCCATCCGGCAGGCTTGCAGGGCATTCCTCAGCATGACGGGAAACTGTTCCTCCCAGAGTTTGCTGTCAGGGGGCAGCCCGGCCGTGAAGTAGACGATCCGGCTGCCTTTCACTGCCTGTGTCGTCTGCCCTGCATCCAGCAGGTTCGCCGCGATGAGCGTATCGTCTTCGTTGACCTTGCGGGGATTGCGGCTCACAAGCCGCAACGCCCTCGTATGATGCTGATGCAATGTCCGCGCCAGTTCCGTGGCGATCTGACCATTTGCGCCCAGTATTGTCTGCATGTGAGGCTGCCTCCATGATGTCAGGTAGGTTTGCCCTTACACCGTTAACCTTGAAGTCAGATTTAATGTCAAACCACAGATTGACCTTCAACCGGGCTTGAACGTTACAGGATAGTGGTCATCTCAGAACCGATCCAAAGAAATGAGCCGGGTACGGCCGGTCTGCACTCCATTCATTCGGCAGCGTTACCGGACACACGCCATATGACACCGCCCACATCGTCTGCCACCAGCAATGCGCCCGACCTGTCAACCGTGAGGCCCACGGGTCGACCATGCACATGCGCTTCGTCGGCTGTCAGAAAACCCGTCAGTACATCAACCGGCGTGCCGGACGGCTTCCCATCGGCAAACGGCACATAGATGACCTTGTAGCCACTCTTGGGCCGCCGGTTCCACGATCCATGCTGTGCGACGAACAGTCCATGGCGCCAGGCGTCCGGAAGCTGGGTGGCATCCTGAGAGAAGGTGATGCCAAGGGAGGCCGTATGCGGGCCAAGCGCGTAATCCGGCGCGATCGCCTGCGCGACGAGGTCCGGTCGCTGCGGCGAGACCCGTGTGTCAACGTGCTGGCCATAATAGCTGTAAGGCCAGCCATAGAATGCGCCTTCCTTGACCGAGGTAATGTAGTCGGGGACGAGGTCGCTACCGATTTCATCGCGCTCGTTGACCACCACCCACAGGGCACCGCTCTCCGGCTCAAAAGCCAGCCCGTTCGGGTTGCGCAGCCCCGTCGCATAGGGCGTCAGCTTTCCCGTGCTCAGATCGAGCCGGTCGATCCGGGCCCGTCCCTCTTCGACGTCCATCCCGTTATCGGCTACATTGCTGTTGGACCCGATGGTCACATACAGGAAACGGCCATCCGGGCTGGCAAGCAGGTTTTTTGTCCAGTGATGGTTGTAGCCTGCTGGCAGATCCGTGACCTTGGTGCCTGGCGCATCAATCCGCGTGTCACCGTCATGATAGGGAAAGCGGAGAATGGTATTGGCGTTGGCGACATAGAGATCATTCCCCACCAGCGCCATGCCGAAGGGCGAATAGAGATGGTCGAGAAACACCGTGCGGGTATCCGCTGACCCATCGCCCTTGGTGTCGCGCAACAGGATGATCCGGTTCGGGCTGGCCTTCCCCGCGCCAACCTTGCCCATCACGAACCCCGCAATGCGATTTTTGAGTGTCTGGACATCCGTTTTGGGCGAATTGCTCTCGGCCACCAGAATATCGCCATTGGGTAACCGATAAAGCCATCGGGGATGGTCGAGCCCCTTCGCATAGGGCGTAACCGCCAGCCCCTGAGCGGGTACGGGCGTCTGCCCGTCTGCCCAGCCCACGGGCGTCGCGACATTGACAGTCGGAAACAGGGTATGGTTGGGCTGCGGCAGTTCAGGGTGCGGGCCTGTTCCTGCCGTCACGGGAAGGGATGCGCTTTCCGGACGCAGGACGAGTTCCCATGTCGCTGCACCCAGCACTGCCAGGCTGACCACTCCGGCGCTGCCCCAACGTATCCATGTCTTCATGTTATTCTCTCGGTTCCATGTTACCCGGAAAAACCCTGTAATCCGTGCTATGATACAACGCCGCCTTCTGGCAGCACAAAGCCAAGAACGTCTGCAAGATGGGCACGGTAGCGCGCGACGGTCCGATCAATCGCCGGTTCCTTCATAACGTTTGACGCTAGATACGTTGCAAGCGGCGCCATGCCCAGAAACTGGTTGGCCTTGTGGAAAGGGAAATAGACCGCATCAATCCCCTTCCCTTCAAAGAACTGCGCCGGATCGACAAAAGCCTCTTCCGGGGCGTTCCATGTCAGGGAAAGCATGTAATGCTTCCCCTGCAGCAGGCCGCCAGACCCATACTTGCGCTCAGGATGCGACCGGCTGCGCCCATCATTGGCATAAAGCGTGCCATGACCGGCGGTGAAGACTTGGTCAACATACTTCTTGACCGTCCACGGCGCGCCCATCCACCAACCCGGCATCTGGTAGATGACCAGATTTGCCCACTGAATATTCTCGACTTCAGCCTGAATGTCATACCCGGCATCGATCTTTGTCTGGCGCGTATTGAAACCCGCGTTCGACAGGAGCGCAAGGGCGGCGTCATGCAGCGTATCGTTCAGGCGACCATGAGAATGGGCGAAAGCCTTTCCACCGTTCAGAAGAAGAATGTTTTTCATCGCAATAGTGTCCTGCAAAAAGCATCCCGGATACGCCTGACCAGGCTTTAGAGCCATTGTCCGGAAAAAATTTTCAATATGACGGTGCCGCGGCATATCAGCGGTGCGAGCGGCATCTGTTCCCTACGCAACATGATGAACTTGACAGGCTTTGATAATCCGTCGCTTCTCCACAGCACTTGTGAACCTGTTTCATCAAGGAGGCGCTGTTGGACAACCGGATTGGCGAAATGCAGATGTTTTTGCGTGTCGTGGAAAGCGGCAGTTTTTCCGAGGCCGCCCGCCTGTCGATGACAACGCCCTCGACGATAAGCAAACTGATTGCCCGCGTTGAGACACGCCTTGGCGTACGCCTGCTCGAACGTTCGACACGGCGGCTTTCCGTCACGCCGGAAGGGCAGCTTTACTACGAGCGTGCTCAGGCGCTGCTCGCCGAACTCAATGATATGGAACATGCGCTCACCACAGGATCGGTTCGGCCGGGCGGCATTGTGCGCATCAATGCTTCGGTAGCCTTCGGAGCGCTGGCGCTTGAACCTCTCCTTCCCGAATTCTGGGATGCCTATCCGGATATCGTCATTGATCTGTCGCTCTCCGACGAACTGACGGACCTTTATCTTGACCGCACGGATGTCGCCTTTCGGGTCGGACCGTTGCAGGATTCAAATCTGACAGCGCGACATATCGGCACAGCACGACGTAAAATCGTTGGATCGCCAGATTACCTGAACCGGTTTGGTGTACCACGGAACATTGATGATCTGGACCAACACAAATGCCTTGGCTTCAATTTCCGGCGTGCTGCCCCTGTCTGGCCGCTGCACGAGAAAGGGCGCATCGCAGATCGTATCGTCCGGGGCCCCCTGCTTGCCAATAATGGCGAAACAGTCAGACGCCTGACGCTGCGGGGCGCAGGGCTGGCGCGGCTTGGCGACTACCATGTGCGCGATGATATCAAGTCCGGCCGTCTCGTTGAAGTTCTGGCCCATGCGGACGCGCAGGACGAAGAAGAGATCCATGCGCTCTATCTTGGCAGCAAACAGACACCCCAGCGCGTGAGGGTGTTTCTCGACTTCGTCATCCCGCGCCTCCAGGCATATCTGCGTACCTGAATGTCGCGCATTCTGTCAGATCAGAACGGAAGAATTGATCTCCGGACGATGCTTTCACGCACGCGCCAATATTAACCCTCAGCCCGCTTCGCTTCCATCATCTTCAGCATGATGAGTGAGAGATCTTATGCAAAGCTTGCATTCTTGACCTTCAGTAGGGGTATGTCGGTCTTCATACTTCGCACGCCTTTGATCCGCGCCAGGTGTTCACTCTGAAAACATCTCAGTCCTGGAAGGTCTTCTGCAACAACGCGCAACAGGAAATCACAATCTCCCGCAAGGACATGCGCTTCCGTCACCTGCGGAAGTTTTCCAATTTCCTCGACGAAATGCTCGGACTGCCGCTCGTCTTCTCCCGTCAGCCATATCCTGACAAAAGCCGTCACGCCGAACCCGGCTTTTGCGGGATTCACAACGGCGACATACCCTTCGATAACGCCACTTTCTTCCAGCAGCCGCACGCGGCGCAGGCATGGCGAGGGAGAAAGCCCGACGCGCCTCGCAAGCTCATTGTTGGGGCAGCGGCCATCTTCCTGGAGAACGTTAAGAATACGCCGATCAATCGCATCCAGTTTCATTGGCACGTTATATCACGGATAAACATTCTGGCGCAATTATATGCCAGATATCGGCGACGAAATTGGCATAAACGCAACCCCCTGTCCGCTGGTCCGCGCTATCCTGCCCTCTCTCGCGTCGCAGGGGTGGCGATCCGGAGCATAGTCGGAAAGCATGAAACGCCGTGGGACCTTATGGATTTTCTTTTAAAGCGACGCGTCTTCGATGAATTTGCATACACTTCTTGCCTTCTGGACAATCTCCATCCTCCTTGCCGCAACTCCTGGTGCTGACTGGGCGTATGTCATTTCCGCCGGAATACGTGATCATGCCGCAGTCATTCCCGCGGTATTCGGCCTGTTTCTGGGATATCTCGCCATTACCGGAACGGTCGCGGGCGGTATCGGTGCGCTTGCAAGCATGCCGCTTGCAGTCACCATTCTGACATTTGCAGGCGCGGCCTATCTCATAAAACTGGGCATTTCCCTGCTGCGTCATCCTCCCTTGCCGAAAGAGGGACATGAACGGGAAACTGGTGCGCAGCGCTGGATTACCAAAGGATTCGCCATCAGTAGCCTGAACCCCAAGGCTCTTCTGTTTTTTCTCGCCCTTCTGCCCCAGTTTACAAATCCGGGATCAGCATGGCCGACCTTTTTACAGATCGGGATATTGGGCGTCATTCATACAATGAACTGCATGTCCATCTATCTGATGGTCGGATTTGGAGCGCGGACAATATTAAGTAGCCGCCCCAGAGCATCCATCGTGACGGGCTATATATCTGGAGCGATCATGATTATTCTTGGTCTGGGTTTGGCATTTGAAGACATTATAAAAATATTCCATTCATAAAGATGAAATCAGGAAAGCGAAGATATTGGAAACGGGCTCTCCACACAGATTCCATGAATTAGAGTGAAGTCCGCTGTATCGATTTCCCGATTTCCATGAATGTCGAAACCGCCGGGTTTTTCGTGGTGATGGGCGCACGCAGCACAACGTCAAGTTGGGGAGCGTCTGACAAAGCCCGTGACGTCAGTCCGGCTCCCAGTTCGGTACACAGCGATGCAGGGATAAGGGCTACGCCCAGCCCTTTTGCAACAAGCTGGATGATCGTGTGCTGCAACCGCGGTTCAAGGACAACGCGCGGGACAATTCCCCCGGCAGAAAAATAGCTGTTGATCGCGGATCGCAGAGCAGGCGCCGTCGCGGCAGGCGCTGCGATGATCTTCTCGTCGCGGAGTTCATCGGGGCCGATCTGCCCGGCCGTGGCAAGCGGATGGTCCTTTCGCATGATGATGCGTAATCGCTCCCTGGCCAGCAACACGGCCTGCAGGTGCGGCGCATATCCGCAATCGAATGTTACGGCGGCATCCAGTGTTCCTGCCACCAGCATCTCATCAATCTCTGTCGGCGTGCGTTCATCAAGGACAAGGCGCACATCCGGCCTTGCCTCCGCATAAAGCTGCACGAGTTGCGGCACGACACTGTGGGCGGCATGCATCATGAATCCAAACCGCAGTTCGCCCTTCATGCCGCTGGCAATCAGCCTGACATCCCGGCAGGCATCCTCAAACTGCCCCAGCACGTTTCGGCAGTCTTTCATGAAATGTTTTCCGGCCGGGGTCAGAGCCACGTTGCGCGAGTTTCGTTCAAACAGCTTCACGCCCAACGTGTGCTCGATCATGGCAATCTGACGACTGAACGGCGGCTGGCTCATATTCATCCGCTCAGCCGCCCGACCGAAATGAAGCGTCTCGGCCAGAGCCATGAAATACCGCATATGCCGCGTGTCCATCTGATACCCTGAAAGCATTGATCGTGAACCATATAAGCATTGGATTATATCAATAGCGTCCGGTAGCGTCACGCTTTTGCTGACCGCCCGAGATCCCTGATGCTGAACAATCTGCTGATCGTCCTGCCTATCTTTGCCCTCATCCTCACCGGATGGATCGCACGTAAATCGGGTGCGCTTGGCCCCAATGCCACGCGCGAGGTCAATCGGCTGGTGGTCTATCTTGCGCTGCCCGCAGTGCTGTTCGACATCGTGGCAAACGCAAAAATGACCGATCTGTGGGAGCCGGGATTCATTGCGGCGTTCACGCTTGGCTGTTTTATCGTGTTTGCCGGGACGCTGTGGTGGCGGGTGTCCACAGGACACCATCTTGCCGATGCCGCCATTGACGGACTGAACGCGAGCTACGCCAATACGGGGTTCGTCGGTTTCCCGCTTGTCCTGTCGCTTGTCGGTGATACCGGCATGGCACCAACGCTGATCGCCACGATCGTGACGGTCTGTGTGCTGTTCGTCATAGCGATCGTCCTGATCGAGGCCGGGTTGCAGACCGAAGCACGGCCGCGCGACATCGTCGCGAAAACGCTCTTCTCGCTGGTGAAAAATCCGTTGCTGGTGGCGCCAGCACTTGGTGGCCTGGTCATGGTATCCGGTGGGCATCTGCCGGGACCGGTTCATGCCTTTCTGAAGCTTCTCGGCGGGGCCGCATCCCCCTGCGCCCTGATCGCCCTCGGTCTGTTCCTTGCTGGAAATTCTGCCGGCGCCGCGTCTGCACGCCCGTCGACGGCCGCCATTCTTGTTGGCCTGAAGCTGATCGCCCAGCCTCTGGTTACATGGATCATCGCAGCGCCTGTGCTTCACCTCCCTCCGGCGATGACAAACATTGCCGTGCTTCTTGCAGCACTGCCCACGGGAACCGGCTCGTTCATGCTGGCGGAATTCTATGACCGGGAGGCAGCCCTTACCGGACGGGTCGTCCTCGCCTCCACCGTATTCTCGATTGCAACGATCTCGCTCTATCTCGCCTTTGCACCTGCGTAGGGATGCTCACGCGCATTGTGGATGAAATCGCGGGCCAATAATCTCCACCAGCCAGTCCACGAACACCCGCACACGCGGAGAAAGCTGCCTGTTGCTCGGGTAAAGCACAGAGACCGGCGTTGGCGTGGGTGGGAAATCAGGGAGGACTGCGATCAGCGTGCCATTTGCAAGGTCATCCTCAAGGCCATAGCGCGGCACCTGCACTAGGCCAAAGCCGAGCCTGGCCGCTTCGGCATAGGTATCAACGCCGCCGACCAGCAGGCGTGCGGGAAGCGAGACCTCGATCACCTCATCTCCGCGCGTAAACTCCAATGGCAGGGGCTGGCCAGTGCGTGAGGATACGAAGCCGATCATCTGATGTCCGTCGAGATCTTCAGGTGAGGCTGGCATCCCGTGCCGCGCCAGATAGACCGGGCTGGCGACCGTCACCTCCTCCATCACGCCCAGCGGCCGGGCGATCATGTCGCTATCCGGCAGGGTTCCGGTCCGGACCACGCAGTCCACCCCTTCGCGCACCAGATCGACAAACCGCTCACCCTCGCCAAGATGAACGGTCAGCGCCGGGTGGCGCGCAAGGAAGTCCGGCAACGCTGGCAGCAGGGTCATGCGCGCCAGACGGCCGATCACATCAGCGCGCAAGAGACCTGCCACAGCCCCACTCGCACCACGATCGGCATCTTCAAGGTCTGCCAGGATCGCCACACACCGGCGATAATAGGCAGCGCCTTCCTCGGTAGGCCGGACGTGGCGGGTGGAACGGTGCAGCAGTCGGGTGCCAAGCCTTTGCTCCAACGCCTTGATCGCAGCGGTCGCAACCGGGCGGGAGACGCCGCAATCGGCTGCCGCGGCGCTGAAGCTGCTGCGGTCAACAATGCGGACGAAGAGGTCGAGTGTGGCAAGCCTGTCCATGGGATTATTCCATGGCGCAAAACAATGCTGGCGGAAAGAGCGATCTTATCGAACGCGCGGCGTTGTGACCAAGATTGGTACCTCAACAGATGGAGATACTCATGCCAGAAGCGAACACCATTGCCATTGTCACCGGCGGCAGCCGTGGACTGGGCCGCGCCACCGTTGAGGCTCTCGCCCGACGCGGCGTCTCGTCCATCTTCACCTACCACACCAACAGATCCGCAGCCGATGAGGTGGTTGAGAATGTCCGGAGCAGCGGCGCCCGCGCGGTGGCCCTGCAACTCGACACCGGCGATACGCATACCTTCCCTGCCTTCGCCGATGAGGTCCGGCGCGTGCTGCGCGAATGGGGGGCCGAGCGTTTCAATTATCTGGTCAACATGGCCGGCACCTCCCATGAAGGGCTGTTCGGCGAGGTGACCGAAGAGGATTTCGACGCCGCCTATCGGGTTCATGTCAAAGGTCCGTTTTTCCTGACACAGACGCTGCTGCCGCTGATCGCGGATGGTGGCCGGATCGTGAACATCTCATCCGGCCTCACGCGCTTCGCCTATCCCGGCTGGATCGCTTACGCCGCCATGAAGGGCGCGGTGGAAGTCATGACACACTACATGGCCAAGGAACTCGGACCGCGCCGTATTGCCGTCAACACGGTAGCGCCGGGTGCCATCCAGACCGATTTCTCGGGCGGCATGGTACGGGACAATCCGGACATTGCCCGCCATATCGCGGAGAGTACCGCACTTGGTCGTCCTGGCCTTCCTGACGATATCGGCCCCATGATTGCCTCGCTTTTGTCCGAAGATAATCGCTGGGTGAACGCGCAGCGGATCGAAGTTTCTGGCGGTCAGGCCATCTGAAGGCTGGCCGTTCCACAAACGGAACGCCACAATGATATATGAAGCGGCTCGGAGACCACGTCTGGTCTTCGGGCCATGAGCAATAATGGGCCTGGGCATTGGGTGAAATGATCAGAAGCAGTCAGCACAGGCCCATGCCGAACTATCTGTGTTGCACGATAATCGTGCTGGCCGCCTGCGTTCTCCTGCCATGCGTGGGATATGCCGGTAATCGTACCGCACCGGGGATGACTGGCAACATTCCAGATCCGGGCATCACTGAACGTGTCATGAATGTACCTCTCCGTGCAGGCGGGTCTGTCCGGGCCATTTTCAGTTCCCCGGAGCGGCCATTGGCAACGATCATCATGTTTCCGGGCGGAACTGGTGACATTGGCCTTGGGCAGGACGGGCGCATCCGTCATGGCGACAACTTCGTCGTGCGAACACGTGGCGCGTGGAACAGACAGGGGTTTGCGGTTCTCATTCCCGATACAGTGGGTCGTCTCAATCTGCGCGGGCAGCGTAGTGCCGCGCATTATGCCCATCTTGTCGAGGATATCATCGCTTTCGTGCACAGGCAGGACTCAGGGCCTGTTTTTCTACTTGGTACAAGCCAGGGTGCCATTGCAGCCGTCAATGGCGCGGCCCATGCCGCTTCAGGGGATATTGCCGGTGTCGTGCTGACTGAATCGGTGTCCGTTATGGGGGGCAGCAGGGAAACCGTTTTCAGCGCCCATCCAGAGAAAGTGCAGGCTCCCGTCCTTGTTGTCGCCAATCATGATGACCGATGCAACGTTGCCCCGCCACAGGACGCAAAGCGAATTGGCGCGGCCATGACAGGCAGTCGTGAAGTCACCGTGTTAATGGTGGCGGGCGGCACAACCCGCTCTGAAAAGAACTGTGGTTCGCTTACGCCACACGGCTATTTTGGCATTGAGGCAGAGGTCATTACCCGCATTAGTGCTTGGCTGGATGCCACGATCCGGGCTGCTTCCTTGAAGTAGAAGAGCGCTTTTCCCGGAATCTGGAATAGCGTGTCTCCCCCTCACCATCAGGCATTTCTTGCGGCGGCAGCCAGCCAGGTCGCGACCGAGTAATCCGGCAATGTCCAGCCTCTGCCTGCTCACGTCCTGAGAGCCTGATCCGAAAGTTTTTGAACAATACCAGCCTGTTGTGATTCATCCGTCTTTACGAAGAGATGGAGTGAATGGTGACATGGACTGGTATTGCCCGACGTGAACATAGCCGGGAAGGACTGCGATATCCATCGGATATGATGGACGGGGAATGGGCTTTGATCGTGCCATTTGTGCCCCCTGCGAAACGGGGCGGTCGCCCTCGCACGACGGATATGCGCGAGGTGGTCA
>NZ_NKTX01000267.1 GCF_003207815.1 Komagataeibacter oboediens | reverse complement strand
ACCCTATGTCAAACGCGGCAAGATTGATGCGGCCTATGCCGAGGAGATCTGCGAGGCGTTATCTGGCCGTCCCCACGCTGGAACGGATGCAGGCCTAAGAGCCCGATCCGAAAGTTTTTCAAGCTTGACAATGCCTTGCTGTCCGTCGTGTGAGCATGCGGATCGAGGCGATCAATGTCCATGCGGTTGAGGAAGCAATGGACTTTTCCCAATCTTTGGCGAGCCGCCTGCACCGTCCCAGCCAGGCGAATGTCCGTTCAACCACCCAGCGGCGCGGCAGGATCTGAAAGCCCTTCGCCGTATCGGACCGCCTGATGATTTCGATCGTCCATTTTCCCATGGAGGCGAGCGCGGATCGCAATTTGTCGCCAGCATAGCCGCCATCAGCGAAGATGTGGCGCAGCCAGGGAAAGCGCCTGCGTATTGCCGCCAGAACATCAACGGCCCCATCACGGTCCTGGATGTCGGCGGCATGAACGAGGAGAAAGATCAGGAAGCCGCAGGTATCAGTCACGATATGGCGCTTGCGGCCCTTGACCTTCTTGCCCGCGTCATAGCCCGAA
>NZ_NKTX01000266.1 GCF_003207815.1 Komagataeibacter oboediens | reverse complement strand
GCCGGCACCTCGGCGTAGGGCAACGCTGTGTGATGAACGGTCTTGGTCTTCGCCTTGGGAAGGGATTTATCCATTGCCGCCAGCGGCAGGGGAAGCGTGCGGTAGCCTTTGCCGATCGCCCAGTCCGTGACGTTGCTGATCCGCTGCCGAACCCGGCGGGCGGTTTCAGGCTTGTTGAGCCAGATCGGGGCGATTGCTTCGCGCACATGATGGCCGTCGAGGTCAGCGATCGAGACGTCACCGATCAGCGGGAACGCATAGGTCTCAAGGGTCGTCAGCCATTGAGCCCGGTGCTTCTTGTTCTTCCAGGTCGCCTTGTTCTGCGCGTAGACCTCAAGGGCGGCTTCACGGAAGGACGGGATGCCCGCCTCCTTGCGGCGCTCGGCCACGGGATCAAGGCCAACTTCAACCTGCATCCGCGCCTTGACGGCTCGTTCGCGCGCCAATGCCAAAGATACCTTCTTGGCGCTGCCGAGGCCGATGTCACGCCGCTTGCCGTTTTTCTGGACCCGGCAGACCCAGGATTTGCCACCCCGTGGGCTGATGACGAGATAGAGCCCGTCGCC
>NZ_NKTX01000265.1 GCF_003207815.1 Komagataeibacter oboediens | reverse complement strand
GGTCGCTGCAGGCGGCTCGCCAAAGACTGGGAAAAGTCCATAGCCTCGTCAACAGCGTGGACTTTGATCGCCTCAATCCGCATGCTGACCCGCAGAACCACAAGGCATTGTCAGTGCTGAAAAACTTTCGGATCAGGCTCATACAGTGTCCATGTGGGTGCGCCGATTACGACCGGCCCGCGCAGCAGTTCCAGGTCATCACGCAGCGCAGGCCATGGGGCAGGGGCGTTCATGCCGCACGTCCCGCCCGGCAAACTAGAACGACAGCCATTGCCGTACCACGCCCAGTGGCCTGCGCAGCGCCCACAGCACCAGCATGTGCCGCGGCCCGTAAATACGCACCGTACCGCGCAGGCCAAGACGGATATCATGGTCCAGATCGGCGCGCAGCGTATAGGCCAATGTGCCCGCAGGGGTGGGCGTGCTGGCATAGGACGTGAACACCAGATGCCCGTCCGCCGGATGGTCTGTTAAGCGGCATGGAAAAGTGACCCCTTCGGAAGGGGGACAGGCAGCCAAAAACGACCCCTTTCTGAGAAACGGGTTCACGATGGCCTTCATGCTGAA
>NZ_NKTX01000264.1 GCF_003207815.1 Komagataeibacter oboediens | reverse complement strand
CCAGCGTCTCGGTGACGCTCTCCCCCAGTTTGCTCAGACGATCGCTGCCACAGCACGGACACTGTGTCGGTGCGGGGATGACGACCCGCTCGCGCGGCAGGTCGGCACGCAGGGGCTGGCGTCCCCGGTTGCTCCGGGGTGCTGTCGTGCGGACGGCGGGATCCGCCGCATTTTCGGGCGCGTCCTCGGCGAGCGTCGTCTCCAGTTCTTCCAGTTCGAGTTCGAGCTGGGCCAGCAGGCGGCGCCCCCGCTCCGACGAGGTGCCGAAACGATCCTGGCGCATCCGCGCGATAAGATGTTTGAGATGGGCAATCTGCGCTTCGGCGCTGGCCGCGCGCGATTCTGCATCAGTGGCCCGGAGTTCGGCGACCTGGGCACGCGCCTCGGCAGCGGCAAGTGCTGCGCGCAAGGCGATGATGTCGTCCGTATCTCCCGTCATGAAGGCAGTTGATCACATGGGCGCTCAAAAGGGTACCAGTATATGCTGACCTGGCGCAGTTTTTATTATCCCGCCAGTTCAGGTCTCCATGTTTTCTGCGGATTGCGCCAGTCCACACCCTCCAGCAGACAAGTCA
>NZ_NKTX01000263.1 GCF_003207815.1 Komagataeibacter oboediens | reverse complement strand
GGTCGCTGCAGGCGGCTCGCCAAAGACTGGGAAAAGTCCATAGCCTCGTCAACAGCGTGGACTTTGATCGCCTCAATCCGCATGCTGACCCGCAGAACCACAAGGCATTGTCAGTGCTGAAAAACTTTCGGATCAGGCTCTAACAGGCCCTAGCAGTCTGTCGGGTTGGCCATTTTGAGGGTTATAAGGTCGAGGCTGACCCGGCTTATGCTGCGTGAAGCCGTGCCATTCTTTTGCAGTTATATGCGAGTGCAACGAGGGTCCATTCGGTCGTGACTTTTGCAAGGCTGCGCAGGCTGAATCTTCTGAAGCCCATGATGCTTTTGATAATTCCAAAGACCGGCTCCACGGTCTGTTTGCGTAGTCTGTAAACATCTCCGGCTTCTGTAGTTTCCAGCCTGTCCTTCATGGCAAGCCGCCAGGGTTCAGTTATCCGGCGTGGCTCCCTTCCTGCGGGCTGGGGTCGGAAGTCGTAAGGTCTGCGGGCACAGGGCCGTCCAATGGCGACCAGCGGATCAATGCCCTTTTCCTGCAGTTTCCGGACCGCCTGTCCGCTGGCGTAACCGGTGTCGGCAAGC
>NZ_NKTX01000262.1 GCF_003207815.1 Komagataeibacter oboediens | reverse complement strand
CACGGCCTGGGCATTGTAAGCCTGCCGGAACTCGTGGGCGTCCGAACGCCGCATGAGGCGGCTGTCGGGATCGGTCAGACTGATCTGCCGGTCGGGTGGCGGTTCATCATCCGGCGGTTTCGGCGCCCTGCCACGACGCCCTGTTTTCGCATCATAAGCGGCTTTCTTCTTCTCGTATGCCGGTCGCGCCGCCTCGGCCTGCGCTTTCGCATCTGCTTCCAGCCGGGCGCAGGCTTCGTCCAGCTTCGCTTTCAGTGTTTCCCGTCGGGCAAGCTCTTCTGGCAGGGCCTGCGGATCTCTGTCTGTGGCATCTGCGTGCTCCGCCTGGTCCATCAGTTTCGCGATATCCACCGCCAGCTGTTCGCGCAGTGCCCTGATCCGGTCGTAGCGCAGGGAACGGTATTTCGAAGCGTCGGCATCAATTTTCGTGCCGTCAATCGATACGACACCCAGACGCAGCAGACCCGTCTCGCGCGCCAGAAGCAGGACCTGCGCAAATGCAGCTTCAATGGCTGTCCGGTTCGTCCGGCGGAAGGTCGCAATCGTATCATGATCCGGATGCAGGTTCGCCGCCACGAAGCG
>NZ_NKTX01000261.1 GCF_003207815.1 Komagataeibacter oboediens | reverse complement strand
CCGTGCGGGGGCGAAGGACGGGGCATTCTACATGCAGACCATGGAATTCAAATTCTGACAGCCGATTGTACGATAGGGGAAACGAACATGACCGGAACGGGAAACATCGTCATCATCGGCAACGGCATGGTTGGCCATTACTGCGCCGAGCAGCTTGTGGCGCATGGGCTGCATGAAGACTGTGCGATTCACATTTTTGGCGACGAACCGCACCACGCCTATGACCGCGTGCACCTGACCGATTACATGAGCGGACGCGATGCGCTGGCGCTGCGCCTGCATGTGGATGATTTCCATACCCATCACGACCTGACCCTGCACCGTGGCGTCAGGGTGACACGCATAAACCGCGCGGCCCGGATGGTGGAAAGTGCCGAAGGGCTGCTGCCTTATGACACGCTGATCCTTGCCACCGGTTCCACGCCGTTCGTGCCACCGGTTCCGGGCAACACCGGCACGGCGGGGCTGGTCTACCGCACGCTGGATGACCTTATGTGGACGGCCGGTTCGATGCAATGGATCACATTTGTTATCTCTCTGCGTTTCTCTAAATCTTGTTTTCTCGGTGGAATGCATCGCTGCTCGCAGGA
>NZ_NKTX01000260.1 GCF_003207815.1 Komagataeibacter oboediens | reverse complement strand
CGCAAGCGTGCCACCTTCAGCCGTCAGTGTCCCCGTGTTCGTCGTCGTGCCAGCAACCGTGCCGCCATTGACATCCGTCGTCCCGGCAGTCGTCAGCGCGCCTGCAACAGAACCCGGCAGGCTGAGGCCTGCACCAGACGCCACCGTCGTCACACCCGTATAGGTATTCGCACCCGACAGCGTCTCCGTCCCGCCAGAAACCGTCAGACCGCCAGAACCGGACGCCACGCCGGAATAAACGGTGTCAGGATCTGCCGCCGTCAACGTCAGCGTCTGGCTACCAAGATCAATGCCACCGGCTCCACCTATATCCTTGACCGATGCACCAGAATTCGTCTGGCTGATATCAAACATGCCGTTCTGAGCAACATCCACGGTACTGGAATCAGCAATACTACCCGTGCCATTCAGGGCCAGCGTGCCGCCACTGATCGTCGTAGCTCCTGTGTAGGTATTCGCACCCGTCAGCGTTTCCGTCCCGCCAGAAACCGTCAGACCGCCAGAACCGGACATGCCGCCGGAATAGGTGCTGCTGGCTTTGGTCAGGTCCAGCGTGCCGTCCAGCGTGCCACTGGCAGTTCCCGACAGAGAACCC
>NZ_NKTX01000259.1 GCF_003207815.1 Komagataeibacter oboediens | reverse complement strand
CCAGCGTCTCGGTGACGCTCTCCCCCAGTTTGCTCAGACGATCGCTGCCACAGCACGGACACTGTGTCGGTGCGGGGATGACGACCCGCTCGCGCGGCAAATCGGCACGCAGGGGCTGGCGCCCCCGGTTGCTCCTGGGTGCTGTCGCGCGGACAGCGGGATTCACGGCGTTTTCGGGCGCGTCCTCGGCGAGCGTCGTCTCCAGCTCTTCCAGTTCGAGTTCAAGCTGGGCCAGCAGGCGGCGCCCCCGCTCCGACGAGGCGCCGAAACGGTCCTGGCGCATCCGCGCGATAAGATGTTTGAGATGGGCAATCTGCGCTTCGGCGCTGGCCGCGCGCGATTCTGCATCAGTGGCCCGGAGTTCGGCGACCTGGGCACGCGCCTCGGCAGCGGCAAGTGCTGCGCGCAAGGCGATGATGTCGTCCGTATCTCCCGTCATGAAGGCAGTTGATCACATGGGCGCTCAAAAGGGTACCAGTATATGCTGACCTGGCGCAGTTTTTATTATCCCGCCAGTTCAGGTCTCCATGTTTTCTGCGGATTGCGCCAGTCCACACCCTCCAGCAGACAAGTCAATTGTGACGGGGAGAGATGGA
>NZ_NKTX01000258.1 GCF_003207815.1 Komagataeibacter oboediens | reverse complement strand
GAAAGCCTGGTTGTTCGCCGGGTCCGATCGTGGCGGAGAGCGCGCCGCCGCCATGTATTCCCTGATCGTCACCGCGCGTCTGAACGATGTCGATCCCCACGCATGGCTCGCCGATGTCCTGGCACGGATCAATGACATCCCCAATCCACGCCTCCATGAACTCCTGCCCTGGCACTGGAAAGCCCACCAGCAGGTCCACAATACCATCGCCGCCTGAATACGCCCGCGTCTCTCGCCGGATGATTACCTCTCAGCAGCCAGCCTTAGCGTATATCTGTGCCCGTTCTATGTACCGACCCCTACCCGGGTCAGTTCTCAGTGAAAATCAACAGTGAGTGGCTGGGCGCTTGTCGTCAACGGCAGCACGCAGGACTCCGCGATGGTGACAGTCCTCCGCTGGCTGCCCGTTGCAACGGGTGCGATCACGGTAGCCGCGGGATTTTTCCTGCTGTCTCTGCCCGTGCCAGAAGACCCGGAAGACTTCTTTCTGCCGGATGACGCCGACGGCGAACTTGAGAGAACAGACGGGAAATAAAAAGAGGTTCAGCCCGTTATCAGAGCTGAACCCTTCTCGCCCTGACCGTCAGTGTGACCGTCAG
>NZ_NKTX01000025.1 GCF_003207815.1 Komagataeibacter oboediens | reverse complement strand
GTTCCGCTTGGAATAATCTTGCCGCCTTGCCTGACACCATTCGATCCATCGGTCTTAGAAAGTGGGCTCACACAGGTCAGTGCCCATAACCGTTGGTATTAGGCCTTGATGTGGCCTGCTGTGGCAGCGATGAGAATGACGAAGAGGAAGGATGCAGCTGTCTTTTCGTAGCGTGTGGCAACAGCCGCCATTCCTTGAATCTTGCACATAGGTTTTCAACCAGATACCGGTGCCTGTAAGCCCATTTGGGACAGGCGACTGGAGGAACATTTTTCCGCGGCGGGATGACAGGACGAGATCCCCGGCTCGAGAGATACGCACGGAACATGTGCGGGGCATGACCACGATCGCAACCGATGTAAGCGGATGGTCGAGGCAGATCATCAGGCACGGCATAAACGCATGACAGTTCGTGCGCCTGACCGGGCGAAAGCGTGAAAGACAATGCCCTGCCATGACCATCCACGACGACGCAGACCGTGGTGCCAAATCGGCCAAGAGTTCACGCTCTTTTTTGGCGCTCTCCGTGTTTCCCTTTTTAGCCGCCCTGGCCGTCTTGTGATGGGCATGGATCGTTGTGCCATCAAGAAAGACCATACTCAATGACAGGCCCGTGCTTCTGATCTTCTCAAAGAGGCGCTTCCATACATCACGCTTCGAGCATCGAATGAACAACTGCGCCGCAATCCGTCAGAAGCCAGACACAGGCGGCAGGCCGCGGGCTGTCAATTCAGCGGGTTGGTCGCCGGTTCGATACGGGGCAGGGCATCCTGCCGGTCCTTTCAGGTATCGACCTGACCTGTCCCAAAGGGACGTTTACAGCTTTGGTTGGCCCGTTGGGATGCGGTAAATCGACACTTCTGCGGCTTGTGGCAGGTCTTGACCACCCGGATGAAGGCACGATCCGGTTCGGATCACACGATGGGGACAGCTGCACGCCCGACGACCTGCGTCGCCAGGGCGCGCTGGGCATGGCGTTTCAGGATGCGGCACTCCTTCCGTGGCGGGACGTGAGTGCGAACATGGCCCTGCCTCCTGAACTTATCGGGCGTGACGGTCCACAGGCGCGGAAGAGGATCAAAAGCCTGCTTGTACTGGTGGGCCTGCAGAATTTCGGCGGGGCGCTGCCGGCGGCGCTGCCGGGTGGCATGCGCCAGCGCGCCGCGTTGGCCCGGGCGCTTGTGACGCATCCGCGCATTCTTCTTCTTGATGAACCTTTTGGGGCGCTGGATTTCGTCCTGCGACGCGAGATGGTACGCGAACTGCAGCGTATCTGGCTGGAAAGCGGGGCAACCGCGCTTATGGTGACGCATGGGATTGATGAAGCCGTCTTCCTGGCTGACACGATTGTCGTGATGGGGCGCGATCCGGGGCGGATCATTGCGACGGTCGAAGTTGACGTGCCATGTTCGCGTCCTGCCGGTTTCTTTGTCGATCCGGTTTTTCATGCGCTGTGCGACAGGATCGAACGGCTGTTGGAAAGCGCGTCATGACGTGCGCAGATCAGGCAAAGGGAAGGATGGGCGAGGAAGGTGCCGTCGCGCTTGCCTGCCTGGCCCTCTGGCAGGGCGTTGCCATGGTCTGGCCGGATATGATTCCAGCACCGGGCGCCGTCCTGCTTGCCGCATGGTGCGCGCATGACGCCCTGCTGGCTGCAATCGGTCGTGGCATTCCTTCCGAACTATGGGCTGTGGCACTGGTTGCAACGTTCTTTTCCGCGGTCATGTACGGACTGGTTGCGCAACTGGGGCGAATGCTGACGGGGAAGGGGGGGGGCCGGCAACGCTGCAACCGGGGCACGAAACGGTGCCACATGCCGGACGATGGGAAGGCATGCTGTGGGCCGACATGGCCTGTATGCTGCCGCTGGTGATCTGGCAGTGCCTGCCATGGCTGGCCGGTGTCTCACCAATCCTGTTCCGGCCGCCTTCCGCCGTGTTCCGCTATCTGGTCACCAGCCCATGGGCACATGATGTGTGGGCAACGTTTGTTCCCGCCATGGTCCAGACCGTCCCGCTGGCTGTCGGGGGAATGATCGTGGGGCTTGTGCTGGGTTTTCTTCTGGCTGTGGCTGTCTGGTCGTGCAAACGCGCGGAACCGCAGGTCATGCAGGGCATAGAGCATGCCCCTCATCGTCTTTACGCCCATTATCGTGACGGTGCTTGGCCGTGATGTGATGGGAACCCTCGGGATTGCGTCCCTTGTGTCGTTTTTCCCAGTTTTTGTCGTGATGCTGGAGGGCATGAACCGGACGCCGCGTCCGGCCAGTGATGTTCTGGACCTGTATGGGGCGTCGCGTTTTGCCCATCTGCGCTATCTCGTGATGCCTGCGACCATACCCTATTTCTGTACTGCCGCCCGTCTTGTGGCACCGTCAGCCATACTGGGCGTCATGACTGCGGAATGGCTGTCAACCGGGTATGGGCTGGGTGGCGCTCTGGATGAGGCGAGGGGCGAACTGGATTTCGGCATGAGCTGGTCCATCGCCTTTATCACGGTGCTTGTTTCGCTCCCGCTTGTCGCATTGACGTCCTGGGTCGAGCGGTCAATCCTGCGGAGGTACGGCAGATAGGCCCGCGTGCTGTATCCGGACGATGACGACAGTGCGGAGGGGAATGGTATATCAGCACCGCGCAGGGGCTGGATCAGCCCGTACAGGCGAAAAACGTAGCCAGACCCACCCGATCAGTGCGGCAATGACCGATCCGGTAAATATCCCTATTCTGGCCGGGGTCTCAAATTCAGCCCCCGAAAACGCAAGGTCGGCAATAAACAGACTGATGGTAAACCCGATCCCGCATAACAGGGAAAGTCCGAACAGCATTCCTATGGATGTTGCCGCCGGAAGTGGAGAGAGTTTCAGTCGGAAAGCCAGCATTGTCGCGCCGAAAACCCCGGTCGGCTTGCCAACCAGCAGCGCAAGGATGATGCCAAGCGGCACGGGGGCCAGCAGCATGCTGGCATGCAGGCCCACCAGCGACACCCCGAGATTGATGAACCCGAACAGCGGCAGCACACCCCATGTCACCACGGGATTCACTACGGCAGTCACGGTATCCAGCGGTGAACGCTGTTTCCCTGTCGTGCCGGATGGCATTGCGGGCAGGCACAGCCCCGTAACAAGGGCAGCCAGTGTCGGATGCAGTCCAGAGTTCAGGAAGGATACCCAAAGCAGCATCCCACCGCCGGCATACGGCCACAATGCCCGGATTCCCGCCCTGTTCAGACAGATCATGCCCAGCGTGACGAGGCCCGCGACCAGCAGCGCAGGCCAGCACAGCGCGGTCCCGTAAAACAGGGCGATGACCAGAATACCCAGAATATCATCGAAAACAGCCAGTGCCATCAGCCATGTTCTGGCCCCGGCGGAAACACGTGACCCCAGCACCAGCATGACCGGCAGGGTGAACGCGGCATCGGTCGCCACCGGAATGGCCCAGCCGTAGGATGTTCCGGCATGGCCATGGGTCACCATAAGGTAGGTCAGCGCGGGCATGATCATGCCGCCTGCTGCCCCGATCAGGGGAAGTGCGATCTTTCGCGGTGAGGACAGATGCCCCGAGATGATTTCCGTCTTGATGTCCGCAATGACCACCAGAAAGAATAGGGTCATCAGTCCGTCCGAAACCCATGATCCCATATCCGTCGGGCCGTGTGCGCCCAGAAGGGGGAGCCGCATCGGCAGCGTGACCAGTCGGTGGTAGTACGCGGCCTCGGGGGAATTGGCCAGCGCAAGCCCCAGCATGGACGCCAGCAGCAGGGCAGTCGTGCCAGCGGAGGGAGACATGAAAAAGCGGCGGATGCCCCCGGGTAGCGTGCTGGATGTGTCAGTCATTCCGTCATGTTGGCGGAACGGGACATACGGGACAAGAATGATCGTGATGGCTGCCGATCACACTGACGGGCTGCGTAGGCAGCACATCCCGTTGGTGGATCAGCCGTCCTTGCCCCCGCACTGCATGGGTGGCGCATCATTGGGGGACTGGACTGCGCCATGGTCGCTGCCGGTTACATAATCCTGCAGTTCCCGCGCTTCCTGTTCGGCATTTTCAGCACGCAGTTTGACAATGTCCCCGATACTGACCAGTCCCGCCAGTTTCCCGTTTTCCATAACGGGCACGTGCCGGTTGCGCGAATATGTCATGCGGCAGGCAATGTCATAAATACTGTCATCGGGCGTTGCGGTTGGCGTATCCCTTGTCATGATATCTTTTGCAGTCAGGGCGGATATGTCCGCGCCGCGCTGGGACAATGCATGAACGATCACTTTTTCCGATATCATGCCCACCAGCTGGTCATCGGCACCCAGAACCGGTGCGCCGCCAATATTGTGTCGCGCCAGCGTGGTCGCGACATCCAGCACAGGGTCGTCTGCCCGGACAGTAATGACCGTGTTGCCTTTTTGCGCCAGGATGTGAAAGACACGAGAGGACATGGGAAAATCCTTTCCATGTTTGGGTCATCGCAGGTCGGCCCGCCAATGCGCCGTCTCATCCCGCATTTCAGGCGGGGCAGGGCGCATGGGAAGAAGCGGGTGGATGGTACGGACGGGAAAAAGGCCGCCGATGACCACGATTATGGTCAGAACGATGACAAGCGCCGTCAGTTCCGGGCGACTGTCCCGGTTCCGGCTGGCGGATGGGAATGACGGGGTCGCCAGCATGACGCGGATGATGTTCAGGTAATAATACAGCCCGATAATGCTGCCGATGATGAGTACGCACACCAGCAGGTCACGCTGGTGTGCGACCCCGGTTGCGGCGATCTGGAATTTGGCAAGGAAACCGATGCTGGGCGGAATGCCAGCCAGTGAAAGTAGCATGAGCGCCATGACTGAAGCCAGGAAGGGACGGCTGGAAAACAGCCCCGTCCATTGCGCGACAGCCGTGCCTTCCGGCCCGTCAGGGGGGGCAAAGGCGGTCATGGCTGCAAATACGCCCAGCGTACTGGCGCTGTATGCCGCAAGATAAACGGTTATGGCCCCCGGTTGCAGCAGGCCGGGACACACGAAGGCGATCAGCAGATATCCGACATGTGCAATGGATGAACAGGCCATAAGCCGCGGAAGGGTGGTCTGGCGCAGCGCAAGCAGGTTGCCCCCCAGAACGGTCAGGATAATCACGGCATACAGGATGTCATTAAGGAACGGGGGCTGCTCTCCCATGCCGAAATAGCGGACAAGTGAAGAAAATATCGCAATTTTCGAGACCACGGCCAGAAATGCCGCCACGGGCACGGGGGCGCCCTCCATCACGTCCGGAAGCCACATGTGAAAGGGCACGGCAGACAGTTTGAAGAACATGCCGACAAGGATCATGACCGTTGCCGCCACGGGCAATGCGGCGGGAACATCCGCAGTTGCAATGGGCGGTACGAAGCGCAGCGATCCCGTCACGCCATAGGCCAGGCCGATCCCGAACAGAAGAATGGCCGACGAAACCCCGGACAGTATCAGGTATTTCATCGCGGCTTCATGCCCCGCCGTGGCAGGACGCCGCCGAAAGGCCACAAGTCCCATGAGGGAGACGCCCAGTATTTCCAGCCCCACGAAAAAAGGCATGTAATTCGCGCTGAAGACCATGGCCAGCGCGCCAAGCGTGCCCAGCATGAACAGCAGGACATATTCATCCCCCGTCCCGGCCCCTTCATGCGCCGTGTCCCGCCATGACATGAGCAGGATGCACATGCTGGAAAACACGCTCAGGGCGGCTGTATAGGTCGTCCAGCGATCCTGAATGAACAGGGTGTCGCCTTTGCTCCCGGGCATGTCGCCCGTATGCAACCCTGTGACCGCAAGGGCCAGCAGCAGCGTCACCATGCCCCCCAGCAGGCTGCGCCCCGCCGAACGCCGCCATGCCGTCGCCGCCAGCATGATCATGATACCGAAAGACAGCACCAGCAGCGGTGCGGGCAGGAAAACGTCATGCCCGATCATGGCGCACCATCCTTCCCACCGGTCATGGCCGCAACGGGCAGGGGAAGGGAAAATGCCATGAAAGGCTGCGGATACAGGCCCAGCACGGCCACAAGGGCCATGACGCAGGCCAGAACCGCCATCTGCCGGGGTGGAAAATCCGGCCCGGGTGACTGGCCGACCCGGGGTGCGGCCAGGAATATGCGGTTGACCATCCGCAGCGCGTACATGGCAGCAGGCACCAGCCCCGCGGCCGCCACGGTCGCGAGGGCCGGGCTGACATGCCACGTCGCCAGCAGGACAAGGAACTCGCCCGTGAAATTACCCAGTCCCGGCATGCCAAGCGCCGCCACGGCAAAGAACACGCCCGCGCTGGACAGGCGTGGCATGGCCGCCCACAATCCGCCAATACGGCGCATGTCACGCGTATGCAGCCGGTCCTGTATGGCGCCCGCGATCACGAACAGTGCTGCCGTGCTCAGCCCATGGGCCAGCATCTGCATGATCGCCCCCTGCATCCCCATGCGCGACCCGCAAAATATGCCGGTCAGCACGAACCCCATGTGGCTTACGCTGCTATAGGCGATCAGGCGCTTGACATCATCCTGCGCACACGACATCCACGCCCCGTACAGGATCCCCACGACACCCATCCCCATGGCAACGGGCGCGAAGCGGCTGGCCGCATCGGGAAACAGCATGACGTCGAACCGGATCATGCCATATCCCCCGGTCTTGAGCAGGATCCCGGCCAGCAGCACGCTGGCCGCCGTGGGGGCCTGCGTATGGGCGGCAGGCAGCCAGACATGAACCGGCACGACAGGCAGCTTGACGGCAAAAGCCACGAAGAACCCGACCATGATCAGCATGGACAGGGCGGGGGACAGCGGCGTGCGCGACAGCGTGACATAATCAAATGTCAGCACGCCCGTTGCCCGGTAATGCGCCATGACCAGTCCGAGGATGGACACCAGCATGATCAGCCCACTGCCCTGCGTGAACATGAAAAACGTCATGGCCGCACGCTGCCTGTCTTCATGCCCCCATGCGGCGATCAGCACGAACATGGGCACCAGCATCAGTTCCCAGAAAAAGAAGAACAGGAACAGGTCGGTGGCAAGGAACGTCCCGATAATGCCCGCAAGCGTTGCAAGGAAAAGGAAATGGAACGCCCCGGCATTCACCGTGACCTGCCGGGTGGACAGGAATACGCATGGAAAGCACAGAACGAGCGAAAGCCAGATCAGCGATAGCGAAAGCCCATCCATATCCAGCCTGATCGCAATGCCCATGGCGGGAATCCACGGCATGGAAAAATGCGCCAGCCATGGTCCCGCATGGGGCTGGTGGCCGAACGTGATCAGCGCCAGCAGCAGCGTTTCCATGCCCAGCGTTACAAGTGCCACCCACCATGCGGCATCGCGCGATGCCGGTGTGGGGACAGGCCGGATGCGTCCGGCCACCCATGCCACCCCACCGCCCAGAACGGGCAGCAGCACAAGGGCAGGCAGGGCGATCATGACAGCACGGCCACGGCAAGCGCCATGCACAGGCCGCCGGCAATCCATGCCGCATACCACCGCATGCGACCATTGTGCAGCCGCTCCAGCATGCGCGCGCCCCACCTGCCGATGCGCCCGCTCCATCTGGCCAGCATGTCCAGAAAACCGGCCCGGACCGCGAAAACCCGGGCGCTGGCGGCCCGCACCAGTCCCCCCGCTGCGGCGCCAGCCCGGTCAGGGATGTCCTGCCATCTGGACAGGACATCATGCCGCCCATCCGGTCCCCCGGCTGTGCGGGCACCGCGCATGACGGATGACGGACGTCCCCACAGCATCCATGCAAGCGCAAGCCCGGCAAGGGGAACGACCGCACCGGCCAGCACAAGCCAGACCGGCTCATCCGCATGTGACAGGGGTGTTGCCGGGTCCAGAAGGGCGCTGAACAGGTGAAGGGAGGGAAGTGTATCAGGCATTTCAATCACTCCACCGCACAGCGACAGAACGCACAGGCAGCCAAGGGGTATGGTCATGAGGCGTGACGTCCGGCCTGCCGCCACGGTTCCCGCTTTCCCGAAAAACACGATGAAAACGCAGCGGAAAATATATAGCGCGGTCAGGAAGGCTCCCAGCAGCGCCATCGCCCATAACGGGTGTCCCGTCACGGTCCAGTCCCGCGTCAGGCCAAAGCGCACATGCCATACACCTGACAGGATCATTTCCTTGCTGTAGAAGCCCGCCGTCACCAGTGGCAGGCCAGCCAGCGCGGACGCGCCGATGACAAAGGCCACGGTCAGTCCCGGCATGGCGTGGCGCAGCCCGCCAAGGCGGAAAATATCCTGTTCATGGCGCGCGCGCATGATGACGGCGCCCGCCGCAAGGAACAGCAGCGCCTTGAAGAAGGCATGGGTCATCAGGTGGAATAGCGCCGCCTGCCATACCCCGCACCCAAGGGCGAGGAACATGTACCCGACCTGGCTGATTGTGGACCACGCGAGGATACGCTTGAGGTCGGACTGAACCAGCGCCGCGCACGCTCCCATAAGCAGCGTCAGCGTCCCGAGCACGGCTGTCAGCGCCATGACGGGGGCCGCCATGACGAACAGGTCATGCAGCCGCGCGATCAGGTAGACGCCCGCTGTCACCATGGTGGCCGCGTGGATCAGGGCGGAGGTCGGCGTCGGCCCCGCCATGGCGTCCGGCAGCCATGCCTGGAACGGGACCTGCGCCGATTTGGCCAATGCCCCCATCAGTATGAAGAACGCCGCCATGCTGATGCCGGATGCGGATACCTGCCCGTTCGTTACTGCCGCCAGCACCGCGCCGATGCGCGGGGAACCAGTCGCGGTTGCCAGCAGCAGCAGGCCACACAGCAGTGCCACGTCTCCCACCCGGGTCACGTAGAAGGCCTTGCGGGCGGCGGCGGTATTGGCCGGATTGTCATACCAGAAGCCGATCAGCAGGTAGGAACACAGCCCCACGCCTTCCCAACCGATAAACAGGCACAGCAGGTCGGACGACAGCACCAGAACCAGCATGGCAGCCACGAACAGGGTCATGCAGCCAAAAAATCGCGCAATCCCGGGATCGTCCCGCATGTAGCCTGCGGCATAGACATGGATCAGCAGTCCGACGATCGTAACGACAAGGATCATGATCATGGAAATCCGGTCCAGCATGAAGGCGATATCAGCCGAAAATCCCGCAACGTGCACCCATGGCCACAGCGTTACCTGCAATCCCCCCCCCGTCGGTCCCGACAGAAGGATGACGGACACGATTATGCTCAGGACAGCAGCCACCCCGATCCCGGCGCAGGCAACCGTCCCGGCCCCGCGCGCGCCCATCCGTCCTGCGGAGATGAATATGATCAGGGACGCGGCAAGCGGGCAGAGGACAAGAAGGGGGAGCAGGAACGTGGCCATGGCCCTATCCTTCCGGAAGGTTGCCGGTATCGGCATCCAGCGTGGGGCGTCCGTGGGCGTGCAGGCGCAGGATGATGGCCAGCCCGACCGCCGTTTCCACGGCGGCAAGGGCAAGGATCAGCACGAACATCACCTGTCCCGCCGCATCGTGCCAACGCGTGCCCGCGGCCACGAATACAAGGGCGGCGGCATTGAGCATGATGTCCAGCGACATCAGCATGAACACCATGTTGCGCCGGACCAGAACGCCCGCCAGCCCGACCGAGAACATGATGGCGGCCAGCACAAGCGTGTCGTTGAAGGAAAAGGCGGGCATGTCAGTGACCTCCCTCCCGGTGGCGTCCGATATGAAACGCCGTGACCAGACCGGCCAGCAGCAGGAACGACACCAGTTCGACCATCAGCACGTAGCGGCTGAACAGGCTGAGACCCACGTCATGCACCGTAATGGGAAGGGGCAGGCGCACGGGCCCGGAAAGGGGAGTGGCGCAGTAAAGAAGTTCCGTGCACACGATGGTGGCCAGAATGCCCGGCCCCAGCCACGCGCGCGGGTGCAGCCATTCCTTTTCACGCTGGCTGTCCGGCTGGCCCAGATTGAGCATCATGATGACAAAGACGAACAGCACCATGATCGCCCCGGCATAGATGATGACCTCCAGCATTGCCGCGAATGACGCGCCCAGCAGGACAAGGACGACTGAAAGCGCCAGCAGCGTCACCACCAGATACAGCACCGCATGCACCGCCACCCGTCGGGTGATGACCATGATCGCCCCCGTAACGGTTACGCCGGCAGCAAGAAGGGCCAGGGCATGCATGGCGGTTACGGCAGCAGGGAATGGAGGTCGACCGGCGGGCGTTCGCGTTCGGCCGTGCCGCGCGCCTTGCCGGGAACGGGAATGCCCGTGACAGCATAGAAACTGTAATCGGGATATTTCCCGGTCCCGCTTATCAGCAGGTCTTCCTTTTCATAAACAAGGTTTGAGCGTGCGTATTCGCCCATTTCAAAATCGGGCGTCAGCTGTATGGCGTAGGTGGGGCAGGCTTCCTCACACAGGCCGCAGAAAATGCAGCGGGAGAAATTGATCCGGAAATATTCCGGATACCACCGGCCATCGGCCTCGGTTTTCTGCAGGCTTATGCAGTCCACGGGACAGGCGACGGCGCACAGGCTGCACGCGACACACCGCTCCGCCCCGTCGGGATCGCGCGACAGGATGATCCGCCCGCGATAACGCGGCGGCAGGTACGGCTTCTGTTCGGGATACCGCACGGTCGCGCGCCGGTGGAAGGCATGCAGCGCCGTCAGGAACAGGGTACGCAGGGTATCAAGCATGGGATATGCCTTTGCAGCAGGCGTGTTACAGGGACGCGCGCAGCATGAGGATGGTTCCGGTCGCCATGACATTGAACAGCGAAAGCGGCAGCAGGACCTTCCAGCCCAGCGCCATCAGCTGGTCATAACGCGGGCGGGGCAGGCCCGCGCGCAGCAGGATGAAAAATACCACCACGCAGCAGGTCTTGAGCGCGAACCACACGCCTGCAGGCAGCCATGGCCCGCGCCATCCCCCAAGGTAGAGCGTGGTCACAAGGCATGAGACCAGGACGATCCCGGCATATTCGGAAATGAAGAACATGCCGAATTTCATGCCCGAATATTCAGTATGGAACCCGGCGCCCAGTTCGTTCTCCCCTTCGGGCAGGTCGAAGGGCAGGCGGTGCGTTTCCGCAATGCCCGCCAGCATGAAGACGCCAAAGCCAAGGCATTGCGGGACGATGAACCACAGCCCCGCCTGCGCCGCCACGATATCGCGCAGACTGAATGACCCGGCCATCATGACCACGCCCAGAAGCGAAAGCCCCATGAAGACCTCGTAGCTGATCATCTGCGCCGCCGCCCGCATGCCACCCAGCAGCGCGTATTTGCTGTTGGATGACCACCCGGCCAGCACCACGGAATAGACCCCGAGCCCCATCATGCCGAGGATGAACAGCAGCCCCACATTCATGTCGCCCGCAATGCCCGCGCGCGTCGTGACGGGAATGGCGGCAAAAGACAGCAGGACCGTCATCATGCCGATGGCGGGTGCCGCGACAAACACGCCGCGGTCGGCAAAGGGGGGAACCCAGTCCTGCTTGAACAGGATCTTGGTCCCGTCCGCCACCGCCTGCAGCATGCCGCCCGGTCCCACGCGGTCGGGGCCATGCCGGTCCTGCCATAATCCCAGCAGCCGCCGTTCAACCCATGTCAGCACGGTGGCAAGGCCAAGCAGGACAACGGGCGTCAGGATGATGGTCAGGATTGCCGGATATGTCATGGCCCTTCCCCTGCGTCCGGCATCCTCTCCAGCCGGGCCATGCGCGGGAAACGGAACGCCCGCGCGACCATGTGCGCAGGGCACAGGGCAATGCCCGCAGGCAGTCCGGGCACGGATTCCACGGGAAGGATATGCGGGCCGTCTTCCAGATGCAGCGTCATGCGGTCTGACCTGACCATGCCGGCAGGCAGCCCCAGTGTCGGCGCGGTGGCGCGCGCCATGACGGGGGGCGAGGACATGCTCAGTTCCTCGCTGCCGAACAGGCGCGTATCGGGCAGTACCAGCATGGTGTCCGCCCGTGCTACATACGCCGTGGGAATATCCGTGGCGTAGGCGTACGGGCGACCTGCGTCATCCGGTCCGGCAGACGGGAACAGCCGGATACCGGACGCCCCGCCACGCATGTCCCCCCCGATTTCGTGCTGGAAACGGTTCAGCGCCTGGACCGAGTTCCATGGCGATGCCTGATATCCCGAAACCAGCGCGGCTGGCATGTCGGGACCATACGCGCCCTCCATTGAACTGCTGAAGGGGGTATCCGCGCTGGCGGGTGGCGGCTGGTCGCGCACGCTGACAAAGGAACGGATGACGGTCCGTCCGCTGGCGCGATAGGTCTGGCTGCGCAGTTTCTGGCCGTCCATGCGGTACTGCGCGTCCGGCGCGGCCCTGGCTGCGGGGGCAAGATGGGGAAACGCTGCCGCCAGTGCCGCAAGGACATCATCCAGATCCCGCCAGCCGGTCAGTTCCGTCATATGCGGCGCGGCCGGTTCAGCGCTCTGGCCCAGCGCCTGTATCCAGCGCCAGCCGGCCTGTATGGGGGCAGGGGGAAAGACCGCCTGAAAGGAACGTTGCGCCCGGCCTTCGTGACTGATGAACGTGCCGGTGCACTCGCTGAAGGCGGCAGAGGGCAGGACAAGGCTGGCGTGCTGGCACAGCGGTGTCACCGTATGGTCGATGACGACAATATCCGGGACTGCCGCCACAAGGTCCGCGACATCCGCCGGGGACAGGTGGCGGGTCAGGTCATTTTCCACAACGACCAGCGCGGAAATCGCGCCAGCCCGGGCCTGTTCCATCACCGTTTCCAGCGGCAGCCCCCCCATCATGGCCAGCCCCATGGTGTTGCATTCCGGCAGTACCAGCGACAGGCCCGCAGAAGGCGTGGCGCGCGCAAGGGCCGCGGCGATGCTTGCGGCAGCCTGCATGAGTGCGGGCGACCCGTACTGCATGCCGGACACGACCACCGGCGTCCGGGCGGCGACAAGCGTTCGGGCAATGCGGGTGACAAGCCGTGTGTCATCAGGCGCCAGATCCGCGACGGGCGGGGCGGCGGGATCGATTTCATGGGCAATGGCGAAGCCCAGACGTGCAATGTCATCGGGGGCGGCGCGCACGCTGTCTGCCGCCACGTCATCCAGTGCGGTTGGCGCGGGTGTCAGGACATGCAGGGCGGATGGGCATTCAGCCCCCAGCGTGCGTACTGCCGCATCCATCCAGCGTGGCACCCTGGCCTCATCTGCCGTGTGGAAGGATGGCTGGCGCACCGACTGTCGCAGCGCAAGGCCAAGCCGGGGGGCGGTGGCGTAAACATCCTCGCCCAGTACCAGCACCGCGTCGGCGCTTTCCATGTCATGAATGGTGGGCAGCCTGCCGGGGTGGCGGCCAAGCAGGGCGTGGGCCAGTTCCGCGCATGACTGTTCCTGCCGTGTCTGGCCGGTGGAAAAATGTTGTGGTCCCGCCAGCGCATGCAGGCTGAAACAGGTTTCCAGCGCCGCGCGGGGGGAGGCGATGCCCACAATCCGTCCATCCGCCGCCATACGGGCGAAGCGGGCAAGGGCATCGGCCACGGGAACGGGCACCTGCTGACCGTCCGTGGCGCACAGTGGCGTGCGGATGCGTGTCGGTGCATTGACAAAGCCATGCCCGAACCGCCCCCGGTCACACAGCACGTAGCGGTTGATGTCCGTATTATAGCGGTTGAGGACACGGCGGACCGTTTCCCCCCGTGCATTGACAATAGTGTTGCACCCCACCGCGCAGTGCACGCAGACGGAGGGCGCGCCCCGCATGTCCCACTTGCGGGTATAGGTGGCGGAAAACGGCCTGTCGGTAAACACGCCGGTCGGGCAGATTTCCACCAGGTTGCCGCTGAAGGCGTTTTCCAGCGTGCCATCCGCCGCACGGCCAAAATACACATGATCGTGCGAGGCAAAGGCCGCCAGATCATCCCCGCCTGCGTAATCACGGTAAAAGCGCACGCAGCGGTAGCAGGCGATGCAGCGGTTCATTTCATGCTTCACGAACGGTCCGAGGTCCTGATTGCGGTGGGTCCGTTTCGTGAAGCGGTAGCGGCGGGTGTTGTGCCCGGTCATGACCGTCATGTCCTGCAGGTGGCATTCGCCGCCTTCCTCGCATACGGGGCAGTCATGGGGGTGGTTGACCATCATCCATTCGATCACGCTGGCGCGGAAGTCACGGGCCTCGGTATCGTCAACGGAGACGATGGTATCTTCGCCAACGGGGGTCATGCAGGCCATCACGATGCGGCCTTTCGTATCATCGGGGCCGGTGAACTGCTTGATGGCGCACTGGCGGCATGCCCCGACGGAGCCGAGTTCGGGATGCCAGCAGAAATACGGCAGGTTGGCCCCGGCTTCCAGGCAGGCCTGCAGCAGGTTGATGCCGGTGCGGGTCGGGCACTCTTTGCCGTCTATGTGGATGCGGGTCATGACGGTGCTCCCTGTCGTGTGTTCATGCCGCCATGCGCAGCGGGCAGCGGGCAGCGGCCGTGCCGGATGTGGTCGGTGAAATCCGCGGCAAACAGCTTCAGCCCGCTGGCCAGTGGCGCCATCGCCCCCGGCGCATGGGCGCAGAAGGTCCGGCCCGGCGCGCCCAGCATGCGGGCATGGCGGGCGAGATGGTCCATGTCTTCGGCCTGTCCCGTGCCATCCTCGATCGCGGTCAGCAGCCGTTCCACCCACGGCAGCCCGTCACGGCATGGCGTGCACCACCCGCATGATTCCTGTGCGAAGAAATGTTCAAGGTTGCGGATCATGCCGATGGGGCACGTCCGGTCATCCAGTATGATGGCCATGCCGGTCCCCAGTCGGCTGCCCGCCTTTTCCACCGATCCGTAATCCATGGCGACATCAAGCGATGTGGCGTCAAGGAAGGCGGTGGACGCCCCGCCGGGCAGCAGGGCGCGCAGGCGGTAGCCGGGCAGCATGCCGCCTGCATGTTCCTCGATGATCTGGCGCAGCGGCGTGCCGATCGGCAGTTCCCATGCCCCCGGCTTTGTTACCCGGCCGCTTGCGCCATAGATCTTGGTGCCGCCGTCCTCCCCCAGCCCGAGGCCCGCGAACCATTCCGGTCCGTTGGCGATGATGTGGGGCAGGTTGCACAGGGTCTCGACATTGTTCACCACGCTTGGCGCGCCCCACAGGCCGCCGGTCTGGGGAAAGGGCGGCTTGCTGCGTGGGGTGGCGCGGCGGCCTTCCAGCGCGGTCAGCAGGGCGGTTTCCTCGCCACATATGTAGCGTCCGGCGCTGGAATGGACGTGGATGTCGAAACTGAAGCCGGAGCCCAGTATGTTCTCGCCCAGCCAGCCCTGCTGGCGTGCCTCCCCGATCGCATGGTGCAGGCGGGTGCAGGCAAGGTGGTATTCCCCGCGCAGGAAGACGATGCCATGTCCCGCCTGCACGCCATAGGCCGCAAGGATCATCCCTTCGACCAGTTGCAGGGGATTGCCTTCCAGCAAAAGGCGGTCCTTGAAGGTGCCCGGTTCCATTTCATCGGCATTGGCGATCAGGTATTTGCGGCGTTCGGATGCGGGGTCCTTCGGCACGAAGCTCCATTTCTGCCCGGTGCTGAATCCGGCTCCTCCACGCCCGCGCAGTTTCGAGCGCGTCACCATGTCGATGATGTCAGCCGGGGCAAGGCCACCCAGCGCCCTGCGGGCTGCCTGCCAGCCCCCGGCGCGCCCGTATGCCGCGCAGTCCGGTGGCCCGGCGGCAGGGTCGATCATGGCGGTCAGGGGCCGGTCGGACAGGAGCGTCATGGCGTGTCCCTCAGCGTATCGATCAGGTGGTCGAGGCATACCGTATCCACATCGCCATGCAGGGTGGTGTCCACCAGCATGGCCGGGGCATGGTCACAATGCCCGATACACACCGTGGGCAGCACGGTGATGGCGTTGTCCGCCGTGGTTTCCCCCGGCTGGATGCCCAGTGTCCGGCACAGATGGTCGCAGAGTGGTTCGCACCCCATGATCCAGCACGACACGCTGTCACACAGCATGATGACGTGCCGCCCGACCGGCCTGCGGAACAGCAGGTTGAAATAGGTGGCGACGCCATCCAGATCATCGGCCGACATGCCCAGCAGGTCAGCCACCTCGCACAGATGCCCGGTGCTGACCCAGCCAAAGCGCGCCTGCACCAGCCGCAGTGCCGCGACAGCCGCCCCGCGCGGGTGCAGTTCCTGCGCCGCGAGGACCAGGATTTCCGCCCGCAGGGGCGCAGGCAGGGGGGCGTCAGCGGTCGACATCGGCCATCACGAAATCAATGCTGCCCAGGATCGCGATCAGGTCCGCGATCATGATGCCGCGGCTGAGCAGCGGGATCATCTGCAGGTGGGCAAATGACGGGGTGCGTATGCGGGTGCGGTACGATGTGGTGCCCCCATCGCTGATCAGCGTATAGGTATTCACGCCTTTCGTGGCTTCGATGCTGGCCCGGGCTTCCCCCGGTGGAATGACCGGCCCCCAGCTTACGCTGAGGAAATGGTGGATCAGGGTTTCGATGTCGTGCATCGTCCGTGCCCTGGGCGGCGGGGTCGTCAGCGGGTGGTCCGCCTTGACCGGGCCCGTGGGCATGTTGTCCACGCACTGGCGGATGATCCGCAGGCTCTGGCGCATTTCTTCCACATGCACGGCAATCCGGTCATGGCAGTCGCCACGCGTGCCGGTGGGAATGTCGAATTCAAGCTGATCGTAACAGGCGTATGGTGCATGTCTGCGGTAGTCCCACTCCCGCCCCGTGGCGCGCAGCCCCGGGCCGGTGACACCCCATTCAACGGCTTCCGCCGTGGTGTAGGCGCCGATCCCCTTCGTCCGGGCGCGGAAGATGGGGTTGCGCATGACCATGGCATCGTATTCGTCCAGCCGCCGCGGCAGGTCATGGAGGAAGGCGCGGATCAGTCCGTCCCATCCTTCGGGCAGGTCTATGGCCACGCCGCCAATGCGGAACCAGGCGGGGTGCATGCGGAAGCCGCAGATCGCCTCGATAATCCCGAACACGCGTTCGCGGTCGGTAAACATATAGAATACCGGCGAAAGCTGCCCCACATCCTGTGCCATGGTACCGTAGAAGACGAGATGGCTGGCAATGCGGAACAGTTCCGCCAGCATGACGCGGATCATCTGTGCGCGTGGCGGCACGGTGATCCCGGCCAGTGTTTCGACCGCCATGACGTAGGGGAAATTGTTCATGACCCCGCCAAGGTAGTCCACCCGGTCGGTGTAGGGGATATAGCTGTGCCATGTCTGGCGTTCGCCCATTTTTTCCGCGCCACGGTGGTGGAAGCCGATATCGGGCACGGCATCGACAATCCGCTCGCCTTCCAGTTGCAGCATGATGCGGAACACCCCGTGCACGCTGGGGTGGTTGGGACCAAGGTTCAGGAACATGAAATCGCTATGGTCGCCATGTCGCCGCATGCCCCATGCGGACGGGTCGAAGCGCAGGGCGTCCTGCTCGCGTGCTTCATGCTCTTCCGTCAGGCTGTAGGGTGGCATTTCGGTGGCGCGGGCATGGTGGTCCCTGCGCAACGGGTGCCCGGTCCATGTGGGCGGGGTCAGGATGCGGCGCAGGCAGGGATGGCCATGGAAATGGATGCCGAACAGGTCCCATACCTCGCGTTCGTACCAGTTGGCGTTGGGCCACAGGTCACAGATGCTGGGCACGGCAGGGGCGTCGGCGCCTAGGGGCACCTTGATCCGTACCTCATCTGCGCGGCTGGCAAGCGAGATGACGTGATAGACGACCGTGAACGCGGCCTGTGGCTGGCCCGCGCGGTGGGCGCGTTCGCGTTCGTCTATGGCCGTCAGGTCCAGCAGCATGAGGCAGGCGGCGGACGATGCCTTCAGCGCCGCAAGGGTCGGGCGCAGGTCAGATGCCGTAATCCAGATGGTGCAGACACCATCGCATGTGGATTGCGTGGCAAGCGCCCCGTTGGGCAGGTGGCCGGTTATCTGTTCCACAAGACCCCGGTTACGGGCGGGCGATACGAGGGCGGTCATGGCATCAGATCCCGTCGGGCGTGCGCAGGTCGCGCATGCCCTGGCGGTGGGCGCGCTTTTCATCGCGCAGGCTGGGCGGCGTGACGGGTTCGGCACCCTGTGGTCCCACCAGCCAGCTTAACGGCCTGCGGCGCGTGCCGATGGATTGCTGCAGCAGCATCAGTCCCTCCAGCAGGGCTTCGGGGCGGGGAGGGCAGCCGGGGACATACACATCCACCGGCAGGAAGCTGTCCACGCCCTGCACGACGCTGTAAATGTCGTACATGCCGCCTGAATTGGCGCATGACCCCATGGAGATGACCCATCGTGGTTCCAGCATCTGGTTGTACAGATGCTGGATGACAGGGGCCATCTTGACGAACACGGTGCCGGAAATGACAATCAGGTCGGCTTCGCGTGGTGTCGCGCGCAGCACTTCGGAGCCGAAGCGGGCAATGTCGAAGCGGCTGGTGAACGCTGTCGCCATTTCCACATAACAGCATGACAGGCCGAAATTCAGCGGCCAGATGGAGTTCTTCTGTCCCCATGCCACGAAATCCTGCAACCGGCCCATGACCAGGTTGCGGCGGACCGTTTCGCTGAAGCTGGACGTGGGCGGCGTTGCCCCCGTGGTATCGGGCGATGACAGGAACCAGTTCATGGGGCATGGTCCTTTCCACCATGGGCGATCGGTCGGGGGACGATCAGCCGTGGCCGCGGCCCCCAGTCCAGCGCACCGGCGCGCCACAGATAGGCAAGGGAGATGGCCAGGAAAATGGTAAAGAGAACGGCTGCGCCATAACCGATCCATCCGGTTTCGGTCACGACCGTTGCCCATGTCAGGAGAATGGCCGTTTCAACATCAAATATGACAAAAAACATGGCCAGCAGGTAATACTGCACAGGCAGGCGCAGATGCGCCGACCCTGTCGGCCGGATACCGGATTCAAACGGCATGGACATCGCCCGCCCACGTGCCGCGCCACGGCGTCGGGTGCCGGTTATGGCGGACAGGCCCAGCATGAAGGCCAATAGCATGGCTATGACAGCTGCATAGGTGAATACAGGCCATATATTGGAAACAGGTTCCATGGACAGGGCATTCCGTTTCTGTGTTTTTTATCTGGCCGGAAGGCGTCTTGTGTAACGGTGTCCGTATTGAGGGGCGTTTATTGCCACGGGCGCAGGGGAACAGGCTTATGTTTCCCCTGATATTCCGGCATGGATGCATGGAGCGCCAGAATATGCTGCCAAGTGCCTATACGTTGTGGTGAAAGGGAAGTTCCGGTCAGGTCATGCAAGTTTTCATGCATGTGCAGGGATATGTGGTGGACGTGTTGTCTTGCCTGCGAATGCCGTGTCTCCGTATCATGCCTGCATCAGGATGTTGGCTGCCGACAGGAACGATATGACCGTACTCCCCGTACTTTACAGTTTCCGCCGCTGTCCGTATGCCATGCGGGCGCGGCTGGCCCTGCTATCCGCTGGTGTGGAATGTGAAATACGCGAAGTAAAACTAGCGCAGAAACCTGCCTGCATGCTGCGGGTTTCGCCCAAGGGGACGGTTCCTGTCCTGGTCCTGTCGGATCAGGCCATTATCGATGAAAGTCTGGATATCATGCGATGGCCCCTGGGGCGGCATGATCCACAGCACTGGCTGGTCAATGTCCGCAATGACCTGATTGCGTATAACGATGGTCCGTTCAAATACCATCTGGATCGTTATAAATATGCCAGCCGCCATCACTCCGACCCCATGTATCACCGGGCCGAGGCGCTGAATGGACTGGAACGGTTAGATGTCGCGCTGGACGCGAACCGCTTCCTGCATGGTGACCGGCCGGGCCTGACCGATGCCGCCGTGGCACCCTTCGTGCGGCAGTTTGCTGCAACGGACCCGTGCTGGTTTGCCACAGCCTGCCCGGATGGGGTGCAGGAATGGCTGCGGGCCTTTGTAGCTCTGCCGGTATTTGATCGCGCCATGTGTCGCCTGTCTCCCTGGCGGGAAGGGGATATGCCGGTCCTGTTTGACTGACCAGCAAATATCCATGTGCTGACGGGAAACCCGCGCCGGGCGATATCCGTTATCGGGCGCAGGCCATGCTGCCGCTTCCCTTGCTGCCCCGGACAGGGAAGGATGGTCCCGTTCTGGCCAATAGATAAAAATGAAGGCAATAAAAATGATAAAAATGTTCGCCTTGTTTTTAAATAAATAAGTAAAAACTACCCATTCGCATATAAAACCGAAATGATGATGGATGCTGCCAGTATCGTCGCGCGCCATGCGTGGCGGCGCATGCCGTAATCATATGTCGTGCGTGTCTGTGCGTATGGGGTGTTTTGGATCGTCCCCTGAAGCCATGAGGTCCTGGGCATGCGCGTTCCCTCCGGATTTTTTTTACTGTCATATTTTCATTGGTGTTCTGAGTTCATTACATATAGATACGGCCGGACGGCAATGATGGCGCTGATCCGCACTGTCGTGTGTCTGGGGCTGTTCCTGTCCGCTGCCTTTCCCGTTCGTGCGGCGGATGTGGATGTAACCCGGACAACCGTAGTACAGGACAGGAAGGCGCATGAATATCCCGGCTGGGTGCGCAGGATACTGGGTACAAAGGCGGATACACACAAACTGCCGGAAGTCTCCAACCCCACGCCGTATGCCGAAACGCAGCCGACGACGCCCTTTTATGAAACAACCCCCGGCTTCCTGCACGCGCCCTATGGGCCGCCTTCATTTGGTCCGCCATTTGGCACCACGCATCTGCTGGGGGACTGGGGTGGCGTCCAGCCGTGGTTGCAAAGCCGTGGGCTTTATCTGGCAGTTGACGTTTATGAAGACCTGGCGGGGAATGTGGCAGGTGGCAAAAAGCGCGATTATACCGTTGCAGGACAGGTTGGTACCACGCTGGATGTCGACTGGAACAGGGTGCTTCATCCCCGTGCATGGGCACGGGACCTGTGGCTGCACATGCTGGTGGTCAACGGCCATGGCCGGAACCTGAGCCGACTGTTTGGTGATAACAGTAACCAGGTCCAGCAGATTTATGGCAGCCGCGGCAATGTGATCGCGCATCTTGTCTGGGCGTATTTTGAAAAGGCATGGCTTGACCGCAGGGTGGACCTGTCGGTTGGGTGGATCCCCACCGGAGTGTTTTTCCAGAACTCGCCATGGGTCTGCAACTTCATGAACGTGTGGCTGTGTGGCGGGGAAAGTCCGACCAAATTCCTGCGCGGGGGGCGGGGCTGGCCTTCGGGAAATATTGGCGGTGTCCTGCGTGTCATGCCGATAAAGCAGCTTTATGTCATGGGGGGACTGTTTGCCGTATCTCCCCATAACTACAACGGGGGTATTTCGGGCTGGTCATGGGCGCAGGACGGGTTGGGCAAGCTGTCGACACAGGCTGAAATCGGCTGGATCCCCGCCTTTGGCCGGGATCATCTGGCGGGGCATTACAAGGTGGGCGCCATGTATGACAATGCGCGGTACGAGGATCTGTATGAAGACATCCACGGAAATTCATGGGTGTTGACGGGACAGCCAGCCCGAAGGCAGAGCGGCCAGACCTCGGTCTGGGTCATCGTTGACCAGATGCTTGTCCGTCGTGGAGCGGGGGAGATGAATGGCCTGATACTTGGTGGATACTATGCCTATGCTTCAGGGCAGACATCACAGATCAATCACAGTTTCATGGCGGTTCTTATGGATACGGGCGCTCTGTGGCACCGTCCGCTGGATAGCGTGGGGATTGCGTTCCTGTGGGCCGGTTTCAGCCGTTCCGCCATCCTGTCGCAGGAAGCGGCGGCAGGCCGTGGCCTTGCCCTGCCGGGGGGGAATTTTGGCATGCCGTATGGCATTCAGGGGCATGAGACGATCTATGAAGCCTATTATGGGTTCCATATTGCGGACGGCCTGTCGATCAAGCCCGACTTCCAGTATGTCAATCATGTTGGGGGCACGACGGTGTTCAGGGATGCCGTGGTGCTGAGCACCGCCATGAATGTTGCTTTCTGACGTGGTTACTTTTATTTGATATTTCCATTAAATGGTCTGAGTTCTTAAATCTTTTTCCTGAATTGTGCGTTTTTTTTACTGACCGGTCACATTCTGTGGCGTGGGATCTGAAAAAGAAAGAGGACCTTCATGTCTCTTGTCGGTAAGGTGGCTGTTGTCACGGGGGCGGCGCAGGGTATCGGGCGTGGCATTGCGTTGCGTCTGGCGCGCGACGGGGCGGATCTGGTGGTGGTGGATATCGCGCAGGACCGGCTGGACGGGGTGTGCGAAGACATACAGGCGCTTGGCCGCAAGGTTCTTGCAGTTGCAGCTGATATCAGCGTGCGTGATCAGGTCTTTGCCGTGATCGGGCAGACAATGCAGCACTTTGGCGGCGTTGATATCATGGTCAATAATGCAGGTGTGGCGCAGGTCAGGGCACTTGTGGATGTGACGCCGGAGGATATGGGGCGGATTTTCCAGATCAATGTCAATGGAACGCTATGGGGAATTCAGGCAGCGGCCCAGGCATTCAGAAAACTGGGGCGCAGGGGAAAGATCATCAATGCCTGTTCTATTGCAGGGCATGAAGGCTATGCTTTCCTGGGCGTCTATTCCGCCACCAAGTTTGCAGTTAGGGGATTGACGCAGGCGGCGGCAAAGGAACTGGCCCCCCATGGCATTACGGTAAACGCCTATTGCCCCGGTGTGGTGGGAACCGACATGTGGGTGGAGATAGACAGGCGCATGGCGGAAGCGACCGGCGCGGAAATCGGTGCAACCTATCAGAAATATGTCAATGGCATCGCGCTGGGGCGGGCGGAAACACCCGATGATGTCGCCGCTTTTGTCGCGTGGCTTGCCTGCGCAGATTCAGATTATATGACAGGCCAGTCAGTCCTGATTGATGGCGGGCTTGTGTTCCGCTGACCATGGTCCTCGACGCATTATTCATGCCGGACCTGTGGTAGCAGGCCGGTGGCATGACGCCTTGGGGGATATGAGGTTTGGAATTATGTCACGTAATAAATTTTAACGGGCCGGTATCCTGTTCAACCGCCTGCAGGGCACTGTCTTTTCATAACGGCTGCGCAGTGATGGGAACTGATAAAGCGGGTGTATTATCAGGTAGATGGCAGGAACGGCGGTCGCATGGTCTGGCGACCGCCGTTCCTGCCATGATGACGGGTTTAGTTGCCGCTTTCCCGCCGGGCTGCGCCATAGCGACGCATGGCCCACAGGCCCACCCCTGAAAATGCAAGTATGATCAGGCCTATGCCGCCTGTGCCAACGGCCATTTTCCAGATGACGGCAATGAGGGCAGGGGCCACCAGTTTCGTTTCATGCATCATGTGCAACCACTGGAAGGTCCATTCCCCCCGGCGTATCTGCCCCGGATCACGGCTGATACGCACGTGCTCGGTATGGGGATCATACTGGACGGTGGCAGGGTGATTGGGCCCATATGCGGGCAGGATCACCTCAAATGCCTGCTGTGTTGGCTGTTCGCCCAACTGTACGGATAACAGGGTCGCTTCCGGCATCTGGCGTTTCAGCGCAGCCAGCCCGGTGTCCAGCCCTGTTTCGCCTGCAACGGCGGGAAGGGCCGTATGATGCGGGTGGTTGTGCCGTTTGTCGGGGCCGTTGATGCCAAATAGCGGGCGCGCGAAAGGAAATGCCAGAATGGCCCCGCTCAGTGACAGGAACAGGAGCATGAAGGAAAGCCAGAACCCCAGGCTGACATGTATTTCACGCCACAGGCGCAATCCACGGGCGCGGCGGCTGATAACTATGGTCCTGCGCCATTTCCCGTTCTGCCACAGGGCGGGATGTGGCCACCATATGATCAGCCCCGTAAAGGCCAGCATGCTGAGTACAACGCCCATGATGCCTGTTGCCGTCTGGCCATAGGGCAGCAGGAACAGGTCCGCATGCACATTGTGCAGGAAGCGGATATATGCCGGCACAACGTAGGTGCTGATGACGGATGGATGATCGGGGTTGACGAATACCTCGAAGGTCGGATGCCGTTCCCCTGCTGGTCCATAGGTCACCATGGCACTATCCCCATTCCAGCGCGCGGGGTTGAGGCGCAGCGGGATCATGCCCGCAGGCGCATGGCTGCGGGAGGCAGCGACCACGGCTTCAGCCCCGGCTGGCGCACCACTATCCGTAACATGCGGACGTTCTGGCAGCAGCAGGGGAAGGATGATCAGCAGTGTCCCGGTCAGTCCCTGCAACGCAAGGGGCAGCATGAGGAAAAGTCCCATCCAGCGATGGATTTTACGAAATGCGCTGCTCATTTTCCCCGTATGTCCGTGCTTGCGGCAATGGTATCATGACATAATCGGGGGCACCAATAATGCAGCCCCCCGGTTTGAAGTAAAAAAAGGTATCATCTGCCCGGCCGGTTTTCGGTTCCCTTCCGGTATCTGACCCGAACCGATCTGGTACAACCCGCGTGCGATCAGGCTGTGTCGCACGTGGCCATGCCCATGGCAGGGCAGAACGGGGTGGGGCCCTTCCGGGACGGGGATATCGGCCATGTTGCGGGCGGTTTTTGGTGCCCCTGCCAAACGTATGATATGGCAGATGTGAACAGGCTAGGGCAGGCCACTTCCCCATGATGCAATTCATTACCGATTTTGCCGATCAGGCTGATATTCTGCCGGTCGTGGCGACGGCCGCCTGTGTGATGGGCGTGCGGGGATGGTGGCGGGGCATGTGGGTCTGGTGCACTGTTATCGGCCTGGCCCTGGGTACGATGCTGCTGCTCAAGATCGCGGGGCTGTATTATGCATGGTTCATGCAGGCCCGTGTATTCAGCCCCAGTGGTCATGTGGCCGCTGCCATTGTCACATATGGCGGTCTGCTGGTCATGCTGCTGCGGCGTGTGCTTGTTCGCCACCCGGTTGCCATGCTTGTCCCCCTGCTGGGCGTTGCGGGTGTTGTGGGATATACCCGCTGGCGATTGCAGGCCCATACCATGGGCGAAGTCATGGTTGGCACATGCGTGGGGTGTATTGCCGGACTGGTATTGGGAATGAAATGTGGTCCGGTGCCCCGTTCATTATGGGGATATATGCTGCCCTGTATCGCTGGTGTCGCCCTGCTGTTCCATGGGTTCCATCTTGGGGCGGAAGCGACGATCCGTCAGGTCTTTTCGCCAGAAGGGCTGTTTCCCGATCACCTGTAACGGACCGGACCTGTTTTTCTATCTTTTCGGGATTGGTTGATCATGACTTATCGATAAAAGAAAAAAGTTTTTTGGTATCGTCTTTTTTCAAAAAAAGCGACGTCTTCCACAGCTTTCTGAAAAAACGTTCTTATGATGACTGAATATTTTCCGGACAGGCTTTTCAGGCAGCAATCTATACTGACCTGTTTCCGTGCGCGGGGGCATCTTACCTGGCCGCGCTGGATGAGGGGTCAGCTATCCCGCGACTGCTTTTGCGGGCAGGGTATTACGGTGTCCCGCCGGCCCACATGGCTGCGCGCACGACCATAACCGTAATAGATGGCCAGTCCGGTCATGCCCCATGCCGGCAGAACCAGTATGGCGACCAGATCCAGCGACAGATACAGGTAAAGGCACCCAAGAATGGCAAGTGGCGCAATGACCCATATGGCGGGTGCGCGAAACGGACGCGTACGCATGGGATCGGTCCGGCGCAGGATCAGGACGGATATCGCCACCATGGCGAATGCGAACAGGGTGCCGGAATTGGAATAGTCAGCCAGGGTGCCCACCGGCAGGAAAGCAGCACCTGCTGCCGCGCCAATGCCGGTGACAATGGTGACGACATGCGGCGTGCGGTAGCGGGAATGGACACGGGCAAGCCCGGCGGGCAGCAGGCCATCGCGCGCCATGGTGAAAAAGATGCGTGTCTGCCCGAATATCATCATCAGCACGACGGAGGGCAGGGCCATGGTCGCGGCAAGGCCGATCAGGTTTCCGACCCGGTTCCACCCTATGGACCGCAGGATATGGGCCAGTGCTTCGTGCGAGCATGGCAGCGGGGTAGGTGCCCCGTCTGCCATGATTGTCTGGCACCTGTATTCCAGCGCCAGCGTGCCGGGGGGCAGCACGCTGCCATCCGCCGCCATGACGGGCTGTGCGCCAAGGGGGGAACCAATGGCCCCAAGGGCAACCAGCAGGTAGAATGCCGTGCAGAAGCCAAGGGAAGCGATCAGCGCGACCGGAACATTGCGTTGCGGATTTTCAGTTTCCTCGGCTGCGGTGGAGACGGCGTCAAAACCGACATAGGCAAAGAATATCGACGCGGCTGCTCCGGCCATGCCGGTGATCCCGGTTGGCATGAACGGGATGAAATGACTGGTGCTCATGACCGGAATGGCCAGGACGGCAAACAGCGTCAGGGCCATGACCTTGATCCCGACCAGAATGGCATTGGCGCGCGCGCTTTCGGTCGTGCCCAGAACAAGAAGCCAGGTAATCATGAGGATAATGACGACCGCGGGCAGATTGGCGTACCCGCCTGCCTGCGGGCTGTTGACCCATAGGGGGGATATGTCAACATGAAGCAGGTTCCGGACCAGTCCCACCATATACCCTGACCAGCTTGACGCCACGGCGGCCGCCCCGATGGCGTATTCCAGGATCAGCGCCCACCCCACCATCCATGCCAGCCGTTCCCCCATTACGGCATAGGTATAGGTATAGGCCGATCCCGCAGTCGGAACCATGGACGCCAGTTCGCAATAGCAGATCGCCGCACACATGCAGATGAAACCGGCAAGGATGAAACTGAGCATCATGCCCGGTCCTGCCTTCTGCGCGGCTTCGGATGTCAGCACGAAAATACCGGTGCCGATGATCCCGCCAATACCCAGCATCGTAAGCTGGAACGCCCCAAGCGAACGGTTCAGCGACTTCTTTTTCGATGTCGCAATGATTGCGTCCAGCGATTTTACGCGATCAAACTTCATTCACCCGTTTTCCCCGTCCTGTCCCTGCCGGGCATTATATGCTGTCCCGCAGGGAGGAACCTATGGATAAACGCGATATGTGCAAGAATGGGACGGGCATGCCGCATGTATGCCGATGCGGGCGAGTGCAGGGCTGTTGCCCCGCCTGCCTGATTATGAAATGTGAATTGATCTGACGGCCTGCAGGGTGCTTGGCTTGCTTCGGGTGCAACAGGGCTGAAGATCTATCCTGATATGGAGTGTCCAAGCATAACCGCATGGCGTGTCGCCCGGCATCGGGCAAGGCATCAACTGCTGGAAAGGGGAGCGGTCTTCGCTGATCCGCTCGCGGTCCTGATCTCGGGCGGGGACAGTGCACAACCTGGTATGGAGGAAGACGCGCCGGGCGAGAAAAACTTCCGTCTCTTCATGGCCATTCGAAGCCGCATTGCGGAAGACAGACTGGCGGCAGCCGTGCGGCGTGGCGTGCTGCAGGCCGTTGTGCTGGGGGCCGGCCTCGATACGCTTGGTCTGCGCGGCCCGCATGGAAAGGACGGCCTTGTCGTGTTCGAGGTGGACAGGCCCGCCATGCAGGACTGGAAACGCGGGCATATTGCACGGTTGGGGATTACGGCGCCGGATACCCTGACCTTCGTGGCCGCTGATTTCGAACGGGATGACCTGGTGGACTGTCTGGTCCGTGCCGGGTTTGACCCGGATCGGCCTGCATTTTTTTTCGTGGCTGGGCGTCGTGCCGTATCTGGGGCGCGACAGTATTGAAAAGATATTACGCTTCATTGCGACCATACCTGATGCTGAAATTGTATTCGATTACGGGGAATCCGTTGAAAATTACGACGGGGACCGCAGGAAACTGATGGAAGAACGGGCGCATTTCGTGTCTTCTGTCGGTGAACCATGGCTGAGCCGCTTCACTCCCGCAGACATGCACGATATTCTGCGCAGGGCCGGATTCAATCATGTCACGGATTATGACCGTGCCGGCATTTCTGCATATTTTGGCTGGCCCGTGCGGCAGCCAACGTCCGGAGCAGGTCCGCATGTTATTGATGCATGCATGGATGGTTACGAAATGTAGATTTTATTTTGTTGCGTATAATACAATAAATTTGGAAGTAAACGATAAATTATGTAATTAATAAGAAGTTTCTTGTGAATATTTTTTAAAAATATTCAAATATATCGCTTTTTTGAAAAATTTGGCTCCCGGAAACACTTGTTCCCAGACAGTATGTCAGCCCGTCATGCGTTCAAGGAAGTCAAACAGGCGCGGGTTATCCGAATGTGCCACATTGAACCTGAACCATTGCGAGGGCTGTTCATCCGGGCGGAACAGATGACCGGGCGCCAGCATGATGTCATATGAACAGGCGCGTTCCGCCAGGGCGCGCACATCCCTGTCGGTTCCAAACCGGGCCCAGGCGAACATGCCGCCGGCGGGGTGAAAGTAAAGCTGCATCCCCGCCTGTTCCAGACGGGAGCAGACGCGTGCCTGTGCCCGCATCAGGCTTTCACGCAGATTCGCCAGATGGGGACGGTACAGCCCGCTACTGACAATGTTATGGACAATTTCCTCATTCAGGGGAGCGGTGGTCAGGTTACTGGCCATTTTCTGCCGCAGGATCCGCTGCGCGGTATCCGGGGCGCAGGCGACATATCCCACACGTAGCCCCGGTCCGATGGTTTTGGAAAAGCTGCCGATATGGATAACCGCATTCAGTCCGCCCAGTTGCGACAGTGTCTGCTGCCCGTCCGGGGCAAGGTCCAGGAAGATGTCATCTTCAATTACGGTCACATCATGCTTCCGGGCAATGCGCAGGACATCACGCATGTTGCGTGCCGTACTGCAGGTGCCGGTGGGGTTGTGCAGGATGGAGGTCGTTATGAACAGGCGTGGCTGGTACCGGCGCACCATGCGCTCCAGCTGTTCGGGGCACGGACCGTCGCGCAGGCGCGGAATGCTGGCGATCTGCAGGCCCAGCGCCTGCAGGGCCGGGTAGAGATTGCAATACCCCGGATCTTCCACCAGTATCGTATCACCCCGCGTTGAAAGACAGCGCACCGCCAGTTCCAGCGCCTGGCTTGCCCCATGGGTCAGGATGATGCTGCCTTCGGTGCAGGCAATGTCCCGGCGTGCCAGCATCTGGCGGATATTGTGCCGCAATCCGGCATGGCCGTAGGGGTTGCCGTATTCCAGCATGGCCGCCAGTTTCTGTGGCGACAGTCCCGTCAGCGCGCGCTGGGTGGCCGATGTGAACAGCATGTCGGATGGCAGCCACCCGCATCCCGCCTTGATCACCGGGGCTTCGTCCTCATATGCGTGCTGAAGCAGCCACATGGAATCAATGGAGCGTTGCAGCAGCGGCGTGCCGCGTTCCGGGCCTATGACAAAATATCCTCGCGTGCCCCGGCTTTCCACCAGTCCCGTGCTGGCCAGCCGCAGGTAGGTATTGGCGATGGTAATGGTGCTGACCCCGCATTGCCGCGCCATGCGCCGGATGGATGGCAGCCGTTCCCCCCGGCGCAGGACACCACTGCGGATGCGGTCTTCAAGATCCTGTCCGATCTGGCCGACAAGGGGCGTGTGGCTGCGTCGGTCCGGATTGCGGAAAGGGGGGGATGTCATGGAAAAGCCGGTGCCAATCAGTACAGTTTCACAACGCGCGGCCGGATTGTACATATACAGGGCGCGGGCCGGGACTTACGGTCATGAAATGAATCGTCCTCGCATCAGGGACTGGGGGCGGATTTCAGTGCAGGATTGTAACATGGCTCAGGATTCAGAAAAAGCAGAACTCCTCCGGAACGAGCGCGAAGGGGTGTACTGGCAACCCTTTACCGCCAACCGCCATTTGCGGGCCAACATGCCCCCCCGTACGCTGGTCAGTGCCGAAGGGGCGTATTACACGACCAGCGAGGGGCACAGGCTGTTCGATACCCTGTCGGGCCTGTGGTGCACCCCGCTGGGGCACGCCCATCCGCGTATTGTCGAAGCCGTGCGCAGGCAGGCCGAAACGCTGGATTTCGCGCCAAGCTTCCAGTTGACCCATCCCGGCGCCATCTCGCTGGCTGAACGGATTGCCGACCTTGCCCCGCAGGGCATGGATCACGTCTTCTTCGCCAATTCCGGGTCGGAAGCGGTCGATACGGCGCTGAAGGTTGCGCTGGGGTACCACCGTATCAAGGGGGCGGGAAACCGTTTCCGCATGATCGGGCGCGAACGCGGCTATCACGGTGTCGGCTTCGGTGGCATGTCGGTGGGGGGCATCGTGTCCAACCGCAAGATGTTCGCCGCCGGCATGATGCCGGGCGTCGACCATCTGCGTCATACCTATGAACCCGCGCACATGGCCTTTACCCGCGGGCAGCCGGCATGGGGCACCCACCGGGCGGAAGATCTTGTCCGGCTTGTAACGCTGCATGATGCCTCCACCATCGCTGCGGTCATTGTCGAACCGGTACAGGGATCGACCGGGGTGATCGTGCCGCCGGTCGGGTATCTGCAGCGCCTGCGTGAAATCTGCACGGCCAACGGCATCCTGCTGATCTTTGACGAAGTCATTACCGGCTTCGGCCGCATGGGCGAGAACTTTGGCGCCCAGCGTTTTGGCGTAACGCCGGACATCATTACCTTCGCCAAGGCCGTGACCAATGGCATCGTGCCGATGGGCGGGGTGATCGTCACGGACGAGATTTACAACACCTTCATGACCGGTCCGGAAAATGCCATCGAGTTCTGTCATGGTTATACATATTCCGGCCACCCCATGGCAGCGGCGGTGGGACATGTCGTGCTGGATGTCATGCGTGAGGAAGGGCTTGTCGCCCGGGTGCGCGAACTTGAACCCGTGCTGGAAGACGCCATCCACAGTCTGAAAGACCTCGATACCATTGCCGATATCCGCAATATTGGCCTGACGGCGGCCATTGACCTCAAACCGGTGGACGGCAAACCGGGCGCGCGTGGGCAGGCCCTGTTTGAAGCCGCCCTGCGTGGCGGCCTGCTGCTGCGCGTGACGGGGGAGGCGGTCTCCTTCGGGCCGCCGTTCATTTCCACCGCGCAGGAACTGCGTGACATGGTTTCGACACTTCGCCAGCTCATCATTCAGGTCGGCTGAGCCTCGACGTTCAGACAGGAACAAGGAAAACATCATGCCTTTGCTGCATTTTCACGTTGTAAAAGGACAGCGGAACCCGGCGGAACTGCGCGGGCTGCTCGACGCTGCGCATGACGCCATGCTGGAAGCGTTCAAGGTGCCTGCACGCGATCGCTACCAGCTGGTATCCGAACACGAACCCACCCATATGGTGATCGAGGATACGGGGCTGGACATTCCCCGTACGCCCAAGGTCGTGCTGCTGCAGGTGGTTTCGCGCCCGCGTGGCAAGGAACAGATTGCTGCGTTCTACAAGCTGCTGGCGGAAACGCTGCAGGCCCGCTGTGGCCTTGCGCCATCCGACCTGATGGTATCGGTTATTGAAAACCAGGATGAACACTGGAGCTTCGGTCTGGGCCGCGCGCAGTTCCTGACAGGGGATCTTTAAACCTAGTATTTTCAGTATGTTACGAGCCAGTTTCCTTTTCGTTTAGGAAACTGGCATTTATCCGACTGATGGCCTCCTTCGCCAATTTCTCCTGATTGACTGACGCCGTATAGTGCTGAACCATGGCAAGGCTTTTATGGCCAGTTATTGCCGCGATCTCATGTGTAGAGCATCCGGCCTCTGCCAATAACGTCGCCGCCATTTTTCGTAGGCCGTGGATATTAAATCCCTTGGGTATTTTCCCTTCCACCGCCGCATTATACAGCCCCCCAGACAATGTATCAGGTCGGCATGGGCGCCCTCTTGATGTTGTTAAAATAAACTCGTTCGTCCGGGGCCAGCGCTCAAGATGCGCTTGCAATGCGGGATGAACGGGTATTCTGAGCGGGACGCCAGTCTTTCCCTGAACGAGATAGATTACACCATCAGATATGTCGTTCCACTTCATTCTGCACAAATCCCCTCGGCGCTGCCCGGTAAACAGGGCCAGAATGACGGCGCGTTTCAGGGTAGGGGTCAGTGTCTCCATGGCCTGCCGCACGATCTCTGGTGTCCATGCGGGCAATGGAGAAACAGGCATCGGCTTGACCCCGGCGGCCGGGTTTATTTCAACCCAATCACGACTGATTGCCCATGCGAATAATGATCTGGCTGCCGCTAGAAAACCGTTAGCGGCCCCGTTCCCGCGAATTGTAGAAAGCATATCTCTGATCGTTAAGATATTTCTCCTCTTCACGTCCTGTATTGGCAACGCCAAAATATTTTCAAACTCACCCAGATAAAGACTTCTCACACTCTGTGTTTTAGGCTTCGCGGAATGAAACTCTACGCTGCCCTGATATAGCCGGATGATATGGGATAACGTCCCCTGTGCGGGCTGGCGAGGTTCATCCTCACCAGCCTTCTTCACTGGATACCGGTATTCCTTAATTGACCCGTCTGCCAGCCGCTTTTTTACGACTTTGAAGCGCCGCGTGCTGTCTGATTTTTTCTTCACAAGCCTGCTCTAATATCTCATCCATGTCGCGCTTGATCTCAATGCCCTGGCTTTTCATCATGAGAGCATCCACGGCGTGCCGGTCCCATCGCGGACTGCGCTCGCCAAGGTGATAGCTGGGGCGTGGCAGCTTGCCCTGCTTGACCATGCGGGCCACGTTGTGGGGCTTCACGTCTATGCGTCGGGCCAGACCCTCGCGACTGAGCCAGCGTTCCAGCGCTTCACCCATTCCCCACCTCCACCACGCGCCCACTCTCCACCAGAGCGTTCCATGCCCCCAGATGTGTCGCGACGATCTCGCCACGCCACCGCAGGAACACGTGGTATCGGTTCTGGGCGACCAGTTCCAGCGGTTCAGTCAGGCCGCCAGCCACGCGCAGATTGTAGGTCATGCCGCCTCCCCAGCAATCACGCGCTCAACGTCCCGCTCGATAGCGGCGCGAGAGATGGCCCGAGACTGCCCTACCAGTTTGTCGCGCAGAAAAATCCGCGCGATGTTGCTGGTGCATTCCACCCGGTAGCCTTTGTAGAAAAAGCCGAAATGGCTGTTTGTGCGGAGCCTCATGCTGCCTCCTCCCGCCGCGCGATCTCGCGCTTAATATACCACTCGGCCTTTTTCAGATCCTCGAGTGCGTTGCCCTTCTCATCGGCGCGCCAGATGTATTTCAGGGCATTGCCGAGGTTGAATGACATATGTTCGACCACCTGAATGCATTCGATGCCGGATGGATGGGCATTATAGTGTTGGGGATGGTTGACGGTGCTGTCCGGCACCTTTCCCCCACAAGGGGCCACAGGAACGCTATCGTAGCCCTTAAACCACTCAAGTGCTCCGCCAAAGGCAACCATTTCTACAGGACATTCACGCGGCGCTCCACGCTCAGCAGCCCGGCGGCCGCGCTGGTAGGGGGTGTGGGTTTGTTCGGTCAATTTTCGTCCTCCCGGCTCGGGATAAGGTCGGCAATATCGGGGAACTGCTCGCGCAGGATATCGGCCACGTCGAAGGCAATTTCCCGGTGCTCTTTCTGGGTTTTCCGCTCGCACCGCAGTGCGCAGTAGTGCATCCATGATCGCAGCGTTCCGGCCATGTAGAGGCGTGAAGGGGTCATGCCCTCGGGCAGCACTGCGCGGGCCACCTCTTTGGCGATACCGTTCTCCAGCGCCCAGCTATAGGCATCGTCAGCGGCGATGTGGACGCGGGCCTGCATATCCTCCCATCCACCGGCCAATTCTTCGTCATCCGTCTCGATGCTGTTCTGCCGGTCCGTGTGATCCTGCAATCGCGCCTCACGGAACACAGGAATGTCATCCACTACCGCATAGCGCTGGGAGAACTCCTGAAACGAGAAGGATCGATGCCGCAGGATCTGACGTGCAATGTCGCGCGTAGTATCGATCTCCATAGTCAGAGATATCATTTCCAGAGGCGACCACTCCCGGCGCTCAACCAGAAACCGCAGCAGCTTAGGTCCGGTCTCGTGGTTCATCTGGTTGGCTGTACTGGACACGCGGGCGCAGTAGGCGAGAAGCTGGGCAGCAGTATCGACGCCTGGCACCATTGATTTAGTGATGCCTGTCAGGGTTACGGTCACTGCCCGTTCTCCGCGTTCATGGCCGCGTCAATGGCGATCCGAAACGTATTCCCGCTAAAACCCGCGTCACTTCCTTCCGCCAAAACATGCCAACCAGAACCATCCAGATGCACGGCCTGCGTTGCGCGGTGACGTTCGATCCAATCCAACCGCGCCGTATCCCGTCCCATCTCCGCGCGCTCCAGTTCGCGCCCGCGCTGGATGGCCTCGTTGATATGCAGTTCCGCCACTTCCATCATCTGGTAGCTTTCTGGCGGATTAGCGAAATCATCCGCCAGAACCTTGATCTGTTCTTCCCGACTTCTCACGACTTCTTCCCTTCCTTGTCGGTTAGGGTGCGGATGGCTGTAGCGCACTCACTGGCGCCAATCATACGTTCGTCAAATGCCACGACATCCGCATCATCTTCCGCCATGTCACCCAGTGCGTAATAATGGATGCTGATTGCCTGGGCGGCTTTGGCTGCCCGCTCCCGCTCATCCTTCCGCATCTGCGCGGTTTCGAATGAAGAATAGACGGCACCTAAGTATTTGTAAGAACGAGAGGACGCTTTTATCTCGGGAATTGTAATATAAAATCGCCTTTCCCCATCCCACCAATAATGACTTTCAGCATCCCACCACACCGCTCTTGGCGCGCCGCAGGCGATTACGTGCCACCCACTCCGCTCCGGCTGATCTGGTAGGCCGTTCCATTCGCTCATCCCACTACATCCTCAAGCATGTAAATCAGGTCAGCTACTGTCATGTTCTCAACGCGGCCATCTTCGTGAACCATTTCTTCCAGAAATCCCTTCGCCACTACGGCACGATCGACAGAAACGCTCTGGTATCCATCGCGGCCAGCCATGTCCACGATATGGTGGAAATCATCGAAATCCGGTTTCTCGATCATTCTGCCGATCCTTCGGTGAGGGCTGCTTCAATGAAATCGTCCATTGTTTCGATGGGACTGATCCACACGGTATCGACAATACTGTGTTCATTTATTTCGTAGGCCAGAGCATCCCCCACTCGAGACAATGCGCGCCGTAGACGCTCAATCTCCGCATCCTTCTTAGCCGCCACACGGGCAACCTGCGCCTCCATGTCGGTGCGGCGGACCAAAGGAACCGGCCAAGGATCGCCAGCAGAACGATATATGTTCGTCATGGGTAAACGCTTATCGACAAACAGGTTAGATTTGTCGGGGACGAAGCCAACCGTCTCCACATCCGCACACGGCTGGATGGGGGTGCCTACAATGCCCATCATGCGCACGAACATGTCGGCGGCATCGAGAATGGGTCCGCCGAGCAACTCGCTCCGCATGTTGGTTTCCTGCTCATCCGTCAGCCGCCCCGGCACAAGATACATCGGTGTTTCGTTCATCTTTATCGTTTCTTCCAAATCAACCTGCCGCGCGTCGTGGATCAGTTCGTCAGAACCACACATTATCAGCCCCCACGATCTGCTCGAATGCGTCCCACGGCTCGACGCCGTTATCGCGGGCAATGCGCAACCGGCGCTTCTGGCAAAGGGTGAGGGGCGCAGAATTGTGCGCCCTCATGTGAAGTTCGACCTGCTGCGTCCACGTCAGCCGGGTTGCCAGGTAGTCGGGTTCGGCGGCGTCGCTGGTGGGGATCATGCCGCAATCTCCGACTGCTGCATCATCCCGCGCTGCCGGGCCAGTTCCAACAGTTCCAGCTTCATGTCATTGAAGTCTTTGAGGGCCTGTCCCAGGTTCTTGATGAACGGTTCATCCCGGAACACCCGCTCCACGTAGGACGGCATTTCCTCGCAATAGGAATACTTGTCTGTCCATTCGCGTTCACAGACCATCATCTGGCCTTGTGTCTGGGTATTATACTTGTGCCCAAACCCGTCGAACTCGTATTCGATGTGGGTTTCTACCTTCGGGCACTTGATTTCCAGAAGCCCATCATCGCCCACCAGCCGGTCAGGACTGGCCCCGGCAATGCCGCTATCAAGCGTCACGAAGCCGACTTTCTGCAGGACGCGACCAGTCTCGAACGCGTAAAGGTCAGCTGCGACCGGCTCAAGTTCATTGCCGCGCTGCACATCGTAATTGTTTGATAGATCAGCCCCGAGAGGTCTCCGGAGAATGATTTCCCCGACAAGCCTGATGGCATACTTGCGGGACTGGGTAGAAAGTTTCCCAGTGTTACTGACGATCTTATCAAACTCAGATGCCGTAGGAAGGCCCAGCCGGGCATGAAGCCACGCTTCGCTGCCCTGCTCCATTGTGTGGATCTTCATTTCGTTGGCGCTCCTGTCTGGCGGCGCTTGTTCAGAGAATTTACAATCCGAGCAAACTGATTGGCCGGGAGTTCCTGTATCGAGTTGGCGCCGAAATGCTTGAGAACATCTGCCAAAGGCATGCCAATTTCAGCAACCATATCCTGAATAGCCTTCGCTTGCGCCGCATCCACAGTACGGACAAACCCCTGCGCACCATCATCATCGGCATTCTCGCGCACGATGTTGAACAGCATCTCCGCGCAATACCGCTTCCCGTAGGACAGCGTTGATCCCATTGCCTGCAGGGCGTTGCGGCCGGGGCCATTATCAACTGGTAGGGGCATTGAGGCCGTCTGGCTGTGCCCGCTGCGATGCCGGATTGTTCCTGTGATCATCAGGCCGCCGCCTTGCCGCTCCTGTGCGTCAAATGACAAGGAAAACCCGAACTTCTGCATGACCGGCCGAAGCATCCGGTCCATATCTTCCCATCGGGCGAAGCTGTATTTCCCCTTGCCGGTATCGACCTTGCCCATCTTCGCAACGCGCTGGATTTCCCCGGTCGCATCGGCCATTGCCTGGTTGAACTCGGCCTCTGCCTGCCGCTTCATGATGCTGTCCTGCAACTTGAGCAGTTCATGCATCTTGTCCACATCAACAGACGGATCGGCGGCCGCGCGCGCGATGACGTTCAGGATGCCATTGGATACGGCTGGTTCCTGTTCCTGCCTTGTTGCCACCGCCTGATCCTGCTTGACGGGTGTTGTGGTCGCTTTACGTTCAATCGTTTCAGACATGACGGGGGACTCCATAGGATGGCGGGAAGTAAATCTTGTCGTAATCAGGAACCGGACACGCGGGGATTTCCAGATCGTCACGCACGCGGCTGTCCCAGTTCCCGCCATACTGTTCATTCAGGCTGTTTACCAAAGCCCGACGCTGTTCGTATGTCACAGCCCCCGCCTCCCATTATGGTTCTGCATCACGCGCCGGTTGATCCGCACGCGCTGGTGTTCTGTCAGAAGGTTTTTCATGCGGGAACATCCACGTCAGCGGTGACAACCAGGATCGTTTGCGGGGCATATCCCGTCGGGCAGGGACGGAACTTGCCGTCCTTCGGATGGCAGTCGATTACTTCACCATCCTTATCGAGGCCGATGATGAAGCGGCGGGGTTCGGGCGTGTTCTTGTTCATGCCGCACCCACCAACGCCAGACGCGGACGGACAATGTGCGCCACGGTCGCGGGAACCTGCCCGTCCGCCTCAATTTCCTTGGCCTGCGCGGTCAGGTCGATAAGCTGGTTTTCGATGCCCGCAATAAATTCATCCATCTGGAAGCCATCGCTCAGGCTGCGACCCTTAGCCCACGCCATCCAGCCCCGGAGATGGACCTTCCATTCATCAATGGTCTGAAGGTCATCCTCTGCCTTTGCAGACAGATTTCCGAACCGCGCGTCAATATCACCCTGCGAACAACCATCGGGAAGATTACTGCACATAATCAATTCCTCTCATTACTTGGAAAATATTTGGCCAACTCGGCCAGACTGCCGGGACCGCGATCCCGGTGGCCTGGGCGTGTCAGGGCATTGCAACAGTGGCGAATGCGTAGAACACCGTGCCCAAAAGCATGGCACCGAGCAGGGCCATGCCAAGGAAGCGGGTTAGGTGGTTGTCGGGCATCACTGCATCCCCAGACGGTGCGCCAGTCGCGCCATGCCTTTCGGCGTCACGAATACCTGCTGCGTGCTGACTTCTTCGCCCGATGTATTGGTGTAGGTGGTGTATTTCATCTCGACGTAACCGGCATCGACCGCGCCCGCGTAGGCTTTCCAGCGTCCGGCCTGATCGCGGAACGTCCATTTGATCTCGCGCAGGAACTCGATGCCACGCTTGGAACCGATCTGCAGTTCCTTACCGACTTCACGCAGGTTCGTGCGGCCCTTGCTGTTGGCGAGGCGCTCGAATACTTCCAGCTTGGGCGCGGCTTCTGCCTTCTCAGCCTCGAGGGCCAGCACTTTTTCGGTGTAGGTCAGAAGGGTGCTGCGAAGGAATGCGGGATCGTTCAGGTCGATGGCGGGGGTCTGAACCGATGTGGCCCCCGTCACCATCGCGTCGAATGCGCGAATGACGGTCAGATGGAAAGCGGCGCTGATCCACATCGCGTAGGCGTAGACCAGTTCCTTGCAGGCATATGTCCCGCCATTGCGGCCCGGAACCGTTTCTACCGGCTTTCCGGCAGTTTCAGAAACTGTGCAATTCTGCATAGTTTCCAATTCTTCGATCAGCTTTTTCGCCTGATCCGTGCGAAGCCACTGCCCCGGAGCGTCCTTCGCAACGCCACCAGCCGCCCGGTGGCAATCGTTCAGGCAGTAACGCCCATCCGCGTCCTGCCGTATTGCCGTAGAGAGAATTGTGAGGCTGTTCACTGCCCATCTCCGTGTTGGTGATGGGGTAATCATGCGGCCAAATGACCGCGACAGTCAACGGTCAAATGACCGCTCAGTGAATTTTTTTTGGTCAATTGTCCGGGCGTGCAAAAACAGCTTTCCCGACTCTATGAGAACGCAATAAGAACATACAGGAAAGGATTCGCTATGCCCGCACCCGAGACCGAAGCCTACGTGTTCCAATCCTACAGGCTGAAAGGGGAGCCAGGCGCGCAATATCCATGGCCGACAGGTCTCGTGCACTGTCAGTCGCGCCAAGAGGCCATGATGCGGCTCTATCAGGTCAAATCAGGGCTGACCG
>NZ_NKTX01000257.1 GCF_003207815.1 Komagataeibacter oboediens | reverse complement strand
AGATCCTGTATCCAGTCGAGCATAAAAATTGACCGTTCGATCCGGCCGACTTCGCGCAAAGCCACAGCCAGACCATTCTGACGGGGGTAAGATCCGAGTGTCAATCGGCACTCAAAAATAACCCCTGATCGGCATGCAATATTAACCCCCTGTTGAAGGCCCGGCCTGTCTCCTGAAGCCGTAGGCGTAAGGAGACAGGCCGGGGCAGGTATGGATCTGGAGAGAGGTTCAGTTACGGTTCCTGAACCGCCAGCTTTCGTTCCCTGTCTCGATGATGTCGCAGTGATGGGTCAGACGGTCGAGCAGTGCCGTGGTCATCTTGGCGTCGGCGAATACACTGGCCCATTCACCGAAGGACAGGTTCGTGGTGACAATGACCGAGGTCTGTTCATAAAGGCGGCTGATCATATGGAACAGCAACTGCCCGCCAGACTGGGCAAATGGCAGATATCCCAGTTCGTCGAGGATGACAAAGTCCAGTCGGCCGAGTTGTTCGGCCAGCCGACCCGCCCTTGCCGCCCGACTGTCAGCCTCAAGCCGGTTGACCAGGTCCACCACGTTGAAGAACCGGCCACGCCGACCTGTGCGGATGCAGCTCCGGCCAATGGC
>NZ_NKTX01000256.1 GCF_003207815.1 Komagataeibacter oboediens | reverse complement strand
GCCATTGGCCGGAGCTGCATCCGCACAGGTCGGCGTGGCCGGTTCTTCAACGTGGTGGACCTGGTCAACCGGCTTGAGGCTGACAGTCGGGCGGCAAGGGCGGGTCGGCTGGCCGAACAACTCGGCCGACTGGACTTTGTCATCCTCGACGAACTGGGATACCTGCCCTTTGCCCAGTCTGGCGGACAGTTGCTGTTCCATATGATCAGCCGCCTTTATGAACAGACCTCGGTCATTGTCACCACGAACCTGTCCTTCGGTGAATGGGCCAGTGTATTCGCCGACGCCAAGATGACCACGGCACTGCTCGACCGTCTGACCCATCACTGCGACATCATCGAGACAGGGAACGAAAGCTGGCGGTTCAGGAACCGTAACTGAACCTCTCTCCAGATCCATACCTGCCCCGGCCTGTCTCCTTACGCCTACGGCTTCAGGAGACAGGCCGGGCCTTCAACAGGGGGTTAATATTGCATGCCGATCAGGGGTTATTTTTGAGTGCCGATTGACACCCTTGGTGGTCATGTCGCGGCCTGCGGGGACTGTGGACACTGGCGGATCGCCTATAACAGCTGTCGCAACCGTCATTGTCCGCGCTGTCAGGGGAACG
>NZ_NKTX01000255.1 GCF_003207815.1 Komagataeibacter oboediens | reverse complement strand
GGATCGGCCTTTCCTTATATGCGAAGCGGATCGAGCGCGGGCATTTCCTGTGGCCTTCGGCAAAGGACGGAGCGATCCATCTCTCCCCGTCACAATTGACTTGTCTGCTGGAGGGTGTGGACTGGCGCAATCCGCAGAAAACATGGAGACCTGAACTGGCGGGATAATAAAAACCGCGCCAGGTCAGCATATACTGGTACCCTTTTGAGCGCCCATGTGATCAACTGCCTTCATGACGGGAGACACGGACGACATCATCGCCTTGCGCGCGGCACTTGCCGCTGCCGAGGCGCGTGCCGAGGTCGCGGAAGCCCGTGCGGCCAGCGCCGAAGCGCAGGTTGCCCATCTCAAACATCTTATCGCGCGGATGCGCCAGGACCGTTTCGGCGCCTCGTCGGAGCGGGGGCGCCGCCTGCTGGCCCAACTCGAACTCGAACTGGAAGAACTGGAGACGACGCTCGCCGAGGACGCGCCCGAAAATGCGGCGGATCCCGCTGTCCGCACGACAGCACCCCGGAGTGTTAAGCGGCATGGAAAAGTGACCCCTTCGGAAGGGGGACAGGCAGCCAAAAACGACCCCTTTCTGAGAAACGGGTTCACGATGGCCTTCATGCTGA
>NZ_NKTX01000254.1 GCF_003207815.1 Komagataeibacter oboediens | reverse complement strand
GCTCTCGCATACAACTGCAAAAGAATGGCACGGCTTCAGGCGGCATAAGCCGGGTCAGCCTCGGCCTTATAACCCTCAAAATGACCAACCCGACAGGCTCTCACATCCAGCCCGAATACAAATTCCACATTAATCTCGATGAATACGACAGACGGGCGACATTGTCTGCAGACGAATTAAAAGTTGTCAGACGTTGGAGAGAAGAAAATCTTGTTATTACGAAACGGCAGGCTCCGCGTCTTCATAAGAGCCTGATCCGAAAGTTTTTGAACAATACCAGCCTGTTGTGATTCATCCGTCTTTACGAAGAGATGGAGTGAATGGTGACATGGACTGGTATTGCCCGACGTGAACATAGCCGGGAAGGACTGCGATATCCATCGGATATGATGGACGGGGAATGGGCTTTGATCATGCCATTTGTGCCCCCTGCGAAACGGGGCGGTCGCCCTCGCACGACGGATATGCGCGAGGTGGTCTGTTAAGCGGCATGGAAAAGTGACCCCTTCGGAAGGGGGACAGGCAGCTAAAAACGACCCCTTTCTGAGAAACGGGTTCACGATGGCCTTCATGCTGAATGGAGGCCCGGTTTGGGATGCTTGTTGTGGAAACAATTGGAAAGATCCG
>NZ_NKTX01000253.1 GCF_003207815.1 Komagataeibacter oboediens | reverse complement strand
GAGGGAGGAAGATCAAGGCACCGGAAGCGTGACACGACAGAAAAATCCCCAAAAGTTGCATACCTTCAGGATTTCTCAGCTTCTTTTCCGCAGTACAAGGTAAGCTCCCGGCGACTGACGCCTTGCTGAATACTTCTGGTCTGGTTCAGCTATGAAGCATGAGCGATTTAAGAGATAGGGACGCGGTACTACCTGCGAGTGTCGCAGGTAGTACCGCAGAGAGGCTCCAAAGGAGCGGTAGAGAGACAGGCGAGCGGGACAGGCTGGCGGGCGCCTCGCGGATCGAGATCGTTTCGGATCGCCGCCGCTGGCACGCCCCTGAATTTCGCGCGCGAGTGGTCATCGCGTCCTACGAGAGCCGACGCCCCATAAGGGAGGTGGCTGCACAGTATGGGATCCATCCAAGTCTGGTGTTTCGCTGGCGGCGAGAGGCTCGGGCCAAAGGCGGGACATCGTTCATACCTGTCATGGTGGCCCCGGCCCCCGAGCCGCAGCCATTGGAGCGTCGGAGAGAACAGGGAACGCTGTCCGACCGAGCCGTCAGCCTGGTCTTTCCGGACGGTGTGCGGCTGGAGTTCGACACAGGGCTGTCCGCTGATCGTCTGCGTGAGATTGTGGGCGCACTACGATC
>NZ_NKTX01000252.1 GCF_003207815.1 Komagataeibacter oboediens | reverse complement strand
CCTTCAACGCCAGCCCGGGCATCCCCAGGCGCATATCGGTTACACCGGCCGCCAGCCATATCCTCAGCGTGGAAGGAAGCGGGATCATGATCGTAGTGCACCCACAATTTCACGCAGACGATCAGCGGACAGCCCTGTGTCGAACTCCAGCCGCACACCGTCCGGAAAGACCAGGCTGACGGCTTGGCCGGACAGCGTTCCCTGTTCTCTCCGACGCTCCAATGGCTGCGGCTCGGGGGCCGGGGCCACCATGACAGGTATGAACGATGTCCCGCCTTTGGCCTGCGCTTTGGCCCGAGCCTCTCGCCGCCAGCGAAACACCAGACTTGGATGGATCCCATACTGTGCAGCCACCTCCCTTATTGGGCGTCGGCTCTCGTAGGACGCGATGACCACTCGCGCGCGAAATTCAGGGGCGTGCCAGCGGCGGCGATCCGAAACGATCTCGATCCGCGAGGCGTCCGCCAGCCTGTCCCGCTCGCCTGTCTCTCTACCGCTCCTTTGGAGCCTCTCTGCGGTACTACCTGCGACACTCGCAGGTAGTACCGCGTCCCTATCTCTTAAATCGCTCATGCTTCATAGCTGAACAAGACCAGAAGTATTCAGCAAGGCGTCAGTCGCCGGGAGCTTAC
>NZ_NKTX01000277.1 GCF_003207815.1 Komagataeibacter oboediens | reverse complement strand
GAACTGACGCTGGCGGAGTTGGCGTCGAAACATGGCGTGCATCAGACGATGATCGCCCAATGGAAGCGCCAGGCGATCGAAGGCATGGCAAGCCTTTTTTCTGGTAAGTCAGTAACGGAACCTTCAGTCAGCCCTGCTGATGTAGAGAAACTGCATGCCAAGATCGGCCAGTTGCTGGTGGAACGGGATTTTTTGCGGGATGCCTCTGCTCGGTTGGGCGTGATCAGAGGCGGCAGATGATTGACCCGAAGCGAGCGCGTCTGCCGATAATCCGGCAATGCACGCTGCTGCAACTCAACCGGTCGGGCGTCTACTATCGGCCTGTGCCACAGAGCGAGGCCAATCTGGAGCTGATGCGGCTGATCGACGCCCAGTTCCTGGAAACGCCCTATTATGGCTCACGGCAGATGACATGGCATCTGCGCCGCCTGGGACATGAAGTGGGCCGCAAGCGGGTCCGGCGGCTCATGGCGATCATGGGCCTGCGGGCGATCTACCAGAAGCCGCGCACGACCGTGCCCCATCCGGAGCATCGGAAATATCCATATCTTCTGCGGGATCTGGTCATCAATCGGCCTGACCAGGTCTGGTGTTCCGATATCACATATATTCCCATGAAACGGGGATTTCTCT
>NZ_NKTX01000251.1 GCF_003207815.1 Komagataeibacter oboediens | reverse complement strand
AACTTGCGCGACGACATGAGGCGCGAGAGGTAGTTCGACATCGCGCCGACCGGCGGCGCGATGGACATCTCGTTATCGTTCAGCACCACGATCAGGCGCTCGGCGCCCGGGCCGCAATGCGACGCGTTGTTCATGGCTTCGTACGCCATGCCCGCCGAGATCGAGCCATCGCCGATCACCGCGATCACGTTTCGCTCGCGGTAGGAGGGGTCTTCCTCCGCGCGCAGGTGGTGGGCGACGGCCATGCCGAGACCGGCGGAAATGGAGGTCGAGGAATGCGCCGCCCCGAACGGGTCATATTCGCTCTCGCTGCGCCGGGTGAAGCCCGACAGGCCGCCCGGCTGGCGCAGGGTGCGGATGCGCTCGCGCCGTCCGGTCAGGATCTTGTGCGGATAGGCCTGGTGGCCGACATCCCAGATCACCCGGTCATCGGGCGTGTCGAACACGGCATGCAGCGCCACCGTCAGTTCGACCACGCCCAGCGACGCGCCAAGGTGGCCGCCGGTGGTAGATACGGCATCGATCGTCTCGGACCGCAGTTCTTCCGCCAGCTGCTTCAGCTGCTCCACCGAAAGGTTGCGCATGTCATGCGGCATGCGAACCCGGTCAAGCTGTGGGTAGCGCCCAAGGGTCGGAAT
>NZ_NKTX01000250.1 GCF_003207815.1 Komagataeibacter oboediens | reverse complement strand
GCCATTGGCCGGAGCTGCATCCGCACAGGTCGGCGTGGCCGGTTCTTCAACGTGGTGGACCTGGTCAACCGGCTTGAGGCTGACAGTCGGGCGGCAAGGGCGGGTCGGCTGGCCGAACAACCCGGCCGACTGGACTTTGTCATCCTCGACGAACTGGGATACCTGCCCTTTGCCCAGTCTGGCGGACAGTTGCTGTTCCATATGATCAGCCGCCTTTATGAACAGACCTCGGTCATTGTCACCACGAACCTGTCCTTCGGTGAATGAGCCAGTGTATTCGCCGACGCCAAGATGACCACGGCACTGCTCGACCGTCTGACCCATCACTGCGACATCATCGAGACAGGGAACGAAAGCTGGCGGTTCAGGAACCGTAACTGAACCTCTCTCCAGATCCATACCTGCCCCGGCCTGTCTCCTTACGCCTACGGCTTCAGGAGACAGGCCGGGCCTTCAACAGAGGGTTAATATAGCATGCCGATCAGGGGTTATTTTTGGGTTCTTCCGCACTTTTCGTGATGATGTTTTTGATTATGCGGGCTGGAGGACACGAGCCCTGAGGAGTTCGAAGCCTGCTCTTCCGAACATGGTTCGCTTGATCATTTTCAATCGGCTGATCTGTCCTTCAACCGGGCTGGTT
>NZ_NKTX01000249.1 GCF_003207815.1 Komagataeibacter oboediens | reverse complement strand
CCGATCATGGTAATTTTCATCCGGGCGGTCTCCTCTGAATGGTCATTCCGACCCCAGCATGGCACATTGATGCCGCATGGAGGCCGTCCACCCCATCTTCAATCGTGAAGGACTGGCGATTGAGGTTGATTTTTCCCTGCCAGCCTGTCGGGTTGTCCGCTATCTGGAACAGGTTATGGAGTGGCGTGGCAGACCAGAAGCCATCCGAATGGATAATGGCCCTGAATATGTCAGTCATACGTTGGTTTCATGGGCCGAAAAACAGGGGATTACCCTGATCTATACGCAACCGGGTAATCCGCAGCAGAACGCCTATATTGAACGCTACAACAGAACTGTCCGGCAGGAATGGCTGGAGCAGTATTTGTTTGAAAGCATTCAGGACGTGCAGGAGGTCGCAACACAATGGCTCTGGACATATAACCATGACAGACCCAACATGGGGAACAGCGGGCTAACCCCCGCCCAGAAACTAAAAACAGCTGCCTGAATTCTCATTCAATGCCCCACTAAAAATGGGGGGATTACCTACCCACAACACGCTCTTTTACGAGGCTTGACGATATGACTGAGCATTTAACAAAACGCTGGCAGACCCTGCCTGCCACCCCGGCCCCTCTGGCCTCCTTTAAAGGACAGCACGCCCCCATTAACGG
>NZ_NKTX01000024.1 GCF_003207815.1 Komagataeibacter oboediens | reverse complement strand
GCGTCGCCCAACACGTCTTGCAACCGTCGCACTTGCCAACAAACTGGCCCGGATCGTCTGGGCTCTCCTGTCGCGCAAAGAGATCTATCGTCCGGCCGGTCGCAATGTCGCTGTAATCTGACATGCGCTGCCAAGACGATGGATGCCGGGGTTCGCCCCGGTAGATCCGGCAGAATGCACTGACCAGCGTGATGGGAAGACTGTAATTCAGGAACAGTTCAGGCGATACCGTTGGATGACATGTGCCATCGAGCACGTTTTCAAGATTGGTGCCTGACACGCAAGCGCACACCCATAATGGCCAGCGAAAAACGTCGCACAAACAGGCCGGACATAAGGGCGCACCTGACCGGATCCCCGCATCCTGCGAGCAGCGATGCATTCCACCGAGAAAACAAGATTTAGAGAAACGCAGAGAGATAACAAATGTGATCCATTGCATCGAACCGGCCGTCCACATAGGTCATCCAGCACGCCATATCCATCCACCACGGCCGTCTGGACCAGCAGATCATTGATGACAGCGCCCGCCACGCCGCACTGGCGCGAAGCATGGACATACTGGCCCATATCTACAGGACCCTTGGCCGGTATGATGACATGCGGCGCATCGTCGAAGCCATGCTCGCCATCCATGAACAGCTGGTTGAAAGGGGGGAGCCGCACTCTGGCTGGGAACTGGCCAGGAAACACAGCATGCTTGCCGTGTGCCAGATGCAGCTGGGGCAGGCCGACAGCGCGCTGGCTTCCACCGATCGTGCCGTGACCCTGCTGCGCGCGCTGATCGAAAACGCTACGCCCGACTTGCTGCCCGGCATGGAGGCGCACGAACCCGCGCTGGCGGCAGACCTGACCCGTGCGGCAGCCCTGCATGAAACACTGGGCCAGCATAAGGCCGCGCTACAGGCGGCCGAGGACGCCATGGCCGTATTTCACAGGATTGCCGGACATGACCCGGATGATGTGGAGCCGTTCGCCCTTGCCCAGTGCCTGCAGGCCCTGCCCCGGCTGCGGCAGCTGGTAACGGGCCGCGATGATTTTCTGACCTGCATGCACGACGCCGTGGCGCTGTACCGCGGGCTGGATGCGGCACGGCCCGAACGGTTCCGGCCCGATCTGGCCCGCTTCCTTGTCCTGCTGTGCACATATCAGTGGCAGGGCCAGCTGGCGGATGCACTGCAATCCGCGCAGGACGCGGCGTCCATCTACGCCGGGCTGTATGATGCCGATCCGGCCCGGTACCGCGCCGGTTACGCGGACAGCCTGTACAAGGTCTTTCTATGCCATAACGGGCTGGAACAGCTGGACCCTGCGCTGGCTGCGCTGAAGCAGACACTTTCCCTGTATCGCACCCTTGCCACGGACCACCCGCAGGAATTCCGCCCGCAGCTTGCGCAGTGCCTGCTTGACCTTGCGCAGTACCTGATGACCTACAAGGAATATGATGGGGCGCTGCATACGGTGCATGAAACCACATCGCTGCTGACCGACCTTGCACAGACAGATCGCGCCACGTTCCAGCCCATTCTGAAGAAAGTCCGCGCCATGCATACCCGGATCGTCCGGAAACGCAGCAGCCGTTAGGCGGAATGGCGGGCCGTTTCGCCCAAACCTTCGCGCCGCCGTGACGTTGTCATGCGATTACAGGAGGCAAACATGACACGTATCACCAAACTGCTCTGCGCCCTGGCCATCGGCCTGTCCGTTGCGGCCTGCCACGATGGCGGTCGCTATCACCACCATCACCGTGGCCCACATGATGACGGCTATGGCCGCGGGGGATATGGCACCGGGTACGGCGGCCCGGGACGGGGCCCCTATATGGGCGGCGGCATGCGCGGGCCGTAATCCTGCGGCCCGTGGCGTGGTTACGCCCCGGTCAGCCGGGTAACCAGAAGCTGGTTGATGCGGAAGCCCTCCACATCAACCACTTCAAACCGGAAGCCAAGCGTATCCACGCGGTCGGCCTTGCGCGCCATACGGCGCAGGCGGTGCATGACAAACCCGCCGATGGTATCAAAGGGGCCGCCTTCATCCAGATCGGCGGCCTCCAGTTCGCGTCGCACGTCACCGATGGAAGCGGCACCGTCAATCAGCCATGAATTGGCGTCCCGGCGCACGATCAGCTGTTCCTCGAACGGGTTGGCCAGCCCGCCCATCAGCGCACCCATGATGTCCTTGAAGGTAATCAGCCCCACGACCAGCCCGTATTCGTTCACCACCAGCGCAAACCCCACGCCATGCGTGTCAAACTGCGCCAGCGTATCCCACAGGTTGATCGTCTCGGGCACGGACAGGACATCCCGGCGCACCCGGAAAATTGCATTGCCGCTGGACAGCGCGCCCTGCGGTCCCGGCGGGGAAACTTCCGCCGGGTCCCGGTCCACCACGGCCGCCAGTACGTCCTCGGCGCGGATGGAACCGACGACATTATCCAGCCCGCCATTGCACAGGGGATAGCGTGAATAGGGCTTGGCCCGGACCTTGGTTTTCTGTTCCTCGATGGTTTCCTGCAGGTCGAGGAAGACGATTTCATCGCGCGGGGTCATGGCGGATGTGATCGAACGGTCCTGCAGGCCCAGCACGTTCTGGATCATCTGGTGTTCCTGTTCCAGCAGGACACCGGACGCCGTGCCTGCGGCAAGGATGGCGCGCAGGTCCTCTGGCGTGACAGGTTCAACAGCCGAGGCCGCCGGGATCTTCAGCGCCCGCAGGATGGCGTCGGACAGCTTGGAAAACACCCAGACAATGGGATAGAGCAGCCTCAGCGCCAGCGCCGGGAACCAGCCGACAGCCAGCGCAATCTTGTCCGGCGCGTTCATGGCCACGCGTTTCGGCAGCAGGTCGGCAAACAGCACGAACAGGCCCGTCACCAGCACAAAACCGAACAGGGTGGCCAGCGTTTCCGCCGTGGAACGGGGCAGCCCCCACCCCATCAGCCCATGGGTAAGGGAGGGCGCGATCATTTCCGAACTGATCATGCCGCCCAGCACACCCACACCGTTAAGGCATATCTGCAGGACGGTCATGACCTGCCCGCTGTTGCGCCGCAGCTTCAGGAACGCGGTGGCGCGTTCATCGCCCGCCTCGGCGCGGGACCGCAGCCGCGCATCGCGCGCCGCCGCAAATGATATTTCGGAAAGTGAAATGAAAATATTCAGCGCGACCAGAAGAACAAGCGCAATCAGGCCAGAAAAAAACAAAATCACCGGAACACCCATGAAATGACCGGCGGACAATATAGCATGTCATTTTATAAGTCTGTACAGATATGTTTAATCAGACAGGATCATCCCTGTCATTTATACTTTGTCCCGGGATGCTGATAAAAAAGGCATGATCCCGCCATGGGACGACACTCACGGCGGCAGATCATTCCCGCCATCGGGATGAAATTTTCTGACGAAGACTTTTTTCAGACGGCATCGGGTGACGCCGCCTTTGGATTAAAAGGCGGTGCCGGAAAAGGATCAGGGCGCAGGGTTGGAATGGACCTGATGGATCGCATTGATCCTGTCTTCAAGTTCGGGGGTAATGGTCACGTTTTCCGCCCCCAGAATGGTCTCAAGCTGCGCCACGCTGGTCGCGCCGATAATGTTGGATGTCACGAACGGTCGCGATGTGACAAAGGCGATGGCAAGCTGGACCGGGTCGATGTCATGTTCGCGCGCCAGTGCGACATAGGCACGGATGGCATCATCCACCCCCGGTTTTTCATATCGCTGCCCGCGATTGAACAGGGTCGTGCGCGCACCGGCGGGCCGGGCACCATCAAGGTATTTTCCGGTCAGATAACCCTGCGCCAGCGGGGAATAGGCCAGCAGGCCCACGCCCTCACGCAGCGACATTTCCGCCAGCCCGATTTCGAACGTGCGGTTCAGCAGGTTATAGGCGTTCTGGATGGACACGACGCGCGGTGCGCCATTGCGGGCTTCGGCCAGATATTGCGACAGGCCCCACGCAGTTTCGTTCGACAGGCCGACATGGCGGATCTTGCCTTCCTTCACCAGATCGGCCAGCGCGCCCAGTGTTTCGGCAATCGGCACCTCATCCGCATCGGACGGCGTGGTGAACGTATTGCCCCCTGCCCCGAACAGGCCAACTTTCCGGTCGGGCCAGTGCAACTGGTAAAGGTCGATATAATCCGTACCCAGTCGCTGCAGCGATCCGTCCAGCGCGTGGCGGATCTGCTGCGGTGTCAGGCGCGTTTCTTCCCCACCGGGACGAAACCATGGCATGGTTCCGCGTCCGACCACCTTGCTGGCGATGATCAGGCGCTCACGTCCCCCACGTGCCCTGAGCCAGCTTCCGACAATCCGCTCCGTCGCGCCATAGGTCTCGGCACGCGGGGGAATGGAATAAAGTTCGGCCGTATCAATGAAATTGATGCCATGCGCCAGGGCCATATCAAGCTGGGCATGCCCCTCGGCTTCCGTGTTCTGCTGGCCAAAGGTCATCGTGCCAAGGCAGATTTCACTGACCCTGATACCGGTACGCCCGAGTTCACGTTGCTTCATGTCAAAAAACCTGCGGTTTGAAAAAAGGAGGCGGCGCGTGCATGGCCCGCACCGCCGCATGACGGGCCGCCATACTTGCAACCCCCTCCGCATGACGCAACCGCACGGACGCGCTTTCCTGTCCGCATGCCAGATAATCGCCGGACTGTCGGGCCGGGGGCCGATCACGATAGACGACATGCCTTGCGCCTGCCGTTTCATGATGATGAAGTCCACATACCCTGATCCGCCACGGATAACCGCTGCAAGGACATCTGAACTATGGGTTCACCACTTCCCCCGTCCCCCGCCGTGACACAGCAGGCGCTGGACGCGCTGGCGGCACGTTTCGCCCCCCGCGCGGGCGCGTATGACCGGTCTGGCGAAATTGCCATGGACAACCTTGATGACTGTCGCGCCGCAGGCCTGACTGGCCTGACCATAGTACGTGCGGACGGTGGACAGGGCGGCGGAATCAGGCAGATCGTGAATGTGACGGGCACACTGGCCACGGGCGATCCATCTACGGCGCTGATACTGGCCATGCATTTCCTGCAGCATGCCCTGATCGCACGCGCCACCAGCTGGCCCGAAACCACGCGGCGGCAGGTCATTGAAACCGCCCTGCGTGATGGTGCACTGATCAATGCATTGCGGGTCGAGCCGGACCTTGGCACCCCGTCGCGCGGCGGCCTGCCTGCGACACGCATTTCGCTGGCATCAGGCAGGCCGGTGCTGAACGGGCGAAAAATCTATTCCACCGGGTCAACCGCGCTCCGCTGGGGAATGGTATGGGTCGCGACAGATGAGGCACAGCCACGGGTCGGGCAGGTACTGGTTGACCTGCATGCGCCGGGCATACGTATTGAACGAAGCTGGCACCAGATGGGCATGCGCGCCACAGGCAGCCATACTTTCGTATTTGAAGATGTCGAACTGCCCGAAACGGCACTGGTTGACCTACGGGCGCCGGATCAGTGGCACAGTAACGATGGCACGCTGGTTATCGGCCACGCGCTGGCCATTGCAGCCCTGTATGATGGCGTTGCCCGCGCCGCCCGCGACTGGCTGATCTCCTTCCTGCATGCCCGCGTGCCGACCGCACTGGGCCGACCGCTGGCCACGTTACCGCGGTTTCATACCCTGCTGGGGCAGATTGACGCGCTGCTAATGACCAACCGCAGCATACTGGCTGGTGCGCTCGACCGAACCGAAAGCGGTGATTATCCCGGCACGGAGGCCAATCTGGCCAAATACGTCATGACGGAAAACGCCATCAGGGCCGTGGAACTGGGGGTTGCGGCGATTGGCAATCCGGCACTCAGTCAGGACAATCCGCTAGAACGTCATTTTCGCAATGTACTGTGCGCACGTATCCATACGCCACAGGCGGACGTGGCGCTGGCAGCGGCTGGCAAGGTGGCCCTAGCGTGAGGAGGGGCAGCGACTGCGTTCCTTTTCGCCAAAAGGGACGCACGCGGTTCCCCTGATCCGCACCATAGATAGTGGCATATCAAGGACATCCGGACAGAATATTCCGGCTATATAGGCATTATGTGCGATATTTACATTGGGCATGACGTGATGCACCGAAGCCTGCAGGATGCAGGATGCCTTCCGCTTTTCGGACAGGATTGACGCCCTTCCTTCGGTCGTCGGTCCTGCATGACAGCATGGATCGGAGCGTTTTGAAAAAAAGCCATACCAGAACCTCTGCCTCATCGTCTCAAGTTCATAAAATACTCTATTTACACGACACAAGTAAAACATAAAATGTTGTTTGGTAATTTATATTATTTAATGGGAAATGCAAAATATTTCCATTGTATTTTTGAAATTAACCATGATTTTTAGAAACTCCCATATCTTTCTTTGACACTCCGCAATCGCCTGACCATGGCACCGGCTGATAAGATTTCCCTGTGCAATGTCATATAGCATATTGCATATTCAGGGCGGATACGATTGAGTATGACCATGACGCCACCAACACCCCCGACCTCCCCTTCCTCTTCATCCACGGGATGGCGTTTTGCCAGGGCGGGGGAACCTGACACCAACAGCCTGCCCGAAGCGTTCGCCAGCGTGCGCGTGCCAGACGCCAGCGCATCATGGCTGCGCCGGTTCATGGCGTTCGTGGGGCCGGGATACATGGTGTCCGTCGGGTATATGGACCCCGGCAACTGGGCCACCGACCTGCAGGGCGGCGCGCAATTCGGTTATACGCTGCTGTCGGTCATCATGCTGTCCAACCTTATGGCGATCGTGCTGCAGTCCCTGTCGGCGCGGCTTGGCATCGCCACCGGCCGCGATCTGGCGCAGGCATGCCGCGATCATTTCCCGCCGGTCGTGAACATTATCCTGTGGCTGGCCTGTGAACTGGCGATCATTGCCTGTGATCTGGCGGAAGTCATTGGCACGGCGGTGGCGCTGCAACTGCTGTTTGGCATTCCCCTACTGGCAGGTGCCCTGATTTCCGTGCTGGACGCTTTTCTTGTCCTGTTCCTGATGAACCGGGGCTTCCGGTACCTTGAGGCATTCATTATCGGGCTGCTCAGCATCATCGCCCTGTGTTTTGCAGTGCAGGTCGTAGCCGCAAGTCCACCCATCGCTGCCCTGCTGAAAGGGTTCGTGCCCTCCACCCGGATCGTGACCAACAGCAAAATGCTGTATATCGCCATTGGCATTATCGGGGCGACGGTCATGCCGCATAACCTGTACCTGCATTCCTCCATCGTGCAGACGCGCGCCTTTCCCCGCACCATACCGGGACGACAGGACGCCATACGCTGGGCCACATGGGACAGCACGCTTGCGCTCATGCTGGCGCTGTTCATCAATGCCGCGATCCTGATCGTGGCGGCCGCTGCCTTCCATACTACCGGCCATCAGGATGTCGCGGAACTGGAAGATGCTTACCGCCTGCTGTCGCCCGTGCTGGGCATGGGCATTGCCTCCACCCTGTTTGCGGTTGCGCTGCTGGCGGCAGGTACCAATTCCACCATTACCGGCACACTTGCGGGCCAGATCATAATGGAAGGGTTCCTTCGGCTGCGCATTCCCCACTGGGCGCGCAGGCTGCTGACACGTGGGCTGGCCATCGTGCCGGTTGTCATTGTCACGGCCGTTTATGGCGACAGGGGCGTGGGTGACCTGCTGCTGGCCAGTCAGGTGATCCTGTCCCTGCAGTTACCTTTTGCGGTGATTCCGCTGGTCATGTTTGTATCCGACCGGCAGAAAATGGGGACATTCGTCATTTCCCGCCCCCTTGCCATGGTATCGTGGCTGATCGCGGCCATTATCGTGGTCCTGAACTCCAAACTGCTGTTCGATACGGTTTTTCCATCGCCCTGATCCTGTGGATACGGCATGTCCATCTGTGTCATGGTATTCGCAGCCGACCGGATATATCCCCACAGACAGCATGTACCGCAGGCAAACTGTCGGAATTCCTAATGACCTGACGATTACACCTCCTCACAGCCGGGATAACAAAGACGGAAACATTTTACTGTCAGCATTATGGTCATTCTGGTTGTTCCCGCCCTGCTGGATCTGTATGGCTGAACAGATACGGGCATCAGGATTCAATCCATGATAAAGCTGTCAGTTCATACAATAATGACCGTCATACTGGCCATTGCAGGCTCGGCCTCTGCCGCTGTTGCTGCCCCCGTTTCCGGGCTACCTGCCGACCTTGCGCCCATCACGCTCCATGACGGTACAAATGTACTGGCCCTTCCGCCGGAGGTACTGCCAAAGGACCAGCCGGACATTCCGGCGGGAACAAAAATATCCATATTTCGGGCATGGCGCGATAATGGCAATGCATGGGGCTACCACGTCTTTCTTGTCACGGCCGTGACACCGGACGGACGACAGAGCGTTATCGGGGCCGATCCGCTGCCCGAAAGCAGGGACAGCAGCCTGCGCGACCATCTGACCGATACACCGCACACAGGTGACGACGCCCTTGCCGCGCTGTCGTTCGCGACCGCCCGGATTGACAATACGCCGACGTTATTGCTGATCGAGGCCGTGCGTTCCCCTGCCGGGGCGGTGCCGACCCCTGCGCCAGCAACGCTCCATATATACCGGCTGGTTGCCTCGGACGGCATACCCGGATGGACCCCGCTTTATTTCAGATCCATTAGCAACATTCCGCTGAAGGGCCTGTTCGTCAATGCCGGCACGGCCCTGTCATCGGCAACGGGGCTGGCCGCGGGCCCGTAACCCCGCCCCCGTAATACTCACGCCTGCGGCGCGTGCGGTCCGGGCGCGGGCGATACGGCGGCTGATACCTTCAGACCATCCGGCCCCGGGCCATTGCCCAACAGGTTCAGGAAACTGGGCACCGGGAATTTGATGCCCTCATTATTCATACGCACGGCCAGACGGCTGTAATATTCCCGATAGACCGTCCATTTGGCGCCCGGCATGGTCCGCACCGAACCAAGGAAGCGGGCGCCATTTCCATCCGCCTGCTCGATCCCCAGAAAGGAGAACCCGGACATGATGAGGTGCCCGTAACGCGGGGTCTTGCGCATCAGTTCCAGTTCTTCATGCAATATGGCGCAAAGCTGTTTCGTGTCCTGACTGAGGTCGATCATGAAATCAACCACCACCAGATTGTAGTCACGCGATGTATTGGCTATGGACGACACTTCCGAAAACGGGATGATATGCAGGTCACCATTTACCGAACGTAGCCGCAGGGTACGGATCGACAGGTGTTCGACCGTGCCGGACACGCCACCCGCCGTAACCCAGTCGCCCACCTGAATGGCATTTTCCACCAGCATGAAGAAGCCTGTGATGAAGTCTTTCACCAGGCTCTGCGCGCCAAAGGCGATGGCAGCACCCATGATCCCTGCACCCGTCAGCAGTGGCGCCACATTGATCCCGATCTGTGATAGCGTGGTAACGGCCACGATGATGATGATCAACGCCAGCAGAACGGTCTTGATAATCGGCAGGACCGTGCGCAGCCGGCTGGCGCGCCCCGTCTGTGATGACTGTTCAAACCGGGTAATCTGTCCCTGCAGGGCCGCATTGGCGGCCTCCCACGTGATGATCGCAACCGTATAGGCGACGAGGACGGACAGCATCGCGCCAATGATCTTCGGCCCCAGCCTGCCATGAAACAGGAAATGGATGGCGGGCAGCCCCAGCGCCTGCAGGAAGAGCGTGCCGGATGCAAAAAACATCAGGAATGACAGGATCTTGCGTGACGTGGGATAATAATAGTTCACCCGCGCCTGCAGGCCGGGATAACGCGCCTCCATCGCGGGGGAGACATGGAACAGCCGGTTCTGCAGGTTATAGATCACGACCGACAGCAGACGTGACACGATCACGACGGTTGTGGTCAGGATGACCGTGCGGATGATCCACGCATATCCGCCCTGAATATGCGTGGCCCAGATCAGCCACAGGGCAAAGTTGAAGAACATGGCCGGCACCCACCACAGATAGACCAGACGCCCAAGGAACATCCAGAAAGGCTGCGCAAGCAACCGCGCCGGTGGCTGTAGCGCCAGTGCGACATGCCTGCGGACACGCCAGGTGAAAATGGCGACCAGTACATGTTCGATCAGCACGACGGAGCGGATGATTGCCTCCGTCCCGCGCGCGGGCATGTCAAACACCCCGCCCAGCGTGGACAGGCACACCACCACCGATGGCGCGGCGACCAGAAAATTGAGCCAGTGCGTGACCATGAAGGCGGTCTGGTCGCTGGCGCTGCACAGGCGGATGGCGGGCGAATGGGGCACGAACAGCGTTTCCATCAACAGATAGACCACGCGCGCGACCACATAGGCATTGGTCAGCGTAAGCGTGACCAGCATCGCCTGATGCGTTGTGGTCAGCAGGTAGGCAAAACTGGTGCCCAGCGCAAAGAACAGCCCCACCGGCAACAGCTTGATCAGCAGATGCATGAGCGAATAGGGCACGCGCGCCAGCAGGCGAAGCGTCGCGTGCTGCGCCTGCATGTCGACCTGCCGGGTCTGTGCCTCGTTGTCCTGCGGCGCGGCAGCGGCCGCCGGGGCTACTGGCGCAGGCAGCTCGGTCCGGGTATCGGGCAGGTTCAGGCGGCGTTCGGTCGCAATCGCCCGTTCGGTCACCTTGAGCAATGGCTTGCGCAACAGCAGGGAAAAGCCATGTTCCGCCGCCAGCGCCAGCAGCAGGATAAGGGTCGCCCGCCCGACAGCGTCAAACAGGATGACCCGCGATTGCGGATCGGCAAAAATGGTATGGGTCCAGTGCACCACGAATACCAGATCACCAAACAGGGCCACGAAATGCTGGGCCTGTACGATCAGCCGAGCGCGCAGGGTTGCCATGTCCTGCACCAGGTCGCTGCCCAGCGTATCGGGTTCAACCGCCAAAGCATCTGCAGAAGCCTTGGGCGCGGGGGCGGCTGCAGGCGCAACCGGGGCAGACGGAAGCTGGGACGCGATGGCCGATAGCGTACTGGCGAATTCAGCGCGTTTTTCCGGATCATTCATGACGGCCAGCACCTGCCGGGCCTGATCACGGGTCATGCCCTGCGCCGCATCGGCATCGGCGGCATGGCCATGCGCTGGCGCGACCACCATGCACAGGGCAAACAGTCCCGCAACGGCAACCTGCCACAGCGCCAGCAACGAATGTCCCTTGCTCCTACGCTGACAGATCCTGGTAAAGTGCCGCATCTTTCCCCTTCCATCCCGGCTGCCTGACCGGCACGGGCAGCCATGTAAACATGGCGCCATCACTGGCCATTTCAGACAGATATCGTGCGTTATCGCAGAGATGACAGTAAAAGCGCAGATACGGGGGAGCCGACCTGATATGCAATAAATAATCTACCCTTTTGCAACTTACATGCGGCAGGGGAGTTTTATTTACTATGTTATGTTTTTATTGAAATAAGACTTATGTATTAAATTTATATGCATTTTTTCTTATATTTAGTTTCAGAATGAATATCACCATACGGGCATGTGAATTCAGTCCCCTGCCCCGGCATGCAGGGGCAGCAGCCTGTCACCGGCTTCCTTTAAGGGCCGTATGTTTTTTCAGTAGCGGTATCGTATCCGCGCCCCGCGCCACCGCGCGTTCCATCAGTTCCTGTCCAAAGGCCTTCAGCGCCAGCGGGTGCATGTCGTCCAGCGACTGCGCCAGGTCGTGCCGTTCCGTATCCGACAGCGTGGGATCCCCCGCGATGCGCTGGTGCAGGGTCTTTACGGTCGCAGGGCCATCCAGCACCATATGCACGTCATTCGGCCGGTCCAGATAGGCCAGGCCCGCATTGGTCAGGGTGCTGTCGCCGGTAATGCGCAACCCCCTGTCGGTAATGGTGACACCGCCCTTGGTCAGCCCCTGCAGTTCCAGATCAAGCAGGTTCCTGGCGTAGCGCTCCGCATCCGCGTCGTCTTCCGGCGCCAGATCGGCCGAACCGCCATTGGCCGCCATGTGATGGAGCATCATCCCCTGCAGAACACGATCAATCACGCCCAGTCCTCTTTTCCATCATGATTACAATGCTAAAATGGGGTCGCCCTCCATAATAGACAATCAGTGACATGGAAAAGATGCTTATGCACGATCAGTCACAATCGGGTATGTCCCGGCACCACAGCGGCACACGCAGGGGTGGCGTACGGTCCGCCGCCTGATCCATTGCCTGCCCCACCACATGCAGGGCATGGTCCTGCGCCGCACGGGTATTGACGCGGCTGGGTGTATTCTTGCCGTGGGCTATCGTCTGGCGCAGGCGGCGCAGCCGGGCCAGCAGCCTACCGCGCTGCACGTCATCCAGGTCAAGCAGTGCGGCACAGAAGGCATTCTGCCAGATCTGCACGCCCAGCTGCGCCTGTTCCGCAGGGGACAGGATATCATCGTGCGATGGGGGCATGGTCGGTCCTTCGTAACATGGCGGGCACCGTCGCTGCATGGGTGCCCTTATGCGAACCGCCATAAAGGGAAATCAGGAAGACGGCCAGTATTGATGCACAGCCGACCATTTCCTGTCACATGATGTACATACGACCATTTTATACCATGATATCGCAATTCAGGAAGTTATGGTCAATCCGGCGCAGTATTTCCGTACTACGGAACAGCTCCTGCCGGTCAGGCTGCAGTGATTTGCGTGCCAGGAACGCGCGGGCTTCGGTCATGGCCTCCCGCACGGAATAATCATTGCCTGCGGGCTTGAGGTGTTCAATGGCCGTATAATCGACAATACCGACGTTATGATTGCGCTTGTGCGCTTCATGACAGAACAGGATATCGGTCGCCCATGCCCAGCGCAGTTCGGGAAACGGAAACAGATAGGCCATGGCATCACGATGGAACGCCGTGACCGGGCCATCTTCCACATATCGCGTTACACGCGCGATACTGTTCCATTTCCTGTAATTGAACGTAAAGGATGTATAGGAGTGGTAGCGGTGCGCGGGCTGCGATATTTTCAGCTTCATGATTTCACATAACGGAATGAACATGTCCAGAAATCGCGGTGGCAGGTCCACATCATCATCCGTTACGATAACCCAGTCATAATCCGGCAGGTTGACCTGTGACAGGGCCGTATTGATATTACTGAACTTTCCTTTCCCCTGCATCATGCGGGCGGTAGCGAAATCAACACTGTGCCGTGTTTTTCGAAACCGGTTGAACACCGTGCGCAGCTTTCTGTCCCGCCGGGGAACCTGAACCGAGGTGACAAGTATTTTTCGGACCGGGTGCCTTGTCGCAACATGACTGACCTGCCTGGCGAATTTCCTGTTATGAAGATCAAATACCATGTCAGACAGTACAGAAACCTTCCGCTTTTGCCAGAAATTCTTATGCTGACAGAACTCCGAATCAAAGAAGTCCTTTTTTTGGGATAGTCTGTTCGGCATGTTCGTCCTCCCATCATTACATGCGTCGTAACCGCACCAATATGGTGAAAGCGTTTCCCCCCCGGATCTGATGCATCATTTCGGCTTTACCTGGAACTGTTGCGTATCCCGCATTCACCACGAATGACGCCGGGCATGAACGTGTCGGTTTTCACAAAAGTTTCAAATTGTATCTTTATAAAAATAATTATAAATTTAAACTGGAATGATGTACCGCCCACTTCATGTACGGCAGTAATTCCCTCCATATTACAATAAAGATATTCATCGGGCCGAAACTGTTCGTAGCGCCGCGCGATATGGACAGGGGGTGCATGAAACGCCGCAACCGAACCGCCGGACGGGCCGACCGTTGCCCCCTGCATCCCATCCAGCCATCTTCAGAGGATACGACGTGATGCGATACTTTCATGCGCCTGTCGTGCTGTGCGTGCTGCTGGTCATATCCCCCGCCGCCATGGCGCAGCATCATCCACATGATGAAAGCGTAAGCCAGCCGGGGTCCAATTCGCCTTCCACCATAGAACGCACCCAGCCGTATTCACGCAAGACGGAACCCCTGCCGGAACAGGCCGCACCTGCACCGCGGCAGTCGGGCCATCCGCTGACACGGCAGCCAGCCGGGAATACGCCCGACAGTCCGGGCATGTCTTCCAATCACCAGACCCTGCGCAGCCCTTCCGCCCTGCACTGAACATACATGATGGGGCGGACACGTGACCGTACCCGCCCCATTCATTCACATGTAAAACCGGGGCAACAGGACCCCCGCCGTCCCCGTGTCACCCGCGGCTTTCACCTTGCGAAAGACCCATGCCATGCGAAGCAAGAAACCGGAACTGCGCCTGTTCTTCAGGAAAGGCCGGAATCCCCTGCAGCGCATGCGTTGTCCTGCGATAACGATGAAGGTTGCTTAACCGCCGCCACGGCCGGTCGGGATGCTGTTTGTTCCACAGGTTTATGGCCCGCAGTTCAAGTTCCTGATTGTTCACGGTGTGATCTGACGTCGTCATGTCCATCTCCCTGCATCTGCATGGTGGGTACTGGAACTGTCACGAGGTTTGTGAAGGGTGCGGTGGCAGCCCGCCACATGCACTCAACGCCAGATGTTAACAGAAGTTCGGGCCGATGGCATTTTTCTCCGCACGATGTGATCCGCAATGAACGAACCAGCCGGAACGAAAACCAGTACGGGCGGTTTCCCTGTCACTATGCCCCGTCATGGTGGACAAGGCAGGTCAGGGGCACCTGCCCGCGTGTGAAGGGATGCGTCACCCACCGGGGCACATCACCCAGCAGGCTGTGCCATTTCCCGGTCATGTCTGGCAGGACAAGCGAAAGATCCACATCCCTCCCCATGGCCAGCGTCCCGGCATGGATCGCCAGTCCCGATGCCAGACGCGGGGCCACAACCAGCAGGCTGATCCCCCCATGCCGCCGCATGAAGGCAATGCCGTGGGACCGGTCATCCCCCCCGATGTCCACGGGTTCATAGGTTCCATCCGCAAACAGGTCCGGATAATTCTGCCGGAATGCAAGGATGCGCCGGATCATGTCCTGCTTGACCCGCCCCGTGCGCCATGTCGCGGCGGCAGCGGCAAAACTGGTGGACTGTTCCAGCAGCATCGCGCGGTAATCGAAATTGACCGGTACCCGGTTATCGGGATCAACAAGGCTAAAATCCCACAATTCACAGCCCTGATACAGGTCCGGCACCCCCGGCGTGGTCAGCCGCAGCAGGGTCTGCGCAAGGCCGTTCACCGCGCCCGCCGGGGCGATACGGTCTACAAATCCGGCCATCTGCCGCAGGAAAGGGGCTGAGACAACGGGATCAAGCAGGCGGTCCACAAACCCGGCGCAGGCGTCCTCATATGCCGTATCGGGGCTGATCCACCCGGTATGGCGCTTGGCTTCACGCAGGGCCTTGGTCTGCCACTGCTGGATGCGCCTGCGGAAATGCAGCCGCTCCGCATCATTTGCAAACGGCTCCAGCGGCCACGCCCCCACCAGCGTCTGGTACAGCATCAGCTCGTCAATACGGTCCGGCCCGCCGCGACCCGCCGCGTGATTGTGGGCAAACCAGTCATGCACCTGCCGTTCCCATTCGGCGGGCATCGTGCTCAGGACCGCAAGGCGGGCACGGGCATCCTCCCCCCGCTTGTGGTCATGGGTTGCGGTCGCCAGCAACGCATGGGGAAAATGTGCCTGCCGCAACACGCAACTGGCATGGAAGGTCGAAACCGGCAGACCCATTACGGCCGGGTCCGACCCCACTTCGTTACGCGACAGCAGGCGGCCATAACGGTAGAAGGTCGTATCCTCCAGCGATTTGGCGGCCAGTGGCGCGGTCAGGTGTTCAAATGCCTGCTGCGCCCGACGCACCAAAGGGGGCGGCGCCCATTCGGGACAGGCGGACAGCAGGCGCGCGATGTCCCCCACCACCATGGCCTGTTCGCCCGTGGCAATCCGGCGGGCCGCCAGTTTCGCCCTGTCCAGCGCCATGGCGTCCCCCCCATGGTCCTGAATCGCCTCATCCCCGAAATAGGCGCGGTACGGACCGAACCACAGCAGCAGGTTTTCCAGCGCGGGCCGTATGTCCTGCGCCGCCCATGACCCGCCTTCATCAGGCAGGCACTGGCGCAGCAGGACTGCCAGATGGCCGAATTCCGCGCAAAAGACCTGATCCAGCAGATAGGCGCGCGCCGCCCGGGCAATCGGGGCCGGCATACCGGCGTCCGGCCCGCACCCGGCCCATAGCCGGTCCAGCACGCCAGCCCCGTCAGAATCGTGCAACGCGGCCGATACCTGATCCATGAAGTCATAGCCCGTGGTGCCGTCAACCGGCCATGCGGCGGGAAGCGTTTCCCCTTCGGCCAGGATCTTTTCGACATACACCGCCCCGCCCGGCAACGCGTCCTCCGGGCGGTCGGGCGTCAGGGCATCCAGCCGGGCGCGCAGGCGCTGGCAATAGACTGCGGGCGCGCTCAATCCATCGATATGGTCCACGCGCAACCCGTCAACCAGTCCACGTCGGTACAGGGACAGGACATAGGCATGCACCGCGTCGAACACCTCTTCACGTTCGACACACAGGCTGACAAGGCCGGTAATATCAAAAAACCGCCGCCAGTTCAGGCGCAACACCCCCTCGCGCCACCACGCCAGATGCCATGCCTGCTCCGCCAGCACATCCGTCAGCCGCGCCCGACCCGACAGGTTGGTGCCGTCATGGATCATCGCGATCCGGGCCATGGCCACCCTGCCCGCGCCGGTCGCTGCCCATTGCCGCAGCATATCCACCGCCGCATCCGCTTCCTGCCCCGGGCGTGCGCGCATTGCCACGGTGGTAAAGGCCGCCAGCAGGTGTCCCGGTGCATCCACCGCGGCCAGCAGACCGGCATACCCCATGGGGCACAGCGGAAAGCGCTGGTCATGGTGATGGATGAAAAACAGCCCGCTTTCCCCATCATGACGCAGCACCAGCAGCCCCGCCGCCAGCACGTCATCAAACGGGCGATCAAGAACGGGCAGCATGACACGCCCATGCAGATCGGGGTCCGGCACATCCCAGTCAATGTCAAACCAGTTGGCGTGGACCGATGCCTGTCCCCATGTCAGCACATCCCTCCACCACGGATTATGCCCGTCCGCCGCCATGTGGTTGGGCACGATATCCATGATCAGCCCCATGCCATGGGCATGCAGCCGCGCGGCCAGGCGCGCTAGCGCCGCTTCATCCCCCAGCACGGGATCGATCCGGTCATAACGGATTGTGTCATAGCCATGCGTGGAACCGGGACACGCGGCCAGCAGCGGCGAGGCATAGAGATGGCTTACACCCAGTCGCGCAAGCTGTGGCACAAGCGCTGTCGCACCGTCCAGCGTCATCCCGCCACGGAACTGCAGACGATACGTCGCCCGCACCGATGGCGCGCCATGGCGGCTGTTCATGACGACCTGCCCGCCCGCAGGCGCCCCAAACGCCGGCGCGCATCCACACCGGACAGCACGGTAGCGGTCATGCCCGGATACCGCCTGCACCAGTTGGGGTGGCCGCTGGTGGTACCAGGCAGGTTGGGCTGTTCATCCAGACCCAGCAGGTCCTCCAGTGGAATGACCGCCAGCGGGCATACCGCACGGGCGACGAAGCCAATGGCTTCATCCACCACCCGCGCCGCCCCCGCGGCGGTAGCGGGCGGTTTTTCAGCACCTGGTTTCCTACGGGCGGCAGGACCGGCCGATGGGGTCGTCATGGCCGCCCAAAGTGCGGTGCGGTCGTTTTCACGCTCGTCCTTCAGGGTGACACCATCCACCCCCGGCGCCATCTGCCCCAGTTTCACGCGCCAGTCGATGTCGGTTCCCTGCCACCATCCCGCCACGGTGGGCAGGTCATGCGTCGTGGTCATGGCGGTGGCGTTGGCCGACCACGTTACCGGTGGCCTGAACGCGCCCTGTGGCGTGCGTTCGAAAAACAGCACGTTCATGCCCATGATCCCGTGTTTGTGCGCCATTGTCCGGAAGGCGGACGTGACCGTGCCCAGATCCTCGCCAATCACGATGGCGTTGGCGCGCGCGGCTTCCAGCGCCACAAGCCGCATGAGGTCACGCACGGGAAAGGACAGGTACGCCCCCTCGGCCGATGTCCCGCCCTGCGGTATGACCCATAATCGCTCCAGCGCCATGACATGGTCGATGCGTATTCCCCCGGCATGCGCCAGCCCCGCGCGCACCGTTTCGATAAAGGCACGGTAGCCGCCCGCCCGCAGGCCCGCAGGGGAAAAGGTGGTCAGCCCCCAGTCCTGCCCCACGGGACTGAGGGCATCGGGCGGCGCGCCGATGGACGCACCGACAAGGAATTCCTGCTGCCGCGACCAGCATTCGCTGCCCGTCGGGTCAACGCCCACCGCCATGTCGGCCACCAGCCCGATCCGCATGCCCACGGCACGCGCCGCGCCACATGCCTGTTCCATGCTTCTGGCGGCCAGCCACTGCACGAACACATGAAAATTCACGTCACTGGCGAATTCATAGGCGAACCGCGCGACTTCCGGGCTGTCGGGGCGACGCATCGCAACCGGCCACTGCCGCCAGTCGCCACCACGCCCGCCACGGGTGGAAAAATAGGCATGCAGGGTTTCGAACACCGCGTGCTGTTCCAGCGCCACGCCACGCATCTTGCGGAATTCCGCCAGTTCGGCAGGAGGGTGCGGCACGATCCGTTCTTCATACAGTCGCCGCAGCAGTTCATAACGCCGGGCCGCCGCCTGCGCCCAGTCGATCAGGGGCGCATCTTCCAGCATCCTGACCGTATCGACATAGGCCCGACCATTGCGCAGGGCCGCCGCCTGCACGGTTGCCGTATCGAACACCGCCAGCGGATCGGCCAGCAGGACATTGAGGAACAGCCGCGAGGACGGTGAATAGGGACTGTACTGGTCCGGCCGCGCGGCAAACATGGCATGGACCGGGCTTATGGCCAGCGCGTCCGCCCCCCGCGCCGCGGCAAGACGCGACAGGGTCGCCACCGCACCCAGATGGCCGATCCCCCCGTCACCGGGCGTACGCAGGCCATAGACCTGTGCCCCCACGCCCCATGGCCGCATGCCCCCTGCCCCATCCATCCGTGCGTCAATGGTGGGACAGGCGGGCGGCGCCACCGCAAGGGTGGTGGCATGCGGCCCGATCGACAGGTGGTGATACCCGCACGACCGGAACGGCGGCAGGGCCGGCCGGCCACGTATGCGGCGCAACGGGCCTTCCACCACCTCCCCCGTTTCCGTCTCCAGCCGGAAATCGGTAGCCTGCGTGCCGTCAGGTAGGCTCAGCGGGGTCAGCTGTCCCATTACTGTCACGATCATGGGCGGCAGCCCGGCGGCAACGGGGGCGCCATGCCCCTCCAGCACGGCCAGCAGGCGGCGCACGCTTTCGTTGGAGACACGGTGGATCTGCCCCGCCGCATCGCGCCAGCGCATGCTCAGCCCGGCATGGCGGGCACGATCGACAAGGTCGCGGTTATTCATCATGCACCTCGGTCAGGCGGACCATGACGCAATGGGGTGGCAGGCTGCCTGCAGTCATGTCGGCAGCCTGCGGCAGCGCGTACAGGCACCGTCCTTCCGGCGCATCGGCCATGGGCACGGGGGCCTCATCCAGGTTGAGCGCAATACCCAGAACCGCCCCATCGCCCATGCGCCACCGTGCCACCACCGCCTTCGGCCCGATCACCTGCGCGCCCATGGCGTGTGCACCGGACAGGCGGGGCATGATCCAGCGATGGCGGATGACCAGAAGGTCATGGATGAAGGCGGTCCACGCCACATGGTCGGGTGCGGTGCGTTCCGCCTCGCACGGACGGGACGCCGTAAAGGTTTCCGGCGCGTTGGGATTGGGGATGGTGTCGCGTGTTTCGGGGGAGGCGAAGTGCGAAAACCCGGCGAATTCCCGACGCCGCCCGTCCCGCACGATGCGGCCCAGTTCGGGCGTATGGCTGGTGAAGAACAGGAAGGGACGACGTGATCCCCAGTCCTCCCCCATGAACAGCAGGGGGATCTGCGGGCACAGCAGCACAAGCCCGTAGGCCGCACGCAACGCCTGTTGCGGGGCCAGCACACCCAGCCGTTCACCCATCGCCCGGTTGCCGATCTGGTCATGGTTCTGCAGGAAGATAATGAACCGGTCGGGCGGCAGGTCCGCGCTGGCGCTGCCGCGTGGCAGGTGTGTAACGGGCGATGTCTCGCCCTGAAAGGCAAACCCTTCCGCCAGCACGCGTGCAAGGGCGGTCGCGGGCGCGTGGGAAAAATTGCCGTAATACCCTTCATCCTCCCCCGTCAGCAGGACATGCAGGGCGTTATGGGCGTCATCGTTCCACTGGGCACGATACCCCGCGCGCAGCAGGCCCGCGTCATTGTTCTCGTTTTCCACGATCAGGTGTACGTGCCGTCCCGGTTCGGTCCGCGCCCGGACGCGCGCGGGCAGTTCACGCAGCCAGTCACGTTCGGTAATGGCCTGCACCGCATCCAGCCGCAGCCCGTCAAAACGGAACTCCATCAGCCAGTACAGCGCATTATCTTCAAAAAATATCCGTACCGCCGCCTGCCGGAAATCAATGGCCGCCCCCCAAGGCGTGGGCTGGTCGGCACGAAAGAACGGGGCGGCATAGGCGGCCAGGTAATTCCCGTCCGGCCCGAAATGGTTGTACACCACATCCAGGAACACCATAAGCCCAAGCCCGTGCGCCGCATCGACCAGCGCCTTGAGATCATCAGGATGACCATAAGAGGATTCGGGGGCATACGGCAGCACGCCATCATATCCCCAGTTCCGCCCGCCCGGTATCTCCGACAGGGGCATGAGTTCGATGGCGGTAACCCCAAGGGCCGCAATGCGCGGCAGGTCGCGCGCAACCCCTGCGTACCCACCCATCGCCCCGACATGGAGTTCGTATATCACGACATCATGCCACGGCCGCCCGGCCCAGCGGGGATACTGCCAGTCATATGCCCCTGAATCGATCACCATGCTTGCCCCATGCACGTCATCGGGCTGGTAACACGACGCCGGGTCGGGCACCGCAAGGTCAGGGGCGACGCGGTAGCGGTACCGCGCGCCGGGACCGCAGGGAAAGACACATTCGTACCATCCCCCCTTGCGCCGCGCCATGGGAGCAGGTGCGTGTTCTTCCACCTCAAGCATGACGGTATCGCATGACGGCGCCCACAGGCGGAAGCGCGTGTGCCCACCATCCACCACCGTCGCCCCGGCATGGCGCGGATGCTGGAAATACCGGTTCATGGTGCGTCACCACCAAGCGATGCATCAGGTTCGGCATCGGGGGCAAGCGACAGCAGCAGCAGACCATGCGCGGGCACGACAACATCCTTCGTGCCTTCGTCCAGCACCGTTTCAGGCTTTTCGGGACTGGTGGTGTCCAGCAGCATCGTCCATCGACCCTCCGGCCCTGGCAGCATGGCCCTGATGTCATCGCCACCGGGGTTGAGCAGCATGTAGGTTACGTCCATCCCGTCATGCGTATCCGTGCTGGCGCGCCGAACACCCAGCAGGTGAAAGGCTTCCTCGCCCCACTGTTCCTGCCCCATGGGCGAGCCGTCACGGCGGAACCAGCCAATATCGGCCAATCCGGGCAGCGGGTGGTGCCGTCCATGCATGTAACGCGCGGCCCGCAGCGAAGGATGCGCCCGGCGCAGCGCCGAAAGCCGCGCCACGAACCCGATCATGACCTGCCCCTCGGGCGATGCGGCGCGATCCCAGTCCAGCCAGCTTATGGGATTGTCCTGACAGTAGGCGTTGTTGTTGCCGTTCTGGGTCTGGCCGAATTCATCGCCCGCCAGAAGCATCGGCGTGCCGTGCGACAGCATGAGGGTGGCCATCATCGCGCGCTGCACCCGGCCACGCAGGTTTACGATGGCGGGATCATCGCTGGGCCCTTCCACGCCCCAGTTGGCGCTGTAGTTTTCGGCGTGTCCGTCCTGCCCGTTTTCCTTGTTGGCGTCATTATGCCGCCCGGCGTAGCTGACCACATCCTCCAGCGTGAACCCGTCATGCGTGGTCAGGATGTTGACCGAACTCCACGGCCTGCGCCCGCGCTTGTCCAGCAGGTCGCCCGAGCCGGCAATACGGGCCGCCATTTCGCCCTGCTGCATTGCGTCCCCACGCCAGAACCGGCGCGTGGTATCACGGAAACGGTCGTTCCATTCGGCAAAGCCGGGCGGGAAATTGCCAAACTGGTAGCCGCCGGGCCCCGGGTCCCATGGTTCGGCAATCAGCTTGCGTTCGGACAGGACGGGATCCTGTATGATCGCATCGAAAAAACCCGATCCCGGGTCGAAGCCATACGGCTCGCGCCCCAGAACGGGGGCCAGGTCGAAGCGGAATCCATCAACATGGAATTCACTCGCCCAGTACCGCAGGGAGTCCAGCACCATCTGCAACACGCGCGGGTGCGACAGGTTGAGCGTATTGCCACACCCGGTATCGTTGATCAGGTGCCGCTCGTTCCCCGGCACAAGACGGTAATAGATGGCGTTGTCCAGCCCCCGGTAACACAGGGTGGGGCCAAGTTCGCTGCCTTCGCAGGTATGGTTGTAGACCACGTCCATCACCACCTCGATCCCCGCCTTGTGCAACCGTCGGATGGCCGCACGCAGTTCGTGCGGTGAACCGTTGGCCAGATAGCCTGCATACGGCACGAAAAACGCCAGCGTGTTGTACCCCCAGTAATTGGTCAGCCCGCGTTCAAGCAGATAGCGTTCAGGGGCAAAGCACTGAATGGGCAGCAGTTCCAGCGTGGTGACGCCCAGCCGGTGCAGGTGGGCGATCATTTCAGGCGCCCCCAGCGCCTGGAACGTGCCGGGCTGGGGGTTGCGCTCCATTTCACGGCGCATGGTCAGCCCCTTCACATGGGCTTCCATGATGACGGTGCGGTCCCACGGCACGCGCGGCAGGACATCGTCCTCCCATTCGTACGCGTCATTCACCACCACGCAGCGCGGCATGTAGGGCGCGCTGTCGCGCCGGTCGAACGACAGGTCGGCACGCGGCGAATGCAGGCGGTAGCCAAACTGCATGTCCGACCATGAAATCGGGCCGGTCAGCCGGCGGGCATAGGGATCGATCAGCAGCTTGTGCGGATTGAAACGATGGCCATTGACCGGGTCATACGGCCCGAAGGCGCGAAAGCCGTACAGCAGCCCCGGTTCCGCATCCGGCAGGTAGCCGTGCCAGACTTCATCCGTGTATTCAGGCAGGTGGAAACGTGCGATCTCGCGCCGGTCGCGCGGGTCGAACAGGCACAGGTCGATCTGCTGCGCATTGGCGGAAAACACCGCGAAATTGACGCCCATGCCATCCCAGTGGGCCCCAAGCCGCGTGGGTGTTCCGGGCAGGAGCGATGACGGAAAACGCATCATGCCACCACCCCTGCCGGATGCAGGTACAGCGCGGCCAGTGGCGGCAGCGTCAGCGCGCACGAACACGGGTGCCCATGGGCTGCATGATCCGTCGCCATGACGTATCCCCCGTTCCCCACCCCGCTGCCACCGTAATCGGTGGCGTCGGAATTGAGACACTCGCGCCACTGCCCGCCGACCGGCACCCCAACGCGGTAGTCGTGGCGGACAACCGGTGTCATGTTGAGCACGACAAGGACCGGCACATGGCCGGGGGCGAAGCGCAGCCACGCAATGACCGTATTGACCGTATCATCGCCAATGACCCATGCAAAACCCGCCGGGTCGCAGTCGCGCGCATGAAGCGCGGGCAACGCGCGGTACGTGTGGTTCAGGTCGGTCACCAGCTGTCGCATGCCGGACTTGAACGGGTCGGACAGGATATGCCATTCCGGCTGACCGTCATGCGACCACTCGCTTTCCTGCGCGAATTCAATGCCCATGAAAATAAGCTTCTTGCCCGGATGCGCCCACATGAAGGCAAGGAACAGCCGCATGCTGGCGTGACGCTGCCAGTTGTCACCGGGCATGCGCGCCAGCAGTGATCCCTTGCCGTGCGTGACCTCGTCATGCGACAGGCACAGGATGAACCGTTCGCTGAAGGCATAGTGCAGCCCAAACAGGATTTCAGACAGGTGATAGCTCCGCCATAGCGGATCACGGGCAAAAAACCGCAGGCTGTCATGCATCCAGCCCATGTTCCATTTATAGGAAAAGCCCAGCCCCCCCTGTTCCACCGGCCGCGTGACGCCGGGCCAGGCGGTTGATTCCTCCGCCACCGTAATGGCGTCGGGAATGGTGTCGCGCACCGTCTGGTTCAGCTGCCGCAGGAAGGCCACGGCCTCCAGGTTTTCACGGCCGCCATGTATGTTGGGTATCCATTCCCCGTCCCTGCGGCTGTAGTCCCGGTACAGCATGGACGCCACCGCATCGACCCGCAGGCCGTCGATATGGAAGCGTTCCAGCCACATCAGCGCACTGGCGATCAGGAAGCCACGCACTTCGTGCCGGCCAAGGTTATAGATATGGGTGTTCCAGTCCCGGTGCACGCCTTCACGCGGGTCCTGGTGTTCATACAGCGCACAGCCGTCAAAACTGACCAGACCGTGGGCATCATTGGGAAAATGGGCCGGCACCCAGTCCAGTATCACGCCAATGCCCGCACGGTGGCATTCATCGACAAAAGCCGCGAAATCCGCCGGTGTCCCGTGTCGCGCGGATGGCGCGAACAGGCCCAGCGGCTGGTACCCCCATGACCCGCCAAAGGGGTATTCCGTAACAGGCATGAGTTCCACATGCGTAAACCCCGTCGCCAGCACGTACGGGATCAGTTCCGCCGCCAGTTCCCGCCATGTCACGATACGGTCGGGGTCGCCCTGCGGCCTGCGCCATGAGGGGACATGCAGTTCATATATGGACACCGGCGCATCTTCCCCCTGCCGTGCCGCGCGCTTTTCCATCCATTCATGGTCCTGCCATGCAAATGCCGCTGCCGATGCGATGACGGACGCGGTTGCCGGGGGGCGTTCGGCGAAACGGGCGAAGGGATCGGCCTTCTGCGGCAGGATATGCCCCTCACGCGTCATGATCTCGAATTTGTACCGCTCCCCGGAGCCAAGTCCGGGAATGAACAGTTCCCATACCCCCGCCCCATGGCGCAGGCGCATGAGATGGCGCCTGCCATCCCAGAAATTGAAGTCACCAATGACCGATACCCGCCGCGCATTGGGCGCCCATACGGCAAAGCGCACGCCCGGCGTCCCGTCCACCACCATGGGCTGCGCACCCATGACACGGTCGAGATGCGGGTGCCGCCCTTCGGAAAACAGCCGCAGGTCCGCTTCATCCAACAGCAGGCCGAAGGCGTAAGGGTCAGCCGTTTCCTCCACCGCGTCGGCCCATACGATCTTCAGGTGATAACGCGCACCGGCGGGGATCGTGCCGATATGCAGCCCGGTATCGCCCATGCGCCGCATGGGCCGTTCCGTAGCACCCGAACGCGGGCGCTCCACCACCAGTCTTACGCGCGCCGCGTCATGGTACAGGACGCGAACAACATCGACCTTGCCCATATTATGTCGGCCAAGGATGGAAAACGGGTCACTACTGCGTCCATGCACCAGGTCATCAACGCCTTCTGGAAGGGAATAATGGGCTGCATCGTGCCTGATCCTCATGCCGGGGCCTTTATCATCATGTCCATGTCGTGACGCGGTTGGGTGGCGCGCGCCATCAGTACGGCGCAGCCAGCGGGCGGGACAGGCGCGGTGGCCTGCGGGCGATCGTGCGCCTGCGGCCTTCGCGCAGGCGCACGCCCATATCCGCCCCGCCGGGCAGGCAGATCACGTTGGATGCCGCAGGCGACGACATATCCATGCCCAGGGCTTCGGCAAACAGCATGACGTAATGCGCCGCCTTGTCATTCCACGACACATCGTATCCCGCGCCATTCAGCTGAAGCTGCCGCCAGGCCGGGCGGTTGCGCCGGTACAGCGTGCGGGCACGCGCGACACCGGCGACCAGCGTCTCCCCATCCACCGGCGTGAACAGGAAGCCCGTCGCCCCACCACGCGCCAGGGCAGCAGGATTGGCATCCACAATGGTATCGGCCAGGCCCCCCACGCGTGATGCAATCGGCACGGCCCCGTAATGCAGCGCACCAAGCTGGGTCAGCCCGCAGGGTTCAAACCGCGAGGGGATAAGCAGGGCATCCACGCCAGCGGGCACGCGGTGGCCCAGCACCTCGCTATACCCGATATGGCAGGCAAACCGCCCGGAATACTGCCGATGCAGGGCGGCAAGGCCGCGCTCGATTTCCCGATCCCCTTCCCCCACCACAATGATCTGGGTATTGCCCGCCAGCAGCCGCGGCATGACATCAGCCAGCAGGTCGATGCCCTTCTGCGCGGTCAGGCGACTGACAATGCCGATCACGAATGCATTCGGGTCCGCCCACAGGCCGAATTCCGCCTGCAGGTCACGCTTGTTGGGCGCGCGCCCGATCATGTCCCCCACGACGTAGGGAAAATGGACCGCGGGATCACTGGCCGGATTCCACGTATCGGTGCTGATGCCGTTCAGGATGCCCTCCAGCCGGTCGCTGCGGTGGCGCAGCAGGCCGTCCAGCCCCATGCCGCCTTCGGGTGTCTGGATTTCCTGCGCGTAGCTGGGGGAAACGGTGGTGATCCGGTCGGCATGGTACAGCCCGGCCTTGAGAAAGCTGATCGCGCCATAGCACTCGCACCCTTCGACCGAAAACGCCCCGGGCGGCAGGCCGAATTCCGCCAGGCAGGACGCGGGGAAGCGCCCCTGGAAGGCAAGGTTGTGAATGGTCTGGACAACGGGCGGGCGCGGCGTGCCCAGCGCGATGCCGTCATGATACAGGTAGGCCGCCACAAGGCCGGCCTGCCAGTCATGCGCCTGCACGATGTCGGGTCGGTACTGGTCGATCCGGCCCTGCGCGATATCGGCGGCCATGCGCGACAGGACCGCGAAACGGATGCCGTTATCGGGCCAGTCCTGCCCATCGGGGCACATATACGGGTTGCCCGGACGGTCAAACAGGGCGGGCGCGTCAAGGATCAGCAGGTCCAGCCCGTCCACTGTGGCGGACCAAAGCGTGGCGGCATGTCCCAGCAGGCTGTCCATATGGGCAACCGCCCGCCGTTCGCGCGCCGCCGCCATGACGGCGGGATAACCGGGCAGCAGCGTCGTAACCATGACACCATAGGGCGCAAGCGCCATGGGCAGCGACCCCGTTACGTCACCAAGCCCCCCTGTCTTGACGAAGGGAAACATCTCTGCCGTGACGGACAGCAGCCGGATCGGGGAAAAGAAAGGGGTAACCGCACGGACCATCGGCCTGTTTCCTTGCAGGGGGAAAAACCGGTCATATTTTCTGGTTCTGTGACAGTTAACGGGTCATTACCGGCATGGTCTCACCTACACGGTTATGTGATCATGCGGCCGCTACGTTATTACTTTGAAATATTCAAAAATATGCCCGAAGATAATAAAACGGCAATTATGTGGCGACATGACCAAATACAGGTCCGAAATTATTATTTTACGCCGGTGACCATCATGTCTATTTCTGCCATGCGATGAAGGACGCTTCCAGCGGAATGGACACATCGGGATGAAAACCCGTGACCCGTGGCGTGTAATCCGTTGCAGGCCGACTGGCGTCCACCTCCGCGTCATAGGACACAGACCCGTCCCGTCCGCCAGCCCCCGGTGTCATGGGCACGACGATGGGGGCGCCGGCGGGGACAACAGCATAAAGCTGGACCCGCACCATATCGGGCGTAATCGAGCCCAGATGAAGGTCAACATGGATACGCCAGCGATCCGCCACGCGCGTCACCTGCAACGTGCCAAAGCGTATGTCCGCCCATCCTGCCGCCATTGCCTGCCGCCAGTGCCCGATATCGGCTGCTTTCGCCCCACCATCAGCCAGCCGCGCGCGATAGGCGGCGGCGGCAGGCAGATAGAACCCGTGCGTATAGTCCCGCACCGCCCTGTTGGCTGAAAAACGCGGGGTCAGCCGCGCCATGCTTTCACGCATGATCGCAACCCAGTCCCGTGGCACCCCTTCCCCGTCGCGCTGGTAAAACAGGGGGACGATTTCGTGTTCCAGCAGGGTGTACAGGCTGTCCGCATCATGGGCGTCGCGCGACGGGCCCTCGCCATGGTCCATGCCGTCGCCAATGACCCAGCCTACATCCGGTGCGCCCGCTTCCGCCCACCACCCGTCGGGTTCGGACACGTTCAGGCCGCCATTGACAAGAACCTTCATGCCGCTGGTGCCACAGGCTTCCCACGGGCGCAGGGGGGTATTGATCCACAGATCCACCCCTTCCACCAGCCGTCGCGCAATGGACATGTCATAATCCACCAGAAAGGTCGCATGTCCCTGCACGTCGGGGCGGCGGATAAACTCCATCCACCGGGCAATCAGCGCCTGTCCCGCCATGTCGCGCGGATGCGCCTTGCCCGCGATCACCAGCTGCACGGGCCGGTCCGCGCGGATCAGGATACGGGCCAGCCTGTCGGGGTCATGCAGCAGCAGGTCCGGACGCTTGTAGGTGGCGAAACGCCGCGCGAACCCGATGGTCAGGACATCCGGGCCAAATGCTGGCGGTGGCATGCCGCATTCATGCCGCCCGCCCATGAAGCAGGCCCGCGCGCTGTGCTGGCCCACCATGAACCCCACCAGTGCCGCGCGGGCCTGCATGCGGCTGTGCCACAGATCATGGTCGGGAATGGCGCGGACGCCGTGCTCCACTTCCTCCAACGTGCCAAGCCAGCGGTCCTTGCCCGTGGCGCTGGTCCACAGGGCATCGGCGGCGGCGCTGTCCCACGTGGGCACATGCACCCCGTTGGTGACATGGGAAACCGGTACCTCGCCCTGCGGCCAGCGGGGAAACTGCGGGTTGAACAGGGCGCGGCTGACCTGTTCATGCAGGCGGCTGACGGCATTGACCGCGCCACTGACGCGCAGCGCCAGCCAGGCCATGTTGAAGGGCGCATCAGGGGCCGCGCCTTCCCCCTGTCCGAGCGCAAGAATTTCGGCAATGTCCGTACGCAGGTCATGACAGGCGTAAAAGTCCAGATGCCGCCGGACCAGTTCGGGGGCAAAGCGGTCAAATCCGGCAGGCACGGCAGTATGGGTGGTGAAGACCGTACCTGCGCGGGCGATGGTCAGGGCATGGACAAAGGGGATGCCAAGATCCTCCATCAGCCCGCAGGCGCGTTCAAGGGCAGCGAAGGCGGCATGGCCTTCATTAAGGTGGCAGACATCCGGCCGCAGGCCCAGCACGCGCAGCAGGCGCCACCCCCCTATGCCCAGCACCATTTCCTGGCGCAGGCGCAGGGTGTCGTCGCCACCATAAAGCTGGGTGGTAATGCAGCGGATGGCGGGCGGATTGTCGGGGTCATTGGTGTCCAGCAGGTAAAGGACCGTCCTGCCCACCCGCGCACGCCATGCGCGCAGCCAGATCTGCCCCGTGGCAATACGGAAGGGCACGCGCAGCCGGTCGCCATTGCCATCACATACGGGGGTAATCGGCAACTGGGCGGGATCGTTGATGGGATACAGGGCTTCCTGCTGTCCCGTTTCGGAAAAGCCCTGCCGGAAGTACCCCTGCGCATACAGCAGCCCCACCGCCACGACCGGCACGCCAAGGTCGCTGGCGGCCTTCAGCTGGTCACCCGCCACGTTCCCCAGCCCACCGGAATAGATGGGCAGGGCCTCGTCCAGCATGTATTCCATGCTGAAATAGGCAATGGTGGGCGGCGGCGCCATGGTGCAGGCCTGCATGAACCATGCCGGTTTTTCCCGGCTTTCGGCATGGGCGCGCACCAGCTGGTCAAGCATGTCACGAAAATCGGGCGTGGCCAGCAGGGCGCGCAGGCGGCTGCGTGGCGTATTGAGCAGCACGGCCCATGCATTGCGCGTATGATCCCATATATCGGGCGCAAGCTGCCGCCACAGCCGGTCGGTGGCGTGATTCCATGTCCAGTGCAGGTCCAGCGCCAGATCGGTCACCGCCTGTTCCCCACTGGTATTGCATGGTGCCGTCATATCGCTCATGGCGCTGCATTCGTGCTGGAGGCGAACATCCCGGTGGTGGATCCCTGCCCATTACGGGGCGAACGCGCACGGTCCGGGGCGGTTGCACGCGGCCCGTTGCCATGGCTGGTCTGCGGTCACGCGCGATCGATTCCTGTCCCTACCCTCTGGACAGGGGCCGGGTCATGCGGGATCAATCAGTTCCCTTTTTATATCCCCACCTGACAGAAGGAGGACCGACCGTGACATGGGTTCCTGATACACAGCGATATGCACATGCCCAGTTCCGCCGCTGCGGCCATTCCGGGATAAGCCTGCCGCCCATATCGCTGGGGCTGTGGCACAATTTTGGTGGGGAGGACGTGTTCGAAACCGGGCGCGCGGTGATCCGCCGGGCATTTGACCGGGGAGTGACGCATTTTGACCTGGCGAACAATTATGGTCCCCCTTACGGATCGGCCGAGGAAAATTTCGGCAAGATCCTGAAACACGACCTTGCGGCACACCGCGATGAACTGATCATTTCATCCAAGGCGGGATGGGACATGTGGCCCGGCCCGTATGGGGAAGGTGGATCGCGCAAGCATATCCTTGCCTCCGCCGAGCAGAGCCTGAAGCGGATGGAACTGGATTATGTGGATATTTTCTATTCACACCGCCCCACCCCCGATGTCCCGCTGGAGGAAACGGTCGGTGCGCTTGTGCAGCTGGTCCGTCAGGGCAAGGCGCTGTATGTCGGCATTTCGTCCTACAGCCCCGAACGCACGCGCGAAGCCGCCGAACTGCTGCGCGCGGAAGGCGTGCCACTGCTGATCCACCAGCCGTCCTATTCCCTGCTGAACCGCTGGATCGAGGTCTCCCTGCTGGATACACTGGCTGAACTGGGGGTGGGGTGCATTGCGTTTTCGCCACTGGCGCAGGGGCTGCTGACCAATAAGTACCTCCATGGCGTACCGGAAGGATCACGTGCGACGGCCGGTTCCTCCTTCAGCCGCGACATGTTGAGCGAGGACAACCTGTCCCATGTCCGCGCACTGAACGATATTGCCGCAAAACGTGGGCAGAGCCTGGCGCAGATGGCCATTGCGTGGGTACTGCGCGACCCGCGCGTGACATCCGCCCTGATCGGCGCGCGCAATGTCGCGCAACTGGACAATTCGCTGGATGCGCTGGCGAACCAGTCCTTCAGCACGGATGAACTCGCCCTGATCGACCGGTACGCGCGGGACGGGAAAATCGACCTGTGGCGCACGGTCAGCACGCTGTAAAACAGACCACGCACCGGCAGGACGGCGGAAGATTATGGGCGCGCCTGCCATATCCGCACCCTTCTGGCGGTCCTGCCGGATCAGATCGTGATGTGGGAGCGGACATCCTCCGCCACGAGATCACACGCCTGCCCTGCCAGCACGACCTTGCCACGGTCCTGCACGGGCAGGATATGCGGCACCGCAACCTCCAACGGCCGCCCGCCGCGGCCCAGCCCCCTTGCCACCAGCATGCCATTCCATGCGAATGCGGCAAACCCCGCGCATTCGAGGGCAGTCAGCCGCAGCCGTAGCACGGGCCAGCACGTCCATGGCCTGCGGGCTGACCAGCACCAGCGTCGCGACAGCCCCCTGTCCGCCCATGACGGCGGGTTGCGCCAGCAGGGCCGAAACATCCATGCTGTCCAGCCGCAGCATGTCTTCGAGCAGCAGTTCATTATCGCGCCGGATGGACAGGCGGTCACGCACGCCCAGCCGCGACAGATGCTCACCCGAGCCCTGGCGGCCGAATATCCGGTTTCCCAGGAAAAGGGAGGAGGCGGAGCCTGCCATGTCCACCGCCATGTGACGGTGAAAGCGGCTGCCATCAAAGGAAGATCGTGCCATGCGGAAGCCATTCCAGCCGCGCATTGGCGGCAACATGGCACGAGACCGCGATTTCAGCAGGCGCGTCATCAGGATGGGCGCGATAGATCCGCTCCGCCGCCTGCGATGTCACCAGCAGGTTCGTCGCCTCGCCACAGGCAAGATGACCCTAGATACGGTCGCCTGCGGCAACGCCACCGGATATGTTGATGATCGCGGCCCCCGTCCCCTGTCTCGCAATACGCGAAAAAAAGCAGGCGGCAGCACCCCGCCTGCTCCAGGTGGGCCATGCGCGTACGCGAACCCTCGGCCCTGACGTCCCGCCCGAACCGCCCTCCTGCACGCTGGAGAGGCGTAATCACAAACTCCACTTCCATCCAGATCCGACCACGGTAACCTTACAGACCCTGCATGACAGGTCCGTTGCGTAAAATTGCACAGGACACGCCGCACGGGGCGTCCGGTCGGGTCGATGATATCGGGATGGATCAGGTAGATGCAGCAGGAACTGAACGGATGCCGACCCTGTATCTGGCCGGCACTCGTATCATGCATGACGTCATGTTCATGTCAGTGTATCAAAATCTGGGTAGCGGGATCTGTGGAAAGAACCAGCATACCATGGCGATCAGCGTGACAAAGAAGACGACCATGCACCCAACAATAAAACCATGCCGTTTCTGTTCACGCGTCGTGAATGGCGGCGCGTTGGTGGGATTGACAGGCGCACGCCCGTCGCGCGGATTTCCGTCGGATGAATACTTCATTGGAACCATCCTTTGCCCGATATCCGGGTTCAGCATCATGCATTGCGGAAAGGTGTAGCCAACGGGGCAGCATGGCCACGAAAACGATATCCCGTCATCTATTGCGGAAGGGACTTTGCCGCCCGCAGGTGATTTTCAAGCATGGGCAATGTATTGCTCGCCCATGTTTTCAGGGATGCGTTTTCACCATGTTCAGCATAGCGACGGAACAGGGAGACGGCATCCTCGTGCCCCGAAATCTGGTCCGTTCTGTACTGTAGCGCGAAGTCCCGCCCATGCAGGCCCTTGAGCTTGTCAAGTTCGTCCTGGTGGCTTTCATCAAGCGCGGTCGGTGGCTGTACCTGCACATTACCGCTGCGCAGAAGATCCTGCAGGGCGGCGGATGTCTTTTTATGGTCCTCGACCATTCGCGTGGCAAATGACGACAGGGCCGGGCTGTTGCCCTGCAGCGCCAGTTCGCTGGACTGGATTTCAAACATGTCGCTGATTGTGGCAAGCTTGATGAAATCCTCGGTCCGCGGGGCAATGCCCATAAGGGAATTGACCCCCGTCTTTTCGGGTATGGACTGCGCCACGGCGGGAGCGGACATGCATATCGCCAACCCCAGCATTGCCATCATGCTTTTCTTCATTGGGATTCCTCCAGATGGTTGAAAACGGACATGATCGCGCGCAACGGCCCCGCCATCGCGGCAGGTCGGCACAGGGACCATGCTGCCCGGCAGGTTCGTAAGTATCCGGGCCAGACAGATCAGGTATGGAAAACGGGGGGCACCGTCGGCTGCATCGGACCATACGGGCGGGCTGCCGGTTCCCCCAAAAAAAGCGGACCCCGTAAAGGGACCGCCCGTTCTGTTCAGGATTTTTCGCGGCCGTGGCCCGCATCATACCGGCAGTCGGCCATTGCCATATGCCGGGGGGCATCGACGCAGTTGCCCGGCATGTGCGCAGCCGCGCCGCCATCACGGTCGGCAAAGGTCATTGCTGTCAGACTGGTGCGTTCGCGCTGGTTGATGCGATAAACCATGATCGTTCACCTTTTTACAGCGCGGTTGCCTTAATAAGATCCTTGTTTTTCCCCGGCCCCATTCGGGGCCGTGATCGGGAAGCAATCCTGCATACCTACGCTGTGAACAGATCAACGGAACAGGACATGGACGGTTCCGGCACCATCCATCAAAATAAAAAAATAATATTACATCATTGGTTTATGAATTGGATATCGGGTTCATAATATAAAAACCGGGACGTCCCCCATCCCTCCCTTGAAACCGTTGCGGGCGGGAAGCATGTGAAAAGACAGGATATGACTGTCAGCGCAGCGACGGACGCACCCGGCCCGAAGAGATACCTGCGCAACCCGCCCACAGGAATAACGGAACCACTCAATGCAACATCTGTCACGCTTCGCCTTTGCCTGCGCAAGTGTCATGCTCATGCTGCTGGCGCTCCTGCTGCTGACATTCGGCATGGTCAACCTGCTGTCCGCGCTGGGCCATTCATGGCATGCGGGCCGGAACGCCATATTGCAGGCCATAAGCTATGTCGTGATTGCAGTCGCGGTATTTGACGTGGCGAAATATTTCGTCGAAGAAAATATTAGCGCATTGTTTTAATTCATTAATTTTCCAATCAGGTTTCAGTTTTGCGCAAACGTATGGCGAACGTGATCGGAAACCATTCTTGTACTTTCATGCATCTTCCCCTATAATCACCCAGCTGCGGCACCCATCCGGTTGGTGCAGGTCACGATGCCGCAGCACCGCATTTCTAGAGACCCTCGGGTCGCAGTGGGTGGAAGCCCCGCACCAGTTTCAGGTTCCAGATGCTGCGGCAGTGTGGATGGACATGCCGTGCCCCTAATGAGGTCAACCCGATGCGCTTGGGAAACATGACATTTAGGATGCGGAAGCAGGCACGAATATCGGGTGAGCCCGACGCCGTAGCCGGTATCAAGCCCGGCCCGCAGCAATCTGGCACAGAGCGGCAGGGCCTTCGGGTTCCTGCCGTTTCTATTTCCTGCACCCTCTCCGCAAACAGAACAGCCGGCGCAGCCAGCGCCAGATCATCGCCGGACGCCAACGAACGGCGCGACCGGCGCGCGCCCGGCGCATTCATCAGCGGTCCAGGTATCAATAATCGCCTGCACCCTCCCTCGCAGTTCCTCCCGATCGGCAATCAGTCGGGCTGCCTCAGCGTGCCGGGCATCATCATTCTGCGCGAACATGGACGCCTCATAGCCAAGCTGACGGCCCATCTCCACATCCGGCATGGATGATAGTGGCGCGTAGGACACTGGCAGGCTAACCTGCTGCCCGCGCACTCGGTTTGCATCGGCCTGCACGCCGAACGTGGGCGCGGTCGTGATTGCCTCCACGCTGAACTGTCCGCCCTGCGTGAACTGACCAGACAGTTGCAGAGTCACGTCCCCCGCAATCGTTCCCACCACTGGATCGGACCGTCCCTGACTGCACTGTGCCGACCGGACGGCGCGAATGAACAGGGCGTCCTGATCCTCGGTCCAATCGCCCGCGTGCGATACCGATACCACCCCTGCCTGCGCCAGACTGGTCTGAATGCCTGCCATGGCCTGTGGGATGGTGGTTGCTACGCGGGCCGGGTGGACAGCGCACCCCGACAGGCCGACCATGCAGGCGAACAGGAAGGCTGCGCGGTCAGACCGGTTCACGATACACCCCGCAGATATGCCGCATTGGCCTCAACCAGCGCAGCCCAGTCATCGCCAGCCGGATACAGACCACCGGGCGCGTGCAACTGACCCCATGCCAGCCCATGCACTTCCATGATGCGGGAACGGACCCAGCGCCATGTGGCTTTCTGCTTGCTGCCCCATGTCAGGAGCGTCACAAGGTCGGTGCCAGCCGTGCCCGCGTAATCCCACAGCAGCAGGCAGTGGCCGCCCGCGCTGCCCGGCGTCGGATCGCCATGGTCAGCCGGACTGTCCGTATCCCATACTGGCGGCAGGTTGCCGTCCTGATCCTCCCACATATCTGCCGTGGCCAGTTGCACACCCAGATAGGCGGCAGACAGACCGGCAGTGATGTTGCGGATACCGTTCAGGTCGCCCGGATCGGCGCTGCCCCAGCATGGATACAGGGTCTGGTCTGTCAGGGCGCATCCGTCGCGAGAAGCCGATGTCAGCACATCAACCTCCACGCCACCGTTGTCCGTGTTCGGGTTGCCTGGCACGTAGCCGGTGGACTGGCTGTAGAACCGGATTGCCGCGTCTGTGGTGATGCCTGCCACGTCAAAGCCGGATAGGGCTGCCGTGGCGTGCATGTGGTTGAAGATACCTGCCGATGTGCAATCCCCCAGCGCGTCATTGCCGAGCATGGCGGGGTGCGGGTCGATATGGTCACGGATCAGCCGCGCCGGAGCCTGCCGGGAGCAGAACCCGCGCATTACGGACAGATGCGGCTGGCCGGGCCGGTGTTCAGCCGGGCGGCAGCCGAGGAAGCGTTTTGTCATGGTGTTTCCAATAAAAAAGGCGGCTCCGAAGAACCGCCTTGTGGTTATGCAATTTGCCTGTGTGGCACGGGCCGAAGTTCTATCGGCTCCACGCCAATCCCACGCTTACGCAGGAACGCGCACCGGGCCTGTTCAACCACAGCCTTGATGCCCAGACGGCAGCGGATGTGCCGGATCAGGTCATTCCGCCGCCACTTCGCGTTGGCATCGTTCGGTCGGCCCTTGAGATGCGTTTCCCACGCCTCGCAGTTCGCCATCCAGATCAGCAGTTCTTCGTCCTCTGGATAGTGCCCGCTGATCGGGTTTTCCTTGAGGGCTACACTGTTGCGGTTTCCGGTTTCTTGGCGAAAGGGGCGCGAGTATCCTGTTCAACCAACTTTCCAGCCAAAGCAAGCTCGGCCGCCTTATTCACATCCATGTATCGCTTGATCTGCTCGGCAATGTCGGGTGACCACTTGAGAACCTGCTGCGCGCCCTTGCCGCGCTTGCGGGTCTCGTCATACATCCGGCCATATGGCTTCCCACGTTCAAGCATCTCATAATTGCTTGATGTGCTGGATGCGCCCTCTACCTTCACCTGGTAAGACATGGCGATCAGCGCCTTGTTGACAGCCTGCCCGCTCATACCGATCATCTTTCCGATCTCGGTAACGGTCTTATGGTTGGTCTGGTCCGGCGCCTCCATCGACGTGATGCCGAGCGTTTCGCATGGGTTCTCACCGCACTTCTCGTAAGTAGCGCGACCTGCTGCAATCCAGCACTGGTTGGGGTCCGCATTAGGGCGAAGGGAAGCGATGCGGTGATAGCGAGCAAATACAGTGTCGATTGCAGGGGCGCGTTTACGCTTGGCGTCCCCCTTCGCCCGGAAATAGACGTTCACCAGTTCGCGCTGGACGTTCCATGCCAGGTCATCCGTGAAGGGCTTCACCAGCATTAGGTAGCCGCTTTCGGTCAGGAGTATTCCCTTGGGCGTGCGAGGTGGGAAAACGTCTGTCAGCGACTGACGACGAATTTCGTCGGCAGTGAGTTCGACGTAATCTTCCCCTAAAGAAAAATGCTTTTTGTTGCTACGGAAGTTACGGCTTGCCGTTCCCTCAGGGCGTTGGTGCAGATCGTCGATCATGGCAAACGACACGACGCGCCGGCCCTTGAGATCGACCGGAGAGACTGACTTGCCGTTGATGGTTATTTCTTTGGTCATGCCGCGTCTCCCTTGTCTTCTTCCGCTTCCTCAAATGCACGCACGGCATTGACTGCCATTACTGTCGCGATCTCCATAGCGTCTTCTGTTTTTATCCCAGAAATATTCGCCATTTCAGCTATGGCTGTCGCCGCGCCCTCAACCGGACCTTTAAGGTCAATCTGCTGCTTACCCTGTTCATGATATGATTTTCCGATACGCCATCCGATCCGGGCATACGTATCTATGGTCAGAACGCTGTCGCGCAGGTTCTGAATGACTGGACTATAGTTTTTTGAAGTGCTACGTTTCTGCATAGCTGTATTCCTTATTCAGCGTGAGAGGCATCGGGGATAGCTGCCAGGCGACCCGGTGCCTTTTCTTTTTCCATTTCCTGCCGAAGCAAGAAGGTGATGTGCGCGCCCATCGTGCGCTCCTGCTGCTTTGCGCGGGAAGATAGGAAATCTTTAACTTCTGGCGCTAATCGAATGTGGATCATGGGATCTGTTCGGCTCATGGCTCCTGTATCCATTGGTTATATTATCTGTATAACCAATGGTTAGTATTGCAGTCAATATCCAATGGATATATTTTTTTTGTCCATGACAAAACGAGACCCCATGATCCACGTCCGCGTGCCGGACGAACTGAAGGCTACGCTTGAGAAATCAGCGAAAGCGAACGGGCGCTCTATGAATGCCGAAATCGTGTATCGACTGGAAGAGAGCGTTAATCCTTCGACAAAAATGGATTTGACCCTGAGTGGAATGGATGCTCCGGCACCTCAAAAACCATTCCGCGACAAGCAAGGTAATATCACCGTTGGCCTGAAAGTTATTGACCACCCCACAAAGGGTCATCAGATTCGAGTGACTCACTTAAATGATGTAGACCCAGACTAAAGCGGCAGATGATTTCCGACAGACAGAAGCCATCCGCCGCCTGATCGCGAAGGGCCTTGAGGTGGAGAAGGGCTGAATAATTGTAACAATGGAAGCCGCACCGTCTGAGTAGACGGGGCGGCATCTAAAATGGGCCTGCGCCATTTATGAGAGATGTGGCAATCTGCCTCCCATCCATGTTATGCATTCATTCACGATGCATATAAGGCTCTCATCGGGGAGAAAATCAGTATGGCTAATCATGCGCGGCGCTTGATAGCGAGCACCATTGCCGGGTTTGCGGGCCTGCTCACTTTCGCAAGCCCGGCTGAATATCACCCTGTCCCAACGGCAAACGAGATCAGTGCGCGCTCATGGAGCCGAGTGGGTTCGTCCTTGCGTAGAGCAATGAAAGACGCGGATGCCCGAACACCATCCATTGCAAAATCCCTCACCCCAGACGCCTGATAAGGTTACCGCGAACGTCGGACCGATAGCCGGTCATCCCCTTTTGGGTGTCGCAGGCGCAACGGCAGTTTTCCAACAGCACAGCGGTCCCCTGCCTACCGCAAGTGAGCTTGCGGCATATGGCGCAGTTCAGTCGGATATGCCTGAACGCATCCTGCGTATGGCAGAACAGAACGCCGCCGATGAGCGAGTCAGGCTGCAACGGGAACAGACCCAGCGCTTCTGGATGGATATGACTGGCCGCCTGCTCGGCTTTATATTCGCGATGGGTGCGCTCATATCGGGGGTGATTCTATGCCTGAATGGCCATGATGCGGCAGGCGGGAGCATTGGGGCTGCAGCCGTTGGAGGGACGGTTCTGGCCTTGATTACCGGGAAATCCGTTCAGAACCTCAAGAAGTGAGGATGATGTTCATGGATATTATCGCCTTCGTCGTCATGCCTATCGTTCTGGCAGCTGGCGGAACCATTCTCGCCAAAATGCCCATCAGAAATTGAGGAACATGAAAAAGCGTAGGTTTATCCCCGTCCCTTAAATGGGTCGGGGTTTCTTTATTTGGACTGGGGCTGACGGGACCAGCTAAGGCGCAGGCGGCCCAAGCGTGTCTTGCGCGTGCTTTATTCGTCGGCAGGCGGCCTCAAAATACTGCGGCTCACATTCTACTCCAATAAACGGGTGCCCGGAGCGGACAGCCGAAATCCCCGTGGAGCCGCCACCCATGTATGGATCGAGTATCAGGCCGCCCTTCGGTACGCGGGCCTGCTCGATGCACCACGTCATCAAGTCTACTGGTTTTTGTGTTGGGTGGACGCGAGATACCGCAGCCTGACCGCTACGTTCACATTGGGTTTCGTAGCCTCTTGATATACACAATCCATCCCAAAGATGGCGGAAAATACGCATAGGTTTGCCGGTCGTATTAATCCAAGCACATTCGCCGTCACCTTGACTGCGTATTTTCCCAGTGGGCATTTTGTCCCAACACAGCCATGATCCTTGTGGGAGATGGTCAGCGAACTTGTGCGCACCCCAAAGTAAAACAATTTCAGACATTGAGATGAGATGTTTGGGGTCAAACGGCTTATCGTCACCGTAGATACCGCTTGGATAGAGGCGTGCACGATCTTTGATTGCTCCTCCCCCCGTTTTCGGTATCCGAACGTCTCCCCTGCGGACATTTGTGTTTACTGTCTGCCCATAAGGGGGGTCAGAAATGACCGCAGCGGGACGTGGCAGATCGGTAATGTCCTGCCATTTACCGAGATACAGGGTAGCAAGCCCTATGTGTTCAACGTGAATATTGTTCATCGTAAATAATCGCTGGAAACCCCGGCGTTCAGGCTGGGGAGGAAATCTGATTTTCTGTTCACAGTATGACCCCTCTGTGTTATTCTTTGCATGTCCCGCGATAACCAAGCGGAGCATGTTGAAATGATTTCGATGTTTAAACAGGGGGAACACTCCTGTCGTGGAGCCAGCCACAAGGCTGACGTTGAAGCGAGAACTATCCGGGAAACCGGAAATCCTCGTCCTTTAGGACGGGGGAGATGTTAATTATTTGGGTCCGATGGATCAGGCTCAGGCGGCCCAAGTGTGTCGTCAATCTGTCGCCTGCGCTGATGTTCCCGCCATGCAGCGATGCCGAACGCCAACACCTGCGAGAACGCCGCGCCGGTCAGGAACAGGCCTAGACCGGCGAGTGCGTGGGTGGTCATGGCGCGTTACTGTCTTCATCGCGCGCGACCGAAAGGCGGCGCAGGCCGTCGCGCAGGATGCGGTTATCGCTGGCGAGGAATGGCAGCCCGTGACGGTCGT
>NZ_NKTX01000248.1 GCF_003207815.1 Komagataeibacter oboediens | reverse complement strand
CAGATAGCCAACAGCAACGCCGTCAGAAGGGCGGCATAACAACAACCGGGTATAGCTTATCAAGCCCACAAAGCTGTCCGAACGGACGGGACCACCTCAGACGGACTGGCTTCACGACCCATCCGCTCCCGATCGAGCATCAATTCAACATCGTGGATCGTCTGAAACAGGAAACGCCGCGCCAGTTCCCGGAACCAGCCATAGACCGTTCGCCAATGCCCGAAATGGATCGGCAACATTCGCCAGCCACAGCCCGAGCGGACCAGATAGCGCACCGCGTTGATCACTTCGCGGAATTCAATTTCCCGCGGACGTCCCATGCGCCCAGGCTCAGGCATCAGTGGCGCGATCCGCGCCCATTCCTCATCCGTCATGTCAGACGGATAGCGCTTCGTCTTGCGGGTGATACTGGCCATCCGGCCTCTCTGCTCTGGCGTCCACATCCAGGGCTTGAATCACACCCTCACCGAATTTCCAAACAGGCTCTCACAGGCCATGATCTTCGTCGCCATGGGGGCCAATCTCATCCGAAGAAACGCTCATCCATGACTTTCCAAACAGGCTCTAACAGCCTGTCGGGTTGGTCATTTTGAGGGTTATAAGGCCGAGGCTGACCCGGCTTATGCCGCCTGAAGCCGTGCCATTCTTTTGCAGTTGTATGCGAGAGC
>NZ_NKTX01000247.1 GCF_003207815.1 Komagataeibacter oboediens | reverse complement strand
CTTCTGGAAAAGCTGCAACCTGACCGCTGATGAAATCACATGGAAGCGTCGGAAGTTTCTGGAAAAGAATGGCGTTTATGGATCGGCTCCATGCGCTGGGGGAGTGGCGTAATGGCCGGTCATTTTTCACAGACAATCATCCTCGGAAATGTGGGCAAAGATCCGGAAATCCGGACTACGCAGGGCGGACAGAAGGTTGCCAGTTTCACAGTGGCTACATCCGAAACGTGGAAGGACAAGCAGTCCGGCGAGACGCGCGAAAAGGCCGAATGGCACCGTGTTGTGTGCTGGAATGAGGGCCTGACCAGCGTGATTGAACGGTTCGTCCGCAAGGGGTCGAAGGTGCAGGTTGTGGGCCAGAACCAGACCCGCAAGTGGACCGACCAGAGCGGGCAGGATCGCTACACGACCGAGGTTGTGATCCAGAAGTTTGGCGGCAATCTGGTGCTGTGTGGCGAACGCGGCGGGGATGGCAATTCACCCCCTCAGCAGTCCCAGCCACGCCAGCAGAGCAGCCAGCAGCGTTCGGGCGGATGGGATGCGCCGTCCGGTGACAATCTGGATGATGAAATTCCTTTTTAGGATGCCTCACCCGCGCCCCGCCAATTCAGTGGCCACCATGGCTGCCAGGTGCTGCCGGACCTCAATGGTCGCGAAGGGATGGGTTGCCGCCCATACCCG
>NZ_NKTX01000246.1 GCF_003207815.1 Komagataeibacter oboediens | reverse complement strand
CTTGAACTGGCGCGGGATCACCTCCAGCGTCTCGGTGACGCTCTCCCCCAGTTTGCTCAGACGATCGCTGCCACAGCACGGACACTGTGTCGGTGCGGGGATGACGACCCGCTCGCGCGGCAGGTCGGCACGCAGGGGCTGGCGTCCCCGGTTGCTCCGGGGTGCTGTCGTGCGGACGGCGGGATCCGCCGCATTTTCGGGCGCGTCCTCGGCGAGCGTCGTCTCCAGTTCTTCCAGTTCGAGTTCGAGCTGGGCCAGCAGGCGGCGCCCCCGCTCCGACGAGGTGCCGAAACGATCCTGGCGCATCCGCGCGATAAGATGTTTGAGATGGGCAATCTGCGCTTCGGCGCTGGCCGCGCGCGATTCTGCATCAGTGGCCCGGAGTTCGGCGACCTGGGCACGCGCCTCGGCAGCGGCAAGTGCTGCGCGCAAGGCGATGATGTCGTCCGTATCTCCCGTCATGAAGGCAGTTGATCACATGGGCGCTCAAAAGGGTACCAGTATATGCTGACCTGGCGCAGTTTTTATTATCCCGCCAGTTCAGGTCTCCATGTTTTCTGCGGATTGCGCCAGTCCACACCCTCCAGCAGACAAGTCATACTACGGGCTATCACCTTTGACCTATATGAGCCCATTTTCTGAGGCCGATGGATCGGATGGTCTGTGGCAGGGCGGTGAGGTTGTTCCATGCGGTGC
>NZ_NKTX01000245.1 GCF_003207815.1 Komagataeibacter oboediens | reverse complement strand
ATACCAACGGTTATAGGTACTGATTCGTGTGGGCCCATTTTCTGAGTCTGATGGATCGGATGGTTTCCGGCAGGGCCGTAAGACTGTTCCAGGCTGAGCAGGCAGCGTCGATGATGTGATCGACGCTGTCGAAGACGGTGTTGGACAGCCAGTTGGCGCGCAGGAACTGCCAGATATTTTCCACCGGGTTCAGGTCGGGGGCGCGAGACGGCAGGAAGATCAGGCTGACATCGCGGGGCAGCTTCAGCTTGTCGGTAGTATGCCATCCTGCGCGATCAAGCAGCACGATGGCGTGGGCGCCGCGCGCGACGCGGCTTGAGATTTCCTGGATATGCAATTGTATGCTGGCGGTACCGATGAACAGTAGCGCCAAGTCGGCAGCCTTGCCGCCCGCAGACCATCGGGTCCGTCAGTATTGAAGCGGTGAACCCAGTCACACAATGTCTGGCGGTCCATGCCGCCTACGCGGGCTGCATCGCGGTCCGGATGGACCCGTTACGGAACGCTGCCTGGGCCAGAAGCCAGCGCGCAGCGTTCGCATTCCGGCTGCGCGCCGCAAGTCGCCTCAGATCAGAGGCTGAATAGTCATCCCATAGCTTCACCGCCCTCGTCATCAGCCAGATCCTCCTGCATCAAGAGAATCAGGGCCGGCGCCGTTCGTCACTCCATACACGAGTCAGTGGCTACGTCCTTTGGTAT
>NZ_NKTX01000244.1 GCF_003207815.1 Komagataeibacter oboediens | reverse complement strand
CGTTCTCGGTGGGTGGTGCATAGACCGAGATGATGGAAGCCACGGTGGTCAAGCCGCGCTCGGCATAGCGCAGCAACTGGTCGCGCAGGGCGCGGATGCCGTCACCCATGGTCGGGAACGCGGCAAAGCGCGGTTCCGCAACGCCGGTTTCCAGACGCGCGCCCGGCTGCCCGACATAATCAAGGTTGCCGGGGTTGTTGTTGCGGATGCCACGGGGTACGTGTGCGTTCATTATCCTGCAGGCTCCTGAAGGTGGAGAATGCTGTGCCATATGGTCTGTCCGAATTCCTGCCAGCCCAATAGGGTGCCAAGACCAGCAAGGATCACGACCGCCCATGTGGTATTGCGATTGAACAGGCGCTGGCGTTCATCGCGCGCGCCGCGTTCCTTGCTGATGGCGTCAAGTGCCTTGTCGATTTTGTCAGACAGTGTGTGATCGCGTTCTTTCTGGCTTCGGGCGCGTTCACGTTCTTCGCCGCGCTGCTCTGCAATCTGCTGCATGATGTTCTGTTGGCCGCCCTGCAGAACGACAACACCGGCATTCAGCCGTTCAATCTGAACATCGTGCCGCTCCAGGTGCCCGTCATGCCGGTCGAGCCGCACATCATGTTCATCCAATCGCGCCAGAACATCCGGCGTCGGTTCATCAATCATTCATCTTCTCATAAAAAAACCGCCTCACAGGGCGGTCGGGCAGGCG
>NZ_NKTX01000243.1 GCF_003207815.1 Komagataeibacter oboediens | reverse complement strand
GGGTTCTCTGTCGGGAACTGCCAGTGGCACGCTGGACGGCACGCTGGACCTGACCAAAGCCAGCAGCACCTATTCCGGCGGCATGTCCGGTTCTGGCGGTCTGACGGTTTCTGGCGGGACGGAGACGCTGTCGGGTGCGAATACCTATACGGGTGTGACGACGGTGGCGTCTGGTGCAGGCCTCAGCCTGCCGGGTTCTGTTGCGGGTGCGCTGACGACTGCCGGGACGACGGATGTCAATGGCGGTACGGTTGCGGGCACGACAACCAATACCGGGACGTTTACGGCTGAAGACGGCACGCTTGCGGCTGTTGCGAACAATGGCGGCACGGCGACGCTGAGCGACACGACGGCAGGTGCTGTGACGAATGCGTCTGGTGCGACATTCAGCGCGACGGGCGGGACACTGGCGAGTGCGGCGAACAGCGGGACGATGACGCTGGGTGCGGGCAACACCGTCTCGGGTGATGTGACCCAGACGGCCGGTTCGCTGACGCTGGACGGCAACACGGTTGACGGCACGGTTGCGGCCAATGGCGGCACGTTCGATGTGGCGTCTGCGGGTTCGACGGCGGGTTCTCTGTCGGGAACTGCCAGTGGCACGCTGGACGGCACGCTGGACCTGACCAAAGCCAGCAGCACCTATTCCGGCGGCATGTCCGGTTCTGGCGGTCTGACGGTTTCTGGCGGGACGGAAACGCTG
>NZ_NKTX01000242.1 GCF_003207815.1 Komagataeibacter oboediens | reverse complement strand
GGGTGGAATACATATGCACGACGGCAATACGCGGCTTCCGCCCGATGGCCGTGGACCACCGGTCAAAGGCCTGCCGCCCCTGACGGCCGGCATTCCATGTGCCTTCCACCGGGTTGGCGCCACGCAGCATGATCGTGTTGCCACTCCGACTGATCCGGCCTAGCGGGCGTAGCCCCGTGTCATGCCCGCGCCGCCCGAGCGCGGTCATCATGGCCAGCGGCGCGAAAATGACGGCCGCATCCAGCCGGTTCCATGCCAGACCATCGGCGATGTTGGCCCAGGATGGGGAGACGACGATCTCGGTTTCCAGTCCATGTCGGGCAAAAATGCCCTGGTGCCGCCCCATGATGACTGGTGCGCTGTCAGCCAGCTTCAGCACGCCGATCCGTAACGGTGTGTTCATGATGCCTCATCCTTTTTCTGCGATGCCAGATACTCCCCGGCGACGGCTGCGATGCGACGCGATGTCTGCATGGCCCGGCGCTGGAACCACCGATAGGCCTGCGCTTCGCTGGTTTTTTCATTTTTCATGAAACATCTCTTGGCCTGTTCGATAATCCTACGCTCGGCAAGCACACGCTGCGCTTCGGTCAGTTCATCGCGTGTGCGGCGAAAGCGGGCATACAGCGCGATGGCGGCACGTAGCAGCGGCTTCACGTCACGGGGCAGCGCCTCCAGCACGTTGTACGAACATATGCCGGTGTCGAAGGCT
>NZ_NKTX01000241.1 GCF_003207815.1 Komagataeibacter oboediens | reverse complement strand
CCATGGGCCGGCGCGTCCGCGCGCGATCGGATGGAAGGGGGCGGGTGGCTGGGTGATGCTCTCGCAGTCCCGGCAGGTGAACTTCTCCCGCACCGTCTGTATGACCTTGAACTGGCGCGGGATCACCTCCAGCGTCTCGGTGACGCTCTCCCCCAGTTTGCTCAGACGATCGCTGCCACAGCACGGACACTGTGTCGGTGCGGGGATGACGACCCGCTCGCGCGGCAAATCGGCACGCAGGGGCTGGCGCCCCCGGTTGCTCCTGGGTGCTGTCGCGCGGACAGCGGGATTCACGGCGTTTTCGGGCGCGTCCTCGGCGAGCGTCGTCTCCAGCTCTTCCAGTTCGAGTTCAAGCTGGGCCAGCAGGCGGCGCCCCCGCTCCGACGAGGCGCCGAAACGGTCCTGGCGCATCCGCGCGATAAGATGTTTGAGATGGGCAATCTGCGCTTCGGCGCTGGCCGCGCGCGATTCTGCATCAGTGGCCCGGAGTTCGGCGACCTGGGCACGCGCCTCGGCAGCGGCAAGTGCTGCGCGCAAGGCGATGATGTCGTCCGTATCTCCCGTCATGAAGGCAGTTGATCACATGGGCGCTCAAAAGGGTACCAGTATATGCTGACCTGGCGCAGTTTTTATTATCCCGCCAGTTCAGGTCTCCATGTTTTCTGCGGATTGCGCCAGTCCACACCCTCCAGCAGACAAGTCAATTGTGACGGGGAGAGATGGA
>NZ_NKTX01000240.1 GCF_003207815.1 Komagataeibacter oboediens | reverse complement strand
CAGATAGCCAACAGCAACGCCGTCAGAAGGGCGGCATAACAACAACCGGGTATAGCTTATCAAGCCCACAAAGCTGTCCGAACGGACGGGACCACCTCAGCCGTTCGTGATTGAAACGTCGGGATCGTAGACTTCTTCGAGGTTTTTTCGCTCTCGAGCTGACACATGGACGGGGCGCGATACGGCACTTTCGCCTGCGTGCTCGCAAATCAACTCGAAGGCATCGTCTATCTCGTCTCCTGGTCCTGTTGGGCCGCTGTATCCCATTTGACGCAGCCGTCCCTTCCACCACTTCAGAAGTCCGTCGAGGCGTTGTTGCGCTGGGCCAATGACGCGGATATTGCCTCCCGCAAATTGGAACACGGGTGTGCGTTCGACGGCAATACTCGTCGTACCGTCATGATTGTTCCATCGATACCCGCCGCGGCGTATCAGCGAGGCAAGCGAACTCCCTTGACGCGCGCTGATTTCTTTGGGGGCGTTCGACAATATATCGACATGCGCCGGGTGCCCCCGTCGATTAATAGCGTCGAGTATCAGGCGATCTTCTGGCCGAATAGGCGCGTTGTTGACCGCAGTCAGGCTGCGCAAACTATTGTGCCACACTTCGCCAATGCCTACTACCTTGTAAGCTCCCGGCGACTGACGCCTTGCTGAATACTTCTGGTCTTGTTCAGCTATGAAGCATGAGCGATTTAAGAGATAGGGACGCGGTACTACCTGCGA
>NZ_NKTX01000239.1 GCF_003207815.1 Komagataeibacter oboediens | reverse complement strand
CTGATCCGTTATGGCGTCTCGCGCCTGCCGCCCGATGCCAAATATCTGGCGGTGATTGATGCAGATGTATTCTTCCAACGGCATGATTGGGCGATTGCAACACTGGACATGCTTCAGGTGCATCGCGTGGGACAGCCGTGGTCCTACTCGGTCGATCTCGGTCCTGACGAAAACCCGATCTGTGATGAGAATGGTCGGCAGATGGACCGTTCATTCTGCGCGGCGTGGGAGGCGGGCGACATCATCGTCACGGATGAGGATTACGGCGCGGGCCAGTCGAATGCCCAATGGCTACTCGATCCCAACCGCAAGCGTGACTGGCGGCAGCACTACGGATATGCATGGGCCTTTCGCCTTGACGTGTGGACCGAGTTTGGCGGCCTGCCTGACTGGCTCGTGACCGGAGCGGCTGATTACATCGCCGCCATGGCGTTTGCGGGCAAGCTGGACACGTCTGATGCCTATACGTCGCCCGCATGTGCCCGACGCCTGCGACATTTTGCAGCATCCTGTGATCGTGCTGTGCGGCAGGATATCGGCGTGGTGCCGGGGCTTCTTGCCCATGGCTTCCACGGATCGAAGAAGAAGCGCTTCTATCTGGACCGCAAGGACATCCTGCGCGAAGCCAATTTCGATCCGGACGTGGATATCGGATACGACCGTCACGGGCTGCCATTCCTCGCCAGCGATAACCGCATCCTGCGCGACGGCCTGCGCCGCCTTTCGGTCGCGCGCGATGAAGACAGTAACGCGC
>NZ_NKTX01000023.1 GCF_003207815.1 Komagataeibacter oboediens | reverse complement strand
CGGCCAACTGTCTATCGAACTCTCAGCAGAACAGCCTCAACGTTCTTGTTGGGTTCACTCTAAGCGTACGTAAAGTACACTTTCGTGTCGTGACCCCATCATGGCGAGGCAGAATGGCGCGTGGTATAGTCACCGCAACCTCCGGTTGCCGGCATCAGTATGCTCGACCTATATTTATTATAGAATTTTTGATCATAGGGATGCTGCGGGACCTGCCATGCATCGCATGCGTCCCTGACTGGTGAATGGTATGTCATCATGACGGAAACGCCACATTCCTGCCATTGTTCGCCATAAATGGCGCGAACGCCGCATGTAACATAATGTTATAAATTCGTTTCGGCAGGCAGATCATTTAAAAATATTAATATAATGGTTACAGAATACCATATATGAAAATGTATGTTCCCGGTTTGACCTGATTCATGATCCACAAATACCAGCTTATCCTACATCGCTTAGGTCTGCAGGATAGGAACTTATGCCTACAAACTGTCATATGGCTGTTCTTGCGATGGGAATGTAATCAGGATTTTGTTCGTGGTTAATGATATGAACCAATATAGATAAATTAACATATGTGTAATTAATCTATGCAGAAAATGCAGGATGATGCCTATTTCAGGCTGAAAAAACCGATTTTTAGTTAATTGTTTGTAAACAATACAACCAGAGGGATATGCTTTCCTCTCCATACGGCATGTCTTTTCACAATCCGGGGTTGTCTTTTCTGTCATTTCCGCGAATGCGTCTGTCTATACATATGGACAGGCGCGAATGATGATGGCATGTTCAAAAAAACACTTAAATAATTTTTGTAAATAACAATGTAATAGTGACTGATTCAGTATTCGCGTTTCCAGCATCCCGATGCGGCGGTTTCCCCCGTCCGTACGTGGCGGGAACTGGAACAGTATGGTTGAGTAATGATTGATATTCTGATTTGTGATGCCCATCTGTACCTTGATCAGGACTGGGAAATTCCCGGTGGCTGGATCGCCATCGAAAAAAACCGCATTCATTCCGTAGGCGGCCCGCAGCAGTCCCCACCGCAGGCTGCGCGGGTCATCAATGCGGGTGGACGGCTGGTCACCCCTGGCCTGGTCAATGCCCACCACCATATGTACCAGAACCTGACGCGTTCGTACGCGCCTGCGACGCGCCTGCGGCTGTTCGCATGGCTGCAGGCATTGTACCCGCTATGGGCCGGGCTGGATGCGGATTCCGTCTACGTGTCCACCTATATCGCCATGATCGAACTGTTGCTGGGGGGGGGGTACCACCTCCATGGATCATATGTACATCCACCCCCGGCCACGCCTGATTGATGAACAGTTCCGGGCAGCGCGTGATATCGGCATGCGCTTTTACGCCACGCGTGGCAGCATGACGCGCGCGCAGGCGGATGGCGGCCTGCCTCCGTCTGACCTTGTGCAGGATGAGGACACGATCCTGTCCGACTGCGAACGCCTGGTCAGCGCGTTTCATGATCCCGCGCCCGGCGCCATGGGCCGCGTGGCGCTGGGTCCGGTCTCCATGTTTTCGGCGTCCGAACGCATCATGCGCGAATCCCTGACCATGGCCGAACGCCTCGACCTGCGCCTGCATACGCATCTGGGCGAGGATATGGAGGAAGATGATTTCTGCCTGAGCATGTACAACTGCACCCCCACCGAACAGTTCGAGCGGATGGGATGGGCCAGCCCGCGTACATGGGTCGCGCACTACATCTATCCATCCCCGTCCGAAGTCACCCGCATGGCGAAGGCCGGGATCAGCGTGGTGCAGTGTCCCAGTTCCAACATGATGATCGGCGGCGGCAGCGCGGATGCGCTGGACATGCGCGAACGCGGCATAAAGGTCGGGCTGGGCTGCAACGGGTCGGCCACGACGGATCATGCCTCCATGTGGATGGAAACACGCAACGCCATGCTGCTTGGCCGGGTCAGCCATGGCCCTGCGGCCATGGGCGCGCGTGAAGCGCTGGACATGGCCACCCGTGATGGTGCCGCCTGTCTGGGCTGGGACGATGAAATCGGGCACCTGCGTCCGGGTGCATGTGCCGATCTGGTGATCTGGCATGCGAACGAGGTGGCGCTGGCCGGGGCGATAACCGACCCGGTGGAGGCATGGCTGCGCTGCGGCCCCGCCGTGGCGGGCACGTCCATCGTGAACGGCAGGGTGCTGGTGGAAAACTGCCAGCCCACCATGACGGCGCTGAAGGACATGCTGCGCGAGCATGCGCAGCAGGCGCATCGGATACAGAAAATCGCCTAGCACCTGCGTCCCGTACTTCGCACCGGCGGGCAGGGGCGCGGTTCCACCTTCCGCGATTACTGCTGCATGACCCCTTGTGTCTGGCGTGCGCATGGTTAGCATGCGTACCGGGTATGTCAGCAGGTGATGTGCCGCGGAAGGTACGTGCGCGCATCTTCCATCCCTTGTGACAAGGACTGCATGCATGATCCTGCCGCGCCGGCAGCTTCTGGCCACCGCGGGGGCCGCGTTTTCCACCGGTCTTGTAACCCGTAAGGGACAGGCCGCGGCCCCGACCGCCACGGACCGGCTTCTGGCGGGGCTGGCGGACCCGTTTTCCACCATTGCGCCCATGCCCCCGGTCGCGGAGGAAGATGCCCTGCTGGCGCTGGGCTATGTCGGCCCGGTCAGTGATGGCGGCTGGACCGAAATGCACCATGTCGCGGTGCAGGCCGTGCGCCGTGCCTTTCCAAAACTGCGTACGGTGTACGTGGAAAGCATGCCGTATTCCGCCGACGCCACGCGCCTGCTGCGTGAATTCGTGGCGGAAGGGGCGCAGCTGGTCATGACCGGCGCGGATTATGGGGACTTCCTGACCGATGTGGCGGCCCGCGCGCCCGATACGGCCTTCATGCAGTGCGACGGGCGGCCCCTGCGCGCCAATGTCAGCTGGTATTATATCGCGCACTGGTATGTCAGCTACGTGATCGGGGTTGCGGCGGGGCTGCTCAGCCGGGACGGCAGGCTGGGCTTCATTGCGTCCTTTCCGCTGCCTTCGGCCTATGCCGGGGCCAATGCTGCTCTTATGGGCGCCCGCAGCGTCAATCCCGATGCAACCATGCAGGTCATCAGCATCAACGCCTGGTTCGACCCACAGGCGGCGATCCAGGCGGCCAACGCGCTGGCGGACAAAGGGTGCGACTTCCTGTTCGGGATCATGGACGAAGCGGGCTACCTGCATGTGGCGCAGGAACGCGGGCTGTGGGCAGCCATGTGGAACAAGGACATACGGCAGTTCGGGCCGGATGCATACGTGGCGTCGGTTGTGCTGGATTTCGCGCAGTTCTACATAGCGCAGGTGCGCGCGCGGCTCGCGGGGACATGGCGGCCTGTCCCGCAACTGCTGATGATGGGGGAGGGCGTGGACCGTGACCCATGGGGCCAGCGTGTGCCGCAGGCCGTGCGTGATCGGGCGGACGCCGTGCGTGCGCGCATCATGGGCGGCTGGTCGCCCTTCAGTGGTCCCATCCGTGACCAGCACGGTAACCTGCGCGTGGCCGAAGGCACCACGATGAATGACCTTGACCTGTATGACTGGGATTGGGCGGTGGAAGGGGTCAGCGGGTTGCCATAGGCAAATCCGTTCGATTTCCCCTGATCAGGCGCATGACGCCTCTCCGCGCCGCAATGGTTGTGAACGCTTTCGTTTACGGTAAAAACCAACGGGGATTATCAGGCCGGAGCAGTTTTTTGAGTGATATTAAACTTTTCCAGATCAGCGATAATCAAGCGAGCGAACTGTCTGGATCGTCAGCGCCGCTTGAGAGGGCATTACAGACCCTTTTCGAGAAGAATCTGGAAACATTGCTGGGTGTCCGCTTTCTGGCATCCGAATACTCCACAACCCACGGCGGTCGCATGGATACGCTGGGACTGGATGAAAACAGTTATCCCGTTATAATCGAGTACAAAAGAAATATAAATGAAAACGTCATCAATCAGGGTCTGTTCTACCTTGACTGGCTGATGGATCATAAGGCCGATTTCCGGCTTCTTGTGCAGGAAAATATGGGCAAGGAAAAAGCCGATGCCATTGAATGGAGTGCGCCACGCCTGATCTGTATTGCAGCGGATTTCACCCGCTATGACCTGCACGCCATCAAGCAGATGGGGCGAAATATTGAACTGATCCGCTATAGACGTTTTGGGCAGGATCTACTGATGCTGGACCTGCTGACAAGCGTATCATCATCCCGTGTCAGCCAGCCGGTAATAAACCCATCCATGCCGATGACGGATGGTGCCATGGCTGTTGCAGGTAGCGCAAAAGGGGCAACACGCCACAAGACAAATTCAGAAAGTCTGGCTGATGCGGGAGAGGCGCTTACAAACCTGTACTCGGATACAGTCGCCTATCTTCTTTCACTAGGTGATGACGTTACGCAGAAAACCTTGAACTGTTATTTTGCATTCAGGCGGATAAAGAACTTTGTCTGTCTGGAAGTGAAACCAACCCTTGATGTGCTCCGGCTTTACCTGAAGGTCGACCCGGATACCGTCGCGCTGGAAAAAGGCTTCACACGCAACGTTAAAAACAAGGGCCATTTCGGAACGGGTGACCTTGAAGTGACACTGCGTAACCTCAATGATCTGGAGCGTGCCAAACCCCTGATTGAAAAATCATACGAAAGTTCCTGACACGCCCATACCAGAACGGTACAGGCGTGTTTAAGTCCTGTTCACGCCCCTGTGTCATGCACCTTGCGCCCCGCCACCCATACGGTCCGGATGTTGGGTCTGCCGATATTGCACAGGATCTGCTGCACCACGTCCGCCGCCACACGGTCTGTTTCGCCATGAACGGGGGGCAGGATGTTGCTGCCGGGGGCCGTGCGGTCGATCAGGATGGCGTCAAATGCCTGCCCCGCATCAAACTGCCCTGCCGCGATATCCAGCGCCGACGTCCCCCCGCGTGTGGCCAGCCACAGTCCTTCGGCAAAGGTCAGGCGCGCACCCGGCCGGCCACGGTCCGCTGCCACGCGGGCGGGGTCGGTGCCGGTATCCAGCATGCGCGACGCGGTCACGGCCATGGCGGCATTGACCGCGACAGATGGCGAATACCCGCCCGACAGGTCGGTACCCAGCCCCACATGCACGCCAGCCTGCCATGCCGCGCGCAGCGGCAGCACCGCACCCGCGAAATAGGCATTGGACAGTGGGCAGTGCGCGATCGCCGCCCCGTGCGCCTGCACCAGCGCCATGTCCTCTGCCGTCATGTGGCACGAATGGGCCAGCACCGTGCCCCGGCGCAGCAGGCCGAAGCGGTCCAGCGCCATCGTGTCGTTCACGCCGGTCCGCTGGCGGACATGATCATGTTCCCAATCGCTTTCGGAACAGTGGGTCTGGATCAGGCAGTCTTCCTCCGTCGCCAGTTCGCCCAGTCTCCGTAGCAGGCCATCCGTGCATGCCGGGATGAAGCGCGGCGTGACCATGGGGCGCACAAGTTCCCCTTCGTTGCCCGGCAGCGCCCGCACGGCATGGATGAAGCGGCGCGTGGCGGCCAGCGCCTGTTCCACGCTGGCATTGCGATAGGTGGGGGGACACAGCGCCGGATCATCCATCGCCACCAGCCCGACAAGGGCGCGCAGCCCGTAACGCAGGCAGGTGTGGGCCAGCAGCAGGCTGCTTTCTTCATGGATGGTTGCGAAAAACACGGCAGTGGTCGTGCCGTTGGCCAGCAGGGTGCGGACCATTTCGTCATAGACCGGGGCGGCGAAAGCGGGATCGGCAAAGCGGGCTTCCAGCGGGAAGGTCCGCTGTTCCAGCCAGTCACGCAGCGGCAGGTCCAGTGCGCGGCCCATCTGCGGCCATTGCGGGGCATGGACATGCAGGTCCGTGAAACCGGGCATCAGCATCTGTGACGCTGACAGTGTGCGGACCGGCATGCCCTGCCGGGCGGCATGGTCCAGAATCTGTGTGGCCATGGGGCTGTCGGATGCGTGGCGGGCAATGATCCGGCCATCCGCCCCAACATGCACCACGCAGTCTGTCAGCGTTGCCTGGTCGGGGGTGACCGGGTTGATGACCTGACCGCGAATAACGAACTGACCCATTCTGCAGCTTCCCACCATCATTGCGAAAACGGATCATTATCCTCCGCCCGCAACGATCTGCACAGCCCCAAAACCACATGCGCAGCCACGCAGGCCCGCAAAAGGGGCCGTTCCGGGCACGTGGCGCGCGGGGCAAACTCCACGAGCATGGGAAAACCCGTTGAAAATACGGCAGGAATCCGGATCTCCCATTTTTTTCCACAGGGTTATCTTTCTCCCTATCCCCGGAATCTGTGGATAACGTCCAGCTATTTTAATGATAGCGGCAGGGCTGGTTAGGGATCGGCGCATTGGCTGACTGGATGACCATCAGCGTGACCGGACCATTGCCGATATTGCCCGCGTCATGGCCCTTTTTCCCGCGATAGGGGCCGGTTTCCATGGGGCGCACGTTCTGGTCCTCGCCAAACAGGATATCGCCTGGTCCCATTTCCACGCGTGTGCCATCCATGGCGCGGACATACCACCGGCCCTGCAGCGGCACGATCCACTGGGGCTTCGGGTCGGGGTGCCATGTGCCGTTCCAGCGGGCGGGCTGCACGGTCACCATGATGGTTGCCACCTGTGGTTCCATGGGGTCCTGCCACTGCGGGCCAGCGGGGGGTGACATGCTTTTCAGGAAGAAGTCATGCACCGGACAGGTGGTGATATGGCTGATCCCCCTGTCATCGGTCCATAAATGCCGGTACGTGCGCTGGGGCGGGGGTGGCTGCGTGGTGTCGGGCAGAATGGCAGGATGCGGGGCCGCTGGCGGTACGGTGGCCTTGGCGGGGGTCAGGACCGGCAGGGCGGCAAGGGCAAGGCCAAGGGACAGTGCGAGGGCGCGCGGGGACATGGCGGGAACCTCCGTAACGAAAAAGGGAAAACCGGGACGCCGGGGTCAGTGCGTCGGCACGGCGTCACCATATGTCAGGCGGTAAATGGCGCCGGACAGGTCATCACTGATCAGCATGCTGCCATCCGGCAGGGGCAGGACATCGGCCGGACGGCCCCATGCGCGCTGGCCCTGACGGAAGCCCCCCACCAGCACGGTGGGGGGCTGGGGCCTGTTATCTGCGGCAAAACCGACGCTGACCACCTGGTACCCCGAAAGCTGGCTGCGGTTCCATGACCCGTGTTCGGCAATCATCAGGCTGCCGTGATAGGGGGCAGGGAATTCGGTGCCTTCGTAAAACCGCAGCCCCAGTGCCGCGACATGCGCGCCCAGCAGCAGGGCGGGCGGGGTGAATTCGCTGCACGGGTGCCGGCTGCCAAACTGCGGGTCCGCGATGTTGCCCTGATGGCAGTAGGGGTAGCCAAAGGACTGACCGGGCACGTCCACCCGGTTCAGTTCATCGGACGGCATGTCATCACCCATGTTGTCGCGCCCGTTATCGGTAAACCACATTACCCCCGTGCCTGGCTGCCACGTGATGCCGACCGAGTTGCGGATGCCGTAAGCCACGTCGCGGCGGTCCGTGCCATTGGCGTTCATGGATATGATGCGCCCGAATTCATGTCCCACGTCGCATATGTTGCATGGCGCGCCAATGGGCACGTACAGACGGTTGTCCGGCCCGAATGCAATGAATTTCCACGAATGGTCGCCGGGGCGGTAGGGCAGGTTGTCGGCCACGACCTCCGGCTTTGGTGGCGTGTCCAGATGGTCCTCGATATCGCGCAGCACCACAATGCGCCGCATGTCGGATACATACAGGTCGCCATCATGATAGGCCACGCCCACGGGCAGGCTCAGGCCACGGGCAATGGTCCGCACCTGCACCGGGCCACCGCCGTCAACGCCGGTCAGGGCATAGACGCTGCCCGCGCCCATGCTGCCCACGAATATGGTGCCCCGCGCGCCGCGCACCATTTCGCGCGCGTTCGGTACGTGGTCGGACACCACGCTGACATGGAATCCCGGCGGCACCTGCAGCAGGTCGGTGCGGGGCGCAGCCCGTGCGGTCGCGACGGACAGCAGGGACGCGGCACTGGCCGCCCCCATCAGGATTGCGCAAATGCGGGGCATATAAGCACTCCTGTCACGACGGATGGTATGGCGGGGACGGGTAAGCCGCGCGGTCACGAGACAAGCTGGCGGATGCGTTCGGCCAGTGCGGTGGCGGAATACGGCTTGCGCTCCACCGGGATATCACGCAGGTCGGGCGGGATCATTGTGCGGTCGGCATAGCCTGTCGCGAAAATGAACGGCACGCCCCGCGCGCGCAGCATGTGCGCGATCTCGATCGAGCTTTCATCCCCAAGGTTGACATCCAGTATCGCGACGTCAGGCAGGCGGGTACGGATGGCGGTCAATGCCTCATATACCGAAGCCACGGTGCGGACCTGCCCCAGATTGCTTTCCTCGATCGCCCATTCGGCTTCCATCGCAATCAGGAACTGGTCCTCGACCAGCAGGATATCGGCGTCAATCACGTTCTCCTCCTTTCCGGGGACCGGGGTGGCTGCGGCGGGGGCGGTATCCTCCGCCGCGGGGGGCGGGGCGGCAGTGGCATGGCGGGCGGGCAGGCCCATGACCACCTCCAGCCCGCCTGGACGGTAGTTGACATGTGCGTGTCCCCCCAGCTCGTGCGGGAAGCCACGCTCGATCAGGACGGAGCCGAAGCCCCGGCGCGCGGGTGGCGTAATGCCCGGCCCCCCGCTTTCGCGCCATGCAATGCGCCATTCATCCCGCGCGGCATCATGCAGCCATGTAATGTCCAGCCGCCCGCGGGCATGGCCCAGCGCACCATATTTGACGGCATTGGTGGCCAGTTCATGCACCACCAGCGCCAGGACCGACAGGGCGCGGCCCGTCAGCCAGACAGGCGGCCCGTCGCATGTGATGAAACAACGTTCCCGATAGGGGGCAAGTTCCGCATCCAGCAGCGCGCGCAGCAGGCCGCCGCCCTCGCTGCGCACCGCCTGGTCATGCGCCAGGGCCAGCGCACGGATGCGCCCGCGCAGCCGGTCGACGTGGTCCTGCGCCGTGCCGCCGGGTTCCAGCGGCTGGCTGACCAGTGACTGCACCACCGACAGGATGTTCTTCACACGGTGGTTCAGTTCCTCGTTCAGCATGCGCTGGCGCAGGTCGGCCGTGGCGCGTTCACTCAGCTGCAGCTGGTGGTATGCGCCCATGACCTCGATCAGGGCGGAACGGACAAGGCCCGCCGCCTCCACATCATCGCCCGACCAGGGCAGGCATTCGCGCGTGACCTGCTGGGTCCAGATGGCGAAGCTGGTGCGGGGGCCGAAATATCCGTCCTCGGCTTCCGCACGGGGGCGGCTGGCTGGGTCGGCGCTCCATTTCAGGGTGCGTACGACTTCGCGCCGGAAGACCAGCAGGTAGTCGCCTGGCTGCGATGAAATCGGGACGATCATCACGCCCGCCGCCTGTGTCGCGTAATCCGCCGCATCCGGAATCAGTGCCGACAGGCAGGCGGTGTGCCAGATCTGCGTGCCCGCGCGCTGGCGGGCAAGGTCCAGCAGCCCGGTCATGGCTTCAGGCGGCGGATGCGCACCGTGCAGGGTCCACTGCCCGCCCACCCACAGCGCCGCCCCGTCGCACTGCACGAAGGACAGCATGTCCGTCAGGTGCGACATGAGGTACGCAGGCATGTCCGCCACCGGGGCCGCGCCCTTCAGCAGCGTTTCGATCAGCGCATGGGTCTGCCGCGTCATGGACAGCCGCTTGGTGCGCAGCAGGTTGGTAATCTGCAGCGACAGGAATTCGCCAAACATGCGCGCGATGATCCGCTGGCTCATGTTCATGATGTGGGGGCTGTAATGGTGCCCCGCGATCATGCCCCACAGCCGTCCATCCACCATGAGCGAGACGGACACGCACCCCGCCACCCCCATCATGCGCAGATAGTCGGAATGGATGGATGTCGCGGCCCGCAGGTGCGCATGCGACAGGTCCGGCGGCGGCATGCCGGCGGGCGAGATGACGGGAATGGGTGTTGCGGCCGCATCCCCGATCACGCGGATCAGATTGGTGCTGTACAGCCTGCGCGCGGGATCGGGGATGTCGCTGGCGGGAAAGTGCTGTCCAAGGAAGCTTTCCAGGTCTGGCGCATGGTATTCCGCCGCGACCTTGCCGGATCCGTCCTCGGCAAAGCGGTAGAGCATCACGCGGTCGAAACGCAGCACCCCGGCAAACAGCCGGACCACGGTGCGGAACAGGCGGTCGAAATCCGTGATTTCACGGATCCGGTCGATCATGGTGCGCAGCAGCGACATGTAAGACCCGTCGCCATCAGGCCGGGCCGCGGGTTCCCATTCCAGCAGGATGTCGCGCCCCGCGGTATGGATGGCCACGTCATAGCGCCTGCCATCGGGCGCTTCCTGGCCGAACACCAGCGCGGGGCGGCGGTGGGCCTCCCCATGGGTGGCGAGGGCGTTGCGGATATTGTGGGTGGCCTCGCGCCCCACAACCTCACGCAGCAGCAGGCTGTCCAGCATCCCGTCGCGCCCCACGCAGCGCGGGGCATTGGCGGACCAGCGCACGATCCGTTCCAGCCGCGCGTCGCATGCCAGCAGCCAGCCATGGGGCTGGATATGGTCGGTGGCCCACGTCATGCTGGCCACCCCCGTGGCATGGGGCCTGCCGCGCCATGTGGGCAGGCGGGGCGGGGGGCGATCCCTGCCATCATCATTGCGTGATATGCCGGTGTCGGTCCCATGCACGTTCCTGCCATGGCCATGTGGGGGCACGTGCCGCCCGGCCGGGGTTGTTCCATTGCCGTGCCCGCCCCCTGCGGGGGCGGTATGACGGTTGCGCCAGCATACCGCCCCCGTGGCGGCGGCAACAGGGCCGTCGTGCACACCTCATTGTGATGTAACGCCGCGCCATGCCCGTTCGCCCCCGGCCGCAACCTGCCTGCGCCATGCGTGAATACATGAATGTATAATACAATATTTTATATATACTTTCATATACCCTTTCTTAACCCCTGCGGGTGCATGAAACACCATGCTGGCTGTCGCCTATTGCAACGGCCCGGAAATGTCTGGAACCGGTGCCGCCGTTCACCCCCATCCCGTTCGTTTTCAGTCAGCAGGAGACAAGCAGCCCGATGCCCCGCGACATGATAGATGACATGCAGGTTACCGTCCTTCCTGCACTGGAACAGACCATTCTTGGTGTTGTCCTGATTGATGAAAACAACACCGTCACCTTTTTCAACCGCGCGGCGGAAAGGCTGTGGCACTGCGCACGCCAGGACGTGATCGGGCGCAATGTCAACGTGCTTGTGCCGCGCAACATCCGCTCCACCCATGACGACCTGATCCGCCACAACCGCGAAACCGGGATCAACAAGATCGTCGGCACCAGCCGCGAGGTGCTGGTGGAACGGCTGGATGGCACCAGCTTCTGGGCCAACCTGTCGCTGTCGCGCATCGCGGTGGATGGCAAGATCGGCTACATGGCGCTGATCCGCGACATCTCGCAGGAAGTGGATGACCGGGAAAAGATCCGCCTGCTGTCGCTGGTTGTGCGTGAAACCGACCGGGGCGTCGCCATCCTGGATCCCGAATTCCGCATCATTTACGTCAACCGCGCCTTCAGCGACATGTTCGGCTTCGGCCCCGAACGGGTGACGGGCCATGGCCTGTCGGTCATCCTGGCGGGGGACACGACCGATATCGGTATCCTGAACAAGCTGCATGAAGGTGCCCGCAACGCCCGCGGCTTCACGCTGGAAATCCGCGCCCGCCACGCCAGCGGCCGCGACATATGGGTGTCTGCGGCGATGAACCCCGTCTTCAGCGAAAGCGGTGAGGTGGAGAACATTGTCGTCGTCCTGACCGACATTACCGAACAGCATTTCCTGGACAGCCTGCAGCGCGACACGCTGGAAGCAATTTCAAGCGACCTGAGCCTGCATGAGGTCATGGACTTCATCTGCCGCCGCATCGAACACTACATTCCCGATGTCATGCCCGCCATCTACTTGGTGGAAAAGGACGAACACCTGAAATGCAAGGGGCGCGCCAGCCTGCCGCTGTCGCTGGTCAAGCTGTATGACACGCTGCCCATTGGCGATGGCGCGGCCTGTTCCGGCATTGCGGCGGCCACCGGCAACGTAACCGAATGTCCCGACATCGCCCACGACCCGCGCTGGCAGCACCTGCGTGAACAGACGCTGCATAACGGCATCAAGGCCGCGCGCGCCACCCCCATCATCCTGCGCAACAACCGCATAGCGGGGGTATTCACCTGCTATTCTCGTACCGACGCGCTGCCCGATGCCGCGTGCCAGAAGGCGGTGGCCACCAGCCTGCACCTGTGCACGCTGGCCATTGAACGGCATGAGGCGAAGGAACATATCAACCGCCTGTCGGATTTCGACCTGCTGACCAGCCTGCCCAACCGCCGCTGGCTGCGCCAGAACATGGCCCGCATGCTGCGCCGCCATGTGCGCGGCAACCTTATGCTGCTGACTGTGGGTGTAGACAACTTCAAGCATATCAATGACGTGTTTGGCCACACGGCGGGGGATGAGCTGATCGCCTACATCGCAGGTCAGTTGCGAGAGGTGCTGACCATTGACGACACGCTGGTGCGTAGCGGGGGGGACCAGTTCACCATTGTTACCAATGGCGAACAGCAGCATGCATCCTCCCTCAGCGCCACGATCCTGCGGGTGCTCAGCACGCCCACCCATATCGGCGCGGTGCCGGTCAGCCTGTCCGCAAGCCTGGGTGTGGCCGTCCACCCCGAAAATGGCGAGGACGGGGACACCCTGCTGAAAAACGCCGAAACCGCCATGTTCCAGGCCAAGGCGAATGGCGGTGGCCACTGCTGCTTCTTCAGCCCGCGCATGAACCAGCAGGCCAGCGACCGGCTGATCCTTGCCGCCGCCCTGCGCGACGCCATCACCCATGACCGGCTGCGCCTGTTCTACCAGCCGCAGGTCCATGCCCGCAGCGGCCAGCTATATGGGGTGGAGGCCCTGTCGCGCTGGATCGATCCATCGCTTGGCTTCGTGTCGCCCGCGCGCTTCATTACCGTGGCGGAGGAAACCGGCCAGATCGAGGCGATCGGTAAATGGTCCCTGCGCGCGGCATGCATGCAGATGGCGCAGTGGATGCGCGACGGGGTGGATGTGCCGGTGGTATCGGTCAACCTGTCGCCGCTGCACTTCCGTGACGAAACATTGCCGGAATTCGTTGACAAGCTGCTGAATGAAACCGGGATTCCGCCCCAGCGCCTGACGATCGAGATTACCGAAAGCACCATGATCGACAATTACGAACGCACCATCCGCGTGGCGCAGAAACTGCGTGAGATGGGGGTCGGCATGTCGATGGATGATTTCGGCACCGGGTTCTCCAGCCTGTCCAACCTTGCGGGCCTGCCGGTGAACGAGGTGAAGATCGACCGCAGCTTCATGACCGGGCTGGAAAGCATTGAAAAGGTCCGCGCCGTGGTCATGGCCGTGGTCCGCATCGGTCAGAGCCTGGGCATGACCGTAGTGGCCGAAGGCGTGGAGCATGAGGAGCAGCGCCGCCTGCTGGCGGACATGGATTGCGACGTGCTGCAGGGGTACATGTTCTCCAAGCCGCTGCCGGCGGAAGAACTGGCGGCATGGTTTTCCGCCTATCAGCCTGACGGCCTGGTGACCGGAAAGGGAAAGGGGGCTGAGGCGTCCCCGCACCGGAACGGGTGAAAATCATCGGGTACCATTCTGCTGGAAAGGAAAAAGTTTCCCGGTGCTGCCTTTTTCATAAAGGCGCTGTTTCTCCGCGCTTCTGACACCATGATGTGCCCGGTGCCCCCTGCGCAGGTTGCCAGAAACGGGAGCCCGGCAGGACGTGCGGGCTGCTGACATAATTCCTGCCCGTTCCCGGACCGGACGCGGGACACGCTGTCCCGGTGCATCCGCCCGCAGGCCCTGCCATGGCCGGCATATGTCCGTCAGGTTATGGTGTCCGCTGCCGCAACGCGGTAACACGCACAGACAGCGTCCACCTGAGGGAATAGGGAAAGCAGCACCGTGAATATTGATGGCCATATCGTCCTGTCAGACCGGGTCATGCCGGGTCGTGTCGTGTTCGATACCTCAATTACCGACGTGCGGCCGCTGTCGCATAACGTGCCGGACCGCTATATCCTGCCTGGCTTCATTGATGCCCATGTCCATGGCGGCGGTGGGGCGGATACCATGGATGGTGTGGTCGCGATCCGCCACATGTCCATGTTCCACATGGCGCAGGGCACCACGACCCTGCTGCCCACCACCATTACCGCGCCATGGTCGGACATAACCGATGCGCTGCACGCGGTGGCTGATGTCATGCGCAATGGCACCTATGGCGGCCCCAGCATTCCCGGCGCGCATCTGGAGGGACCGTTCATCAGCCCCCACCGCCTTGGTGCGCAGCCGGCACACGCCCTGCCGCCCGTGCCCGCGCGGGTCAGCGCGGTGATCAGGACCGGCGCCGTGAAGCTGGTGACGCTGGCGCCGGAAGTGGAACATGCCGATACCGCCATCCAGCAGTTCGTCAACGCGGGCATACGGGTCAGCATCGGTCACACGCAGGCGGATCATGAACAGACGGACCGCGCCATCTGCCGCATATGTGGCGGCGGCGGGGTTGCGGGTGGCACGCACATGTTCAACGCCATGCCGCCCGTCATGGCGCGCGCACCCGGTCCCGCCACGGCGCTGATGTGCAGCGATGACGCCTATGCCGAGATGATTTTCGATACCCATCACGTCCATCCCGCCCTGTTCCGCCTTGCGCACCGGGTCATGGGGCGGCGGCTGGTTTTCGTGACCGACGCCATGCGCGCCACCGGCGGCGGCGATGGCCCCAGTTCGCTGGGGGGGCAGGCCGTTATGGTGCAGGACGGGGTGGCGCGCCTGCCGGACGGCACGCTCGCGGGCAGCGTGCTGACGCTGGACCAGGCGCTGCGCAATGCCATACAGGCCGGGGCATCCCTGCCACAGGCCGCGGCACTGGTCAGCACCCATGCCGCCAACTGGCTGGGCCTGCATGACCGCGGCGCGATCATGCATGGACGCCGCGCGGACATGGTGGTGATGGGGCCGGACCTGACGGTGCAGGAAGTCTGGGTGGCCGGTCGCCGCTGCGCATAGGCCGAGGCATTTCCGCTGGCCCTGTCGCGCCAGCGCGCCTAATACTGCGTGCGTTCGCGTATGAAGGAAGGAATGTTCCCAGCCCCATGGTGTCCACCCGTTTCCTGTGTTCCGGTCCATGGCACGCCTGGAGCTGACGACATGCCAGGAACGTGCGCTGGCGGAAATCCTGACCGCGCGCGAAACCTGCGCCACGCACCTGCTGACCGGCTATGCCGGGACGGGCAAGACCACGCTCATGCAGCGTGTCGCCCGTGCCCTGCGCAAACAGGGGGCGGAGGTCGTCTTTACCGCCGCGACCCACAAGGCAACCGCCGTGCTGAAGGCGCGGGTGGGCAGCCTTGCGCCGTGCCGTACCATCCATAATGTCCTGTCGCTGCAGCCCGGCACGCAGGATGGCGGGCGCGAGGTGCTGCAGCGCGCCGACCGGCCTGAACCGATTACCGCCGATGTCATCATCATTGACGAATGTTCCATGGTGGGATCGGAACTGATGCGCTGGGTGCGTGAACTGGTGCCCGACCGGTTCGTGCTGTTCGTGGGGGACCCGGCGCAGCTGCCGCCGGTGGGGGAGGCGATCAGCCCGTCATTCGCCATCCGCTCGGCCTCGCATCTGGAAACAGTGGTGCGGCAGGCGGCGGGCAACCCGCTGGTCGCCGCCGCGACGGCCATACGCGAAAGCCAGGGCGGCCCGCTGGACTGGTCATGGTGTCGCGCCAATCACCATGACGGCGCCGGCCTGTTTATGCCCCGCACGCCCGATGCATGGATGCAGCGCGCCTTCACATCCGATGAATTCCGCGCCGATAGCGACGCCTTCCGGTACCTGTGCTGGACCAATGCGCGGGTGGATGCGGTCAACCGCATGGTGCGCCGCTGGGTGCATGGGGGGGAGACGCCCACACCCTTTGTCGCGGGCGAGCGCGTGATCGCGCGTACCCCGGTGATGGATGTGGAAGGGCGGCGTGTTGTCGTCGCCACCAATGAGGAGGCGGAAGTGATCGACATCCGTCCTGCCATCCTGCGCCATGCCTTTCCCGCCACGTCAAAGGTCGCGGGCTGGACCACCGAACTGCCGGTGTATGACGTTGTGCTACGGACACTGACAGGCGAGGAGGTACCCGTGCCCATTCTGCGTCCCGGCGCGGACATGGCGGCCATCGAACGCCGCCTGAGGCGCGAAGCGGCGGAAGAACGCGCGCGCTGGCAGCACCGTTTCGTGTTCCGTCGTGGCATCGGGCGGCTGCAGGCCGTGTATGCCATGACCGTGCATACCGCGCAGGGCAGTACGTTTGGCCGTGTGTTTGTCGATATTGGTGATATTACCCGCCGGGCCACGACGAACGTGCTGGAAACGCAGCAACTGCTGTATGTGGCGGCCACGCGCCCGTCCACTGCCATGATCCTGACGGGCCTGCCCGCGCACCGGAACACGGCGCGCGGCGGGGCCTGACGGGTAGGGTATTACCCCCGGGGGGATTATTTAAAAAAATATTTCCGTTACATGATAAAATTATTTTCAGATGTATTTTTCACACATTTTATTTCCATATTTCAATATATTTCAAGATATTTTCATGAAATATTAAACTGTTTGCGCAATGGTCATGGCTCATGCTTATGGCATGACCAGCATATGGCTCCACCCCTGCCGCATTGTGCAGCAGGGAACGATAACAGGTAACGAAAGAAAGATCGCGTCCGGACTGCTGCAATGCAGGGCGGGTGATTACTTGACCATACCGGCCGTTTACACTGTCCACGCGGGTGTAGGCAGGCCGCCCGGCTTTACTGTTATTGACAACGGGGCCGGGCATTCACCACGCGACGGGGCCATCCATCCCGGTCGTGACAGGCGAGGCAACCGAACTGGTGCCGCAGCATTCCGGGCGACATGCCCCGGCGGCGCAGAGGGAGAAGAGCAGCGCGGTCCCCCTGACGGATCGCGGTAAACCGGGCATTGTGCCCGACCCGCGTGGCGACGGGGAGCATGCCCGGGCCAGACGTGATCCAGATCATGGCGGCAGCCGGACGGACCGCATATCCATGCAACCGTGCCATGTCGCCCGTGGAGACCTCAGCGGTCGGGACGCGCCAAACCCTGCAGACCAGCCACCGGGCCGCGCATGGCAGGATACTTACAGAACAGGCTGCAGCAGTCGTTCGACAATTACATGAAAATATAAGATGTGCGAAAAATTAAACAATTCCGAATGTTTATTCTGCATGTATTTTACAAATTAACTTATGGCAAAATTATGTCATTAATCACGACTATCGCAGTCCTGTTGGGAACAGAAAAAGATAAAGATGTCTTTAACGCAGCCTCATAATCATCCGGCCGGAATGGAGCGCAGTTTTGGCGACCGGCAGGAATTCATGACGGAAGACACTCCCGCCAGCATGCACTTCCATGTGGTGAGCGGGGGGGCGCGCCTGTTCAAGTCCCTGCCGGATGGACGGCGACAGATCATCGGCTTCGCTCATAAAGGCGACGTGCTGCCTGCCTATCCCTGCACCCATTATCACTATAGTGCCGAAGCCATGCGCACGCTGCGCGTGGCGTGTGTGCCCGCACCCTACCTGCGGCACCTTCATGAAACATCGCCCGGCGCGTGCGCGGCCTCCCTGCGTACGACGCGGCAGCTATTGGTCGGGTTTCACAACCGGCTGCTCATGCTGGGGCGCCAGACGGCGCGCGAACGGCTGGCCGCCTTCCTGATCGGGCAGGGAACCCGGATGGGACGGGGCGAACTGTGGCCGGTCGATCCCGGCATTTCCCGCGCCGACATAGCCGATTTCCTCGGCCTGACAACCGAGACGGTCAGCCGTCTGCTCAGCGCCTTTCACCGGGAGAAGCTCATCTCCCGCGAACGGCGCGCCATACACATTCTCGACCCTGACCGCCTGCGCGCGATCGTGGCCCATTCCGAATGACAGCGAAGAAAGACAGCACGCAGATGTCCGAGATCACAGCACTCACCACCGAAATCCTGCTGCCCGCACTGGAGCAGGCGATCGACGCCACGGTCATTATCGGCCAGGATAACGAAATCATCTTCTACAACCAGGCCGCGGAATCCCTGTGGGGCATCCCGCGTGCCGAAGTCATGGGCCGCAACGTGGACTGCCTGGTGCCCGTGCGCCTGCGTCATGAGCATGACCGCTATATCGACCGCAACCGCGAAAGTGGCCACAACCGCATTGTCGGCACGTCGCGCGAAGTGGAATTCACGCGGGCGGATGGCGAATACATCTGCGGTGAACTGTCCCTGTCGAAGGTGCAGATCGACAAGGATGGCAGGAAGCTGACCTATTACATGGGCGTGATGAAAAACGTCACGGAGGAAAGCCAGCGCCGCAAGATCCTGATCCTGCAGAATGATGTGCTGCAGGCGCTGGCCAGCGATATGCTGATCCAGGATCTCGGGGAACTGATCTGCCGCAAGGTCGAGGCCTTCGTTCCCAATTCCGTCGCTGCCCTGCTGGTGCTGGATGACGCACAGCCGTGGCGGGTGATCTGCACGTCCGCCCTGCCGCCGCGCATCCGCAATGCGCTGGAAACCACCGTGCCGTCGCCATCCGACGTGGAAAAGCTTATGGCCAACCCGTCCTACACCGGCCGTCTGGTATGGGACAATTACCAGTCCATGTGCCGTTCGCTGGGGCTGCAGTCGTGCTATGCCGCCCCGGTGCTGGCGGGCGACGGGCGGGTGACGGGCATTTTCGCGCTGTACCTGCGCGAACCCAACCAGCTTGGCGCATGGCCGCAGCGGCTGGTCGGATCGTGCCTGCCGTTCTGCGCGCTGGCGCTGGAACAGCACGCCACCAAGACGCACCTGACCCAGCTTGCCCGTTATGATTCCCTGACCGGCCTGCTGAACCGCGGTGCGCTGCACCGGGTGATGGAGGACATCATCGCCCAGCCGGGTAACCGGACGCTGGCAATCTTCATGCTGGACATCGACCGCTTCCGCGACATCAACGACGCGCTGGGCCATGTCTATGCCGACCAGTTCCTGGTCGAGATCGCAGGGCGCATCCGCTCCATCGCCAAGGATGATTACGTGATCAGCCGCTCGGGCGGGGATGAATTCGTGGTGGTGGTGCCCGACTGCGAAGGCAAGCGGATCGAGGAAATCGCCCACAAACTTCTGGAAACCATCGGCCGTCCGCTGCAGATCGGCCAGAACACGCTGTCCATCTCGTGTTCCATCGGCATAAGCACGTTCCCCGCCAACGGGCCGGACAGTGAATCCCTGCTCAGCCATGCCGATACCGCCATGCGGCAGGCGAAGGAGGACGGGCGCGGCATCTTCCGCTTCGCCAACCTTGAAAAGAACCAGGTGGCGCAGGACCGCCTGGTGCTGGGCTCGGCACTGCGTGATTCACTGGCGCAGGGTATGCTGCAGTTGCATTACCAGCCGCAGGTGCGCACGCATACGCTTGAACTCAGCGGGGTGGAAGCCCTGTCGCGCTGGCACCATCCACACCTTGGCAACATTTTCCCCTCGCGCTTCATCGCGGTGGCGGAGGAAACCGGCCAGATCGAGGCCATCGGCCGGTGGTCGCTGCTGGAGGCCTGCCGCCAGATCGTGAAATGGGACCGCGACGGCATCCATGTGCCGACCGTGGCCGTGAACCTGTCGGCGGTGCATTTCCGCAACCGCGCGCTGCCTGAACACATCGCCGCCCTGCTGAAGGACCACGACCTCAAGGCCGCGCGCCTGACGGTGGAAATCACCGAAAGCGTGATGATGGACAACAGCCGCGATACCGAGGAAGTGCTGCAGTCCATCCGCAACCTTGGCTGTGGCCTGTCGATGGATGATTTCGGGACGGGGTATTCGTCGCTGTCGCGGCTGACGCGCCTGCCGCTGACGGAAATCAAGATCGACCGCAGCTTCATCAACGATTTCGAATACGACACCAACGCGCAGGCCGTGACCATGGCCGTGATCGGCATTGGCTCGCGCCTTGGCATGACGGTGGTGACCGAAGGGGTGGAGACCGAGCAGCAGCGCGACCTGCTGGAAAAACTGAACTGTGACGTGATGCAGGGCTACCTGTTCGCCAAGCCGCTGGCGCCGCGCGATCTGGAACAGTGGGTCCGTAAGGGGGGCGCGCCTGCCGTCATCCGCGAAATCGAAGCCGCCCGCGCCAGCGCGGCCAGGCAGGCGGCGGCACCGGCGGCGGAACAGCCCGCAGCCCCGGAACCCGCGGCCAAGCCCGCCAAACCGGCCCCGGCACCCGCAGCCAAAGCAAAGTCCTGATCCATTCAAGGCGACAGATGGAGCAACGCCATGTCACTCAAACACGATGATCGCCTGCGTGCGCTAACCCACAAGGATTCCGATTTCTGGGCCGATGTGGTGGACAATGTCCTGATCGTCGCCATTACTGACGTGCGTGGCGTGATCACTTACGTCAACGACCGCTTTTGTGAAATCAGCCGCTACCCGCGTGATGAACTGCTGGGGGCCACGCACCGGATCGTCAATTCCGGGTATCATGACGCCAGTTTCTTCCGGCAGATGTACCGTACCATCCGTTCGGGGGATATCTGGCGCGGCAACATCTGTAACCGCGCCAAGGACGGCACGCTGTACTGGGTGGCGACGACCATCATGCCCAAGCACAACTCGCTGGGTGCGATCGAGGGCTATGTCGCGACCCGTTTCGAGATCACGGAACTTATGAACACCCGTGACCGGCTGAAGTCGCTGGCGGCGACCGACCCGCTGACGGGGCTGTTCAACCGTGGCGGCTTCAACACCATGCTGCAGGCAGCGGTAGAGGAAAAGGCCCGCAACATCACCCGTGAAATCATGCTGGTGATGTTTGACCTCGACGGGTTCAAGCAGATCAACGACATCCATGGCCACCATGCGGGCGATGTGGTGCTGAAGGTCATTTCGCGGCGGCTGCAGGAACTGGTCAGCCCGCAGGATGCGGTATGCCGGCTGGGTGGGGACGAATTCGCGCTTATCCTCAACCACACACTGCGCACCACGCAGCTTACGGCCATTCTGGAACGGCTGCTGGCTATCCTTGAAGCGCCGATCGAGGTCGGCAATACCGTGGTCAATGTGTCCGGCAGCATCGGCATAAGCCCCGTCGCCAGTCAGGAAAGCGCGGAATCGCTGCAGAAAAACGCCGATATCGCGCTGTATGCCGCCAAGCGCGCCGGTGGTCACCAGGCGCGCATGTTCGACATCACCCTGCACCAGCATGCGCTGGAACGCGCGCAGATCCTGACCGATGCGCGCGAAGGGGTGGAGAAGGACCAGTTCGAACTGTATTACCAGCCGATCCTGAACCTTGAGACCGGCCGGTGCGACCAGATCGAGGCCCTGCTGCGCTGGCACCACCCGCTGCGGGGACTGCTGGCGGCGGAAAGCTTCCGCGACGTGTTCCTTGACGCAGCACTCGCGCAGGCCATGAGCCCGCGTCTGGTCAAGTCATTCCAGAATGACATGCGGCTGTGGAATTCCAGCCTGTCCACCTATCCCAACCTGACCATCAACCTGTCACGGCTCGATCTGCTCAATGTCGGGTTCCAGAATGATCTTGAAGCCGAGATCAAGCGGCAGGGCGGCGACGCCAGCGATTACGTGCTGGAAATATCCGAAAGCGTGCTGGCGGGACGCCGGTCGGACAGGGTGCTGCTGCGGTTGCAGGAACTGGCTGATCTGGGGTTCCAGCTGACGCTGGATGATTTCGGGCTGGCGACGCTGCCGATTGCGGTGCTGCGTGACATCCGTTTCACGCAGGCCAAGATATCGCGCCGGCTGGTGTGCGACCTTGAACACAGCCAGCAGGCGCGTGACGTGATCGCCCACCTGACGGGACTGGCCCATGCCTTTGGCCTGAGCGTGACCGTAAGCGGGGTGGAAACAAAGGAGCAGATGGACATCCTGGTTGCGATGAATGTTGACCGGATTCAGGGTTTCTACATTTCTCCACCCATTTCGGCAGCAAATCTTGTGCTGGCGGAACATATCCTTGCGCCAGATCATACCGAAGTCGCGCTGCAGGCGTCATGAGGTGCCATGCGCCTGACACTTTATACCGATTATTCCATTCGCATCCTGATCTACCTGGGACAGAACCCGGGCAGACGGGTTGCGATTCAGGAAATTGCCGATGTTCACGGGATTTCGCAAACGCACCTTGTGAAGGTCGTCAATCGCCTGTCCAGCAATGGCATCGTCCTGGCGCGGCGTGGGCGCAGTGGCGGGCTGGAGCTGGCAGGGGCGGCGCAGAATATACTGATTGGCGATGTCGTGCGGTTGATGGAAGCCGACCTGCCGGCGGCCATCGTGCCATGCATACCGGGCAAGGGACAGCCGTGTATTCTGGCGGATACCTGCCGCCTGCGCGGGGTGATCACGCGGTCTATCGGTGCATTCATGGCAGTTTTGGACGGCGTGACGCTGCATGATATGTTAACCGGGCAGAAGAAACATTGATTCAATGAAAAATAATAAAAGAGGGTTTTATTTATTTTCCGCATAAAGAACCTGAATCAATAAGATGATTTCCTTAAATTATTACGGGAAACGTATAACTTATATTTATAACACAATAAAAATTATTTATGGGGAGTGTGGCAGCACACTTTTAGGTTGCAGTGTGTACCGATCCGGTCTTTTTTTAATACTTGTTTTATATCGTCACCATGTCTGATCACAGGATACCCATGCGCCGCATGTTACAATACGGGGCCGTGCCCGCCATCAGAGCAGGGAACCGCGCCATCGCCGCGACAGGCATATGCGACAGCTACCGGGACAGGGAGGCCGTGAACACCCCGTCATGCGCCTGACCCTTCATACCGATTATGCCATCCGCGTGCTTGTCTATCTTGCCTGCAATGAAGGCCGACGCGTGTCCGTGCATGAAATCTCCACCCATCATGGCATTTCCCACAACCATCTGGTCAAGGTGGTCAACCGTCTGTCCAACAGCGGAATTGTGGAGGCGCGCAGGGGCCGGTCCGGCGGGTTGCACCTGCCGCGCATACCACAGGACATCATCATCGGGGATATCGTGCGCCTGATGGAAGCCGACATGCAGGCCATCGTGTCGTGCCAGCCTGAAAACGGACAGCATTGCGTGCTGGCGGACATCTGTCGCCTGCGGCACCTGCTGTCGCGGTCGCTGGATGCCTTCATGGGGGTTCTGGACCAGACCACGCTGCACGACATCATGCCGCGCAATATCTAGTCTGACCGTCATGACAGGACTATGGACGTCCATAACTATATTCGGTTATATACAGATGACAGACCGGATGGGTATCTACACCTGATAATCTGCGGTTATGATCATATAAATCTCTGTTATTTATGGTAAAATCTTGCCGTTTGCGATTGCAATACGGCGATTGGGGCGGTTTCCTGCGTGCACACACGGGGAGGTTGCCATGTCTGACAAACCGGAATTCAAACCCTATACCCATCCCGCCGGTGGATGGGGGGCGGCGAACGCCACCGCACGGGTGCTGATGGAACAGAGCGTGCTGGCCAAGGGGTCGCGCGCGCTGCTGGCCATGAACCACCCGGACGGGTTCAAGTGCCCAAGCTGCGCATGGCCCGACCCCGACCGTGAAAAGACACTGGAGTTCTGTGAAAACGGGGCCAAGGCGCTGGCGTTCGAGGCGACGAAGCGCAAGGTTGGCGCGGACTTCTTTGCCGCCCATACCGTAACCGACCTTATGTCCCGCAGCGATCACTGGCTGGAGGAGCAGGGCCGCCTGACCCAGCCCATGCGCTATGACGCCGCGACCGACCATTACGTGCCATGCACCTGGGACGAAGCCTATGCCATGATCGGACGCCACCTGCGCGGGCTCGATCATCCGGACCAGGCGGAATTCTATACCTCCGGCCGGACCTCCAACGAGGCGGCGTTCCTGTATTCCGTGTTTGTCCGCGCGTTTGGCACCAACAACTTCCCCGACTGTTCCAACATGTGCCACGAGCCGACCAGCCGTGGCCTGCCCATGTCCATCGGTATCGGCAAGGGCACGGTGCAGATGAAGGACTTTGCCCATGCCGAGGCCATTTTCATCATTGGCCAGAACACCGGCACCAACAGCCCGCGCATGATGACCGAACTGGTGCATGCGCGTAAGCGCGGCGCGCCGATCGTTGCCGTCAACCCCATGCCTGAACGTGCGCTGATCCGCTTTACCGAACCGCAGGACCCGATCAAGATGGCGACCTTCGGGTCAACACCCATCGCCAGCGAGTTCTGTCACGTGCGCATTGGTGGTGATGTCGCGTTCCTCAAGGGTGTGATGAAAACCCTGTTCCAGATGGATGAAGATGCCGCCGCCAAGGGCGAGCCGGCCGTGCTGGACCATGCCTTCATTACCGAACATACCGACGGGTTTGCGGCGCTGAAGGCGGATATCGAGGCGACACGGTGGCCCGATATCGTCGCCACCTCGGGCCTGTCGGAAGAACAGATCCGCCGGGTGGCGGGGATCTATGCCGCCTCCAACGCCACCATCATCTGCTTCGGCATGGGCGTGACACAGCACCAGCAGGGATCGCGCGTAATCCACCAGATCGCCAACCTGCTGATGCTGCGCGGTAATTTTGGCAAGGACGGAGCCGGTATCTGCCCCGTGCGCGGCCATTCCAACGTGCAGGGCGACCGCACGGTCGGTATTGATGAAAAGCCGACATCCATCTACCTCGACCGGCTTCAGGCGGCGTTCGGCTTCAGCCCGCCGCGCGAACATGGGCACCATGTCATTGAATCCGTGCAGGCCATGATTGATGGTACGGCCAGGGTGTTCATTGGCATGGGTGGCAACTTCATCCACGCCATTCCCGATACGCCCGTGGCGTATGAAGCGATGGCGCGGCTGGACCTGACCGTGGGCATCGCCACCAAGCTCAATCGCGGGCACCTGGTGCATGGACGTGACGCGCTGATCCTGCCGGTCATTGCGCGGTCCGAAATCGACATGCAGAAAACCGGCCCGCAGTTCGTGACCACCGAGGATGCGATGTCCGGCGTTACGCGCTCGCACGGGGTGCTGCATCCCACCAGCCCCGACCTGCGTTCGGAAATCGAGATCGTCTGCCGCATGGCGCGCGCCACCCTGCCGGACAGCACGATCGACTGGGAAGGCTTTGTCGATGATTACGACCTGATCCGCGACAGGATCGCGCAGGTCTATCCCGACCTGTATGCGGATTTCAACACGCGCATCCGTCAGGGCAAGGGCTTTTCGCTGCCGGTGCCGCCACGCCAGCGGATATGGAATACGCCAACGGGCAAGGCCAATTTCCTGCTCTTTGACGGACTGGACGAGGACACGCCCATAGGCGGCCCGGACATGCTGCGCCTGTCCACCATCCGGTCGCACGACCAGTATAATACCACGGTCTATACCAATAATGACCGTTACCGGGGCGTGTACAACACCCGCATGGTCGTCTTCATGAATAAAGACGATATGGCGGCACGCGGTCTGGTGGACGGGGCGATGGCCGACCTTGAAACCATCAGCACCGATGGCACGCAGCGCCGGGTGGACGGGTTGATGGTGATGCCGTACCCCATGCCACGCGGGTCGATTGCGGGGTATTATCCCGAACTCAACCCACTGCTGCCACTGTCGCATTTTGACCAGATCGCCGGAACGCCCGCTGCCAAGTCCATACCGGTGCGCGTGACCGCCGCCGCGCCCGCAGCCCAGCCCGAACCGGCCTGAACCCGGTCCGATCATGAAAACCAACAGTTTCGCGCGGCAGGTGGATTACGCCACCGCCCTGCGGCTGGTGCGCGATCGTGCCGCGCGGGTCATGCCCCCCGCAACCCGCGTGCCGGTGGCGCAGGCGACGGGACGGGTGGCGGCGGCCGACATCATGGCGCGGACCTGTCGCCCGCCTGCCGATATTTCTGCCATGGACGGCTATGCCTTTGCACATGACGCCATGGTGGCGCATGGCCGGCTGCCGGTCGCGGGCCGGACGGTGGCGGGGGATGCGGCGATACCCCTTCCACCGGGTCATGCGCGCGCCATCCTGACCGGTGCGCGCATCCCGGCGGGTGCGGACTGTGTCATGGCTGCCGAGCGCATGGCGGTTGTGGACGGGAACGTTGCCCCGGCGGCGCCGTTGCCCGCATCCGGGGCAAACATCCGCAGGCAGGGGGAGGAATTCGCGTCAGGCACGCGGCTTGTGGCTGCCGGTCAGCGTCTGGACTGGCGGCATGTCGCCCTTCTGTCCAGTCAGGGCGTGGGCGATGTCGCGGTCATCCGCAGGCCGCGCGTCTCGGTCGTGTCCAATGGTGCGGAACTGGCGGCGGATGCGCCGGGCGCGTGCCCTGATTCAAACGCCCCCATGCTGGCATCCATGCTGACAGGCATCGGTGCGCGCGTGACCACCCATGCCGCCCCCACCGATAACGTGGCACGGCAGGCCGCCTGCCTGCATGCCGCGCGGCGCGGTGCCGATGTCATGGTGACCACTGGCGGCATATCGGTCGGGGATACGGACCATATGCTGGATATTCTGCGCGATGCGGGCGCGCGGGTGATGTTCCGGGGCGTTGCGATCCGGCCCGGCCGTCCGCTGACGGTGCTGGAACACGATGGCCAGACCATATTCTGCCTGCCCGGCAACCCGGGGGCTGCGGCCATCTGCGCATTGATGTTCGTGTGGCCCTATTTGCGGACGATCATGGGGCAGGACATGCCACGGCCCGGTGTATGCGCCACGGCCGATTTCACGGCGGATGCGCCACCGGGGGTAACGCTGTTCATTCCCGTCAGCCTGCATCCGGGGCCGCAGGGCTGGCTGTGCCGGCGCGTGCCAACGGTAGGGGCGTCTGACATCATCGCCTTTTCCCGCGCGGATGCGCTGCTGGCCGTAACGCAGGACAGCCCGATCCGGGCGGGGCAGCCTGCATGGGGTATGCCGCTTCGCGCTGATATGTAGGTCATGTCCCCGATCGGGCGTGACAGCCGGGTGGCGTTTCTGGTGAAGCTGTTTTCAAAACGCTCCCGCGAACGCTGCCTTTGATGAAAAAGTAATTCCTGAACCCCTGAATATGACTTCCGGATGAGACAATGCTCCCTTCAGTCCAGCACGACAGAACAGGCATGCCGCCATGCGAAATCGGCAATGGCCCCGGCATCGTTCACATCCAGCACCGGCAGGTGCGCGGGCAGGGCAGGGTCGTGGGGTGTATCCGTCGCGATGGCGATGATGTTGTCCTGATGGCGGAACAGCGGTTCCTTACCGGTGGCGGGACGATAGACCTCGATACAGGCGGGCGTGGTGGCGTGAAACCCTTCAACCACCACCAGGTCGGTGCGTCGCATGCACGCCAGCAGGTCCGTCAGCGACGGGGGCGCGTCCGTACATTCATGCTGCAGTACCCACCGGCCCGGCGTCGCCAGCATCACTTCGGCCGCACCCGCGTTGCGGTGCAGCCAGGAATCCTTGCCCGGCCGGTCCATGTCGATATCATGATGTGTATGCTTGATGGTGGACACAGCCAGCCCGCGCGCGCGCAGCACCGGCAGCAGGCGCGACAGCAGGTGCGTCTTGCCCGACCCGCTGCGCCCGGTTATGCCGATCACCGCCTGCCGTGGTGGATGGGACATGAAACGCACCTCCTGAATGGACTGGCCAATAGACCGGCGCAGGGTACGGCCCCGGGCCGCCATGCGCAATGCGGGCAGTGATGCACGGGGCGCAGCCGCCACGCGTGGCCGGCCTGGTCATGGCAGGAGGCATGGCGCAGCGCATGGGCGGTGGTGACAAGCCGCTTCTGGTGCTGGGGGGCGAGACCTGCCTTGGGCGTATCGTTGCCCGCCTGCGTCCGTGCTGTGCCGCCATTGCGCTGAGCGCCAATGGCGACCCGGCGCGGTTTGCGGCCCATGGCCTGCCGGTTCTGGCCGATACGGTTGCAGGCGTGGGGCCGCTGGCTGGCGTGCTGGCCGGGCTGGACTGGGCGGCGGGGCAGGGGTGTGACGTGCTGGTGACGGTGCCGGGCGATACGCCGTTCATCCCTGCCGACCTTGTGTCCCGCCTGCTGCCCGCGCCGTCCTTTGCCGTCAGCGGCGGGCAACGGCACAGCCTTGTTGCGGCATGGCCGGCGGGCTGCCGCGACCTGCTGGCCAGGCAACTGGGCCACATGACGCCCGCCACCCGGCGCGAGGTGACCCGCGTGCGCACGCTGGCCGAGGCGCTGGGCGCGCGTGGGGTGGCGTTTGTCGTACCGCCCGGTGGGCCGGACCCGTTCATGAACATCAATACGCCGGACGATTACGTCATGGCCCGGCAATATGTACGTGACTGACGTCATGACAGCCGCCATGCGGCGACCTGTTGCCCCGCCATTTCGCGCCGGGCGCAGGCGGCCCGTCGTGATCCGCCATGGCGGACGAAGGACCATGCCATGACCCGACCCCTGCCGCCCGCCATCGTACCCTGCGCCATGACGGTGCATGCGCCCGGCGCGCCAGCCACCCGGCGCACGCTGGACATTGCCGAGGAAACCCCCGTGACCCTGTCCTTCAACGGCATGGCGCATGGGGTGATGATGGCGACGCCACTGGACCTGCGTGACTTTGCCACGGGTTTTGCCCTGACCGAAGGGATCATTCCCGACCTTGCGGCGCTGAAAGATGTCACGGTCCGGGCGGAGGACGATCATGCGGCGGTGGAGATGCGCATAGACGGCCCGTCCTTTCACCGGCTGCTGGCGCGCGGGCGGCGGGCGATGACGGGGCGCACCAGCTGTGGCGTGTGCGGCACGGATGCGCGTGACGTGCTGGACCGCCCGCGCCGCACGGTGCCTGACGCGCCGCCCGACCTGATGGCGATGGGCCGTGCGCTGGCGGCGCTGCCGGGACGGCAGGTGCTCAATGCCCGCGCGCGCATGCTGCATGCCGCCGCGTGGTGCGCGCCTGATGGCGAAATCATGCATGTGCGTGAGGATGTCGGCCGCCACAACGCGCTGGACAAGCTGGTGGGGGCGGGCCTGCGCGACGGGGTGGATTTCGGGCGCGGGTTCTGCGTGATTACCAGCCGGTGTTCGTATGAAATGGCGCATAAGGCGATCATGGCGGGTATGCCGGGACTGGTGGCGGTATCGGCGCCAACGGCGCGTGCGCTGCGGGTGGCGGCGGAGGCGGGGCTGTATCTGGCCGCACCCGCGCGGGCTGCATCCGTAATGGTTCCCGATCTGGTCATCGGGAAGTAAAAAAAACATTTTGTCTGCAACCGTGGCAGGTCTGGATTCACGATCCGACATGGCAACAGCCATTTTGTGGCGGAATACTTATAGTTCTGAAACAATAGTAATAAAGTCGTGACCAACCTCGCGATTTCGTTTTTTCGCGTTTAACGGGCGCGGGACTAGCCTCCGCCTCATGATACTGGAGGAACATCCATTATGTCTGCTTTCATGAAACCGCACAGCGCCGCAGGATGGGCGACGCTATTACTTGCGGTCATCATCATCCTGCTCGGCCTGCCACTGGTCTATATGGGCGCGGAACTCGCGTTCCTTGGTGGCTCGCTTTACTACGTTGTCTGCGGTCTGGTGGTTACGGTGGCCGGCGTGCTGATGGCCATGGGCCGTCCGGCCGGTGGCCTGCTGTATCTGGGGGCATGCGCCTTTACATGGCTGTGGGCATTCTGGGAGGTCGGACTGGACGGCTGGGGGCTGCTGCCGCGCGTGTTCGGTCCCACCCTGCTGGCCATTGGCGTGGCGCTGTGCCTGCCGGTGCTGCGGCGTGCGGAACAGGCACGCACAACCCATGTGCGGGAGGTCGCATGATGTCCAACCATACCCCGATCCTGCGCACCCTGCTGCTGGGCGCCACCATTATTGCCGGTACTGCCGGAGTCTCCGCACTGGCGCAGGTACCCCCCGCCGACCAGCCGCCGGGCAATGGCAACGCCACCGTATCCCCCGGCACGCCCACGCCGCCGCAGGATGCATTTTCGCCTCCGTCGCCCAACGCGCCGCAGGCGCCCGGCGTGAATGCCGCCAACATTCCCGACGGCCCGCCCGCCGAACCCAGCGAGGCCACGCCGATGGTCGAGCAGGTCACGGCCAACCCCGCGCATGATGACTGGCCCGGCTATGGCCGTGATGACAGGGCCACGCGCTACTCGCCGCTGGACCAGATCACGCCGTCCAATGTCGGCCATCTGAAGCGTGCGTTCATCTACCATACCGGCAGCAAGCCCGCGCCGGGGCAGGTGAACAAGTGGGCTGCCGAGACCACGCCCATCAAGGTCGGGGACGGGCTGTACATGTGTTCGGCCATGAACGACATGATGCGCATCGACCCCGCCACGGGCAAGGAAGTCTGGCACTTCCACGCCAATGAAAAATACGACAGCATTCCCTATACGGCGGCGTGTAAGGCGGTTGTGTACTACACGTCCTCCACCGTGCCGGAAGGCGAGCACTGCCACCACCGTATCCTTGAAGCCACGCTGGATGAACGCCTGATCGAGGTGGACAGCGAGGACGGCAAGGTGTGCGAGGGCTTTGGCTGGCACGGCATGGTCAACCTGATGAAGGGGATGGGTGAGTCCGTGCCCGGTTTCGTGGCCGAAACCGCGCCGCCGCCGATCGTCAATGGCGCGATCATCACCAACCAGGAAGTCCTCGATGGCCAGCGCCGCTGGGCACCGTCGGGCGTGATCCGTGGCTACGACGCCGAAACCGGTCGCTTCCTGTGGGCATGGGACGTCAACCGTCCGCATGAACATGGCGAACCGAAGGAAGGCGAACATTACAGCCGTGGCACCCCCAATTCCTGGGCCGCGATGATTGGCGACAATGCGCTGGGTCTGGTTTACGTGCCGACCGGCAATTCCGCCGCCGATTATTACAGCGCCATGCGGTCGCCTGAAGAAAACAAGGTGTCTTCCGCCGTTGTCGCGATCGACGTGAAAACGGGTGAGCCGCGCTGGGTGTTCCAGACCGTGCACAAGGACGTGTGGGATTACGACATCGGGTCGCAGCCGACACTCATGGACTTCACCAAGCCTGATGGCAGTAGCGTTCCGGCGCTGATCATGCCGACCAAGCGTGGTCAGACCTTCGTGCTGGACCGCCGCACGGGTGAGCCGGTGCTGCCGGTGGAAGAACGGCCCGCGCCATCGCCGGGCATGGTACCGGGCGATACGCGCGCCCCGACGCAGCCGTGGTCGGTTGGCATGCCGCGTCTGGGCTTCGCACCGCTGAAGGAAGCTGACATGTGGGGCATGTCCCCCATCGATCAGCTGTACTGCCGCCTGAAATACCGCCGTGCGCATTATGTGGGTGAGTTCACCCCGCCCAGCATCGACAAGCCGTGGCTGGAATATCCCGGCTATAACGGCGGGTCCGACTGGGGCAGCGTGGCCTATGATGAAAAGACCGGCATCCTGATCGCCAACTGGAACAACACGCCCATGTATGACCAGCTGGTCAGCCGCAAGAAGGCGGACAAGCTGGGACTGATGCCGGTGGATGACCCCAACTACAAGCCCGGTGGCGGCGGTGCCGAAGGGGCAGGGGCCATGGCGGAAACACCGTATGGCATCGTGGTCTCCCCGTTCTGGGATGAATATACGGGCATGATGTGCAACCGCCCGCCCTATGGCATGATTACCGCCATCGACATGCACACGCAGAAGGTGCTGTGGCAGCACCCGCTGGGCAGCGCGCGTGCCAACGGCCCGTTCGGCCTGCCCACACACCTGCCGCTGACCATTGGCACGCCCAACAATGGCGGCCCGGTCATTACCGCCGGTGGCCTGATCTTTGTTGCCGCGACGACGGACAACATGATCCACGCCTTCGACATCCATACCGGACGCGAGGTGTGGAACGATGTCCTGCCCGGTGGCGGACAGGCGACGCCCATGACGTATGAATACAAGGGCAAGCAGTACGTCGCCATCATGGCCGGTGGCCACCACTTCATGATGACGCCGGTGACGGATGACCTGGTGGTTTACGCACTGGATAACGTGAACTGAGGGTATCCGTCCTGTTGTGACCGATCCCGACCGGGGCCGTGTAATGCGGCCCCGGTTTTTTTATGCGTACCGGTATTGGAATTCTGCACCGTGTGGAAATCGGCCGCGGCCCCATGGGGGCAGCCCGGTTACACGGCATCGGGGAGTGTTTGCAAAACCCGTCCGGAAAATATCCAGCAATCATAAGGCAGATGCTGTTGATGCTTTTTCAGGAAGTGTCGGAAGACGTCGCCTTTTTGGAAGAGGCGATACCCAAGACTTCTTCCTGTTTTTCCAATGGTTTTTTTTCGAACAGTCTCATCCGTTGCGCACGGGTCTGTCATCACAGACTTTCTGCCACCCGGCGCTGTCCCGGTTCTGCCCATGTCCTGATATATGTCCAGTCCGGGTAACGGGGCTGGGGCCGTTTTGATGAATATGTCGGTCATGAACAGATGGCTGCCGTCCCCTGCCTGAACCTCTCGACGGCCAGTCCGGGCCACGACTGGACGGGGCACATTCGTGCGGATGAGTTGCCGCCCTTTATTGGTCCGGCCCCATGCCGTCACATTATTCAGGGCCACGCGCAGGCCGGATCTGGACAGGATACTTTCCCTGCTCCCACCGCTAAAGGCATCTGGTACAGACCTGAACAGACGGACATCCTGTTTAAGATGTCAGGATGTCCGTCTATTTCGGGTGGATCTGCATTCCCCTGCACCGGATCCTATGATCCTGTCCGATGACGGGGGAGGGGGTGGTCAGCCGTGCGTGCGGGCCGGTGGCGTTACTGGCCCATCGCCACGCCGTCGCGATGGGGGTCGCCCCAGCCCTGCATGCCGTCCGGCCCGACCGTAATGGCCTGCACCGCTGCATTCATGACCGCGATTTTGGGCTTGTGCCCCATGTCGCGCAGGGATTTCTCCAGCCCCGCGGCGGCGGTTCCGCGTTCCAGTTCCTGGCCACGGTTCTGTGCCCCGATGCGCGGCTGTTCAATGGCGGTGCGGATATTCTGCCCCCATGCCAGATAGCCCACCAGCGTCTGCACGACCGAATCAATGATGCGCGCGCCGCCACCGGCGCCAATGATGACTTCCGGCTGGCCATCCTTGCCGAATACAATGGTCGGGGCCATGGTGGTGATCGGTCGCTTGCCCGGTGCCGCGATGTTGGCCACCGTCTGGCCATCAACCACCGGACGGGTCGCGAAATTGGTGATGGCGTTATTCAGCACCACGCCATCGACAATGATATCCGCGCCGAAATTCAGGTTGATGGTGGTGGTGAAGGACAGCGCGTTGCCCTTGCTGTCACGTATGGCCAGATGCGTGGTGGCGGGAACGGTCATCGCATCGGATACCGGCTGTGCGAAGGCATGCTGCGTCAGCGTGCCCGGCGCGACCCTGTCCATTGCGCGGCTGTCGGACACCAGTGCCGCCCGGCTGTCCAGATAGGCGGGATCAAGCAGTTGCGCCGTCGCCACGGGCACGAAATCGGGGTCGGCCGCGTATTTGCGCCGGTCGGCTTCCGCCAGACGCGATGCCTCCAGCAGCAGGTGGGCCGCCTCCACGCTGCCGGGGGCGTAGTGGCCTATGTTCAGGCGGTCCAGTATGGCCAGCTGCTGCAGGACAGACAGGCCACCCGCCACCGGCGGGGCAGCGGAACAGATCCGGCGTCCAAACGCGGTAATGCACAGCGGCGCGCGTTCGCGCACCCGGTAACCGGCAAGGTCCGACGGCACGATTTTGCCGGGATACGCCCAGGTGGCGACGGCGGCCCCGATCTTGGTGGCGAATTCGGGTTTATACAGGTATTCCGCACCATCTTTCGCCACGTGCTCCAGCGTCTGCGCCAGGGCTTCGTTATGCAGCGTGGTGGCCTGTGGCAGGGGGTGTCCCCTGTCGTCAAAATACTGCGCGAAGGCGGGCAGGCGAGACAGTTCGGGGCGTTCGGTCAGGACAAGGTGCAGGTAGCCCGGCAGGGGAAACCCGTCACGCGCCAGCCGGATGGCGTCGGTAAACAGGTCCGCCCACGGCAGCCTGCCGTAACGGGCATGCAGCAGGGCCAGCGTGCGCAGCGTGCCCGGCACCGCGACCACCCGGCCGCTGCGTTCCAGCGCATCGGTGGGCAGGCGCTGGCCCGACGCATCATGCGCGTAGTCCTGCGGCACACTGGCCGGGGCGCTGGCCAGCCCGTCGTAAAAGTCGAGCTTCCTGCTGCCCTTGTCCCAGTACATGATGGCAGACCCGCCACCAAGGCCCGATGCCTGCGGTTCGACCACGGCCAGCACCATCTGGCCCGCGATGGCGGCATCAACCGCGTTGCCGCCATGTTCCAGCACGACAGATGCGGCATGGGACGCCATCGGGTTGGCGGTTGCCACCATGAAATGGCGCGCCCGGGCGGTGTCGCCCGTATCCTGCGCCCGGCCCGGGGTGCCTGAGCCAATAATCAGCATGACCGCACCCACCGCGCTGGCGACAAGACGTTTTTTTTGCGAACGGATGAAAGGAGACGGACGGGCGGCAGATGCTTGCATATTGGAATCAGCAACTTTCATACTCTGAACCAAAATATCGTACCTTTACCGTTACAAACTTTACGTGGGCCGATAAATGCGCTTACGGTAAGAAGATTATCAATTGTTGGTTCATAATGAACGTTTTTCAGGCCATTTCCATCTTCGTCGCCGTTGTCGAGACCGGCAGCATGACAGCCGCCGCCGAACGGTGTGGCATTTCGTCCACCATGGTGGGAAATTACGTGCGCGTGCTGGAGGAACAACTGGGCAGCACCCTGTTGCGCCGCACCACCCGACGGCAGAGCCTGACCCCGTTTGGTGCCCTGTATTTTGACAAATGCAAGGAAATCCTCCGTCTTGTGGATGAAACGAAGGAACTGGCGCAGGCGGCGCAGGACAGCCCGGCGGGGACACTGCGCATAACAACGCCCATTACCTATGGCATTGAAAGTGTCACGCCGTGCATTGCCCGTTATCTGGCGCGGCACCCGTCCGTGGATATCGAGGTGGTGCTGAGCGCGCGCGCAATGGACCTGACGCGCGACAAGTTCGACGTGGCCATCCGGCTGGGCACGCCGGAACCTTCATCGCTGATCTGCCGCAGGCTGGGCGATTACCGCATGACCCTGTGCGCCGCGCCTGCCTACGTCGCCTGTCACGAGGAAATTGTGAACCCCCACCAGCTTGCCACCCATGACGGGCTGGCCTTTGCCTATTCCGCCACGTCGCCGCAGGCATGGGGGCAGCGCGAATGGCGGCTGGAGGGAGCCGAGGGGCAGGTGATCGTGCCCATGAAGCGGCGGATGCTGTTCAACAACACGCAGGCCATGCACCGCGCCACGCTGGCGGGGCTGGGGGTGGCCATGCTGCCCGAGGACGTGGTGCAGGCCGACCTGCATAACGGGCAGCTTCAGGCGCTGCTGCCGGAATACGCGCTGCCGTCGCGGCCCATCTATCTGCTGTACCACAGGGAACGGTACAATGCGCCGACCCTGCGGTCGTTCATTGACTTCATGATCAGCCATCTTGGCACGTCCTCTTCCTGAAATGGGCAGTTCCGTCCCCGGTCGCTGGCTGGTGATCTGTGCCTGCGTCATCGGAAGTGTGATCGAATATTATGACTTTGTTATATATGCCTATTTTTCCGGCTCCATCGCCCAGACATTCTTTCCCACCGGGCTGGCGTTCTCGCCACTGGCGCTGGTGCTGGCCACGTTCGGCCTGACCATGGTCGGCCGCCCGCTGGGGGCGGTGGTCCTGGGTACCTATGCCGACCGCAGGGGGCGGCTGCCGACCATGATCCTGTGCATCCGGCTGATGACGCTGGGCAGCCTGCTGCTTGCGCTGACGCCGGGCTACGACACGATTGGCGTGCTGGCGCCCGTGGCCATTATTGGCGCGCGGCTGCTGCACGGGTTTTCCCTGGGGGGGGAGTTCAGCAGCGCCACGTCGTGCCTGATCGAGAATTCGCCCCACCACGAAGCCCGCGCGGCAAGCTGGCAGCCTATCGGGCAGATCCTTGCCTCCTTCCTGGCTGCCGCCATGGCGCTTGCCCTCAGCGTGGTGCTGCCGCCCGCCGCGTTTGACGGCTACGGCTTCCGCATTGCGACACTGGGCGGAATCTGCGCGGGCATGGCCGGGCTGGTGCTGCGCCGGCGGCTGCTTTCACTGCCATCGCCCGCCGGGCCGGTCGTTGCAGCCCCGTTTGTCGGACCGGGCACCATCATCCGTATTCTGCTGGTCGCGGGCATGATTTCCCTTGGCAGCGGCATTACCTATCTGGGGATCTACATGCCGTATTACGCGCGGCATCATTTCCATATCGAAACCCGCACCGTCTATGTCGTCAGCCTGACCACATACGCGGTGCAGCTGGTGTTCACGCCGCTGCGGTGGAAGCTGGCCAGTTATTTCGATCGCACCCACGACATACGCCCGCCCGCGCTGGGGTGCGTGATCATGATGATCCTGCCATGGCTTGCATTTTCTGTCCTGCACCGTCATTCCTATGCGCTGCTGGCGATGCCGCTGGTGTTCAACATGGCGGCGCTGATGTATTTCGCGGTGCTGGATGGCTTCATCAGCCTGCTGTTTCCGCGCGGGAGCCGGGGGCGGGGGCTTGCGATCGGGTATTCATCGGGTGTTGTGGTGTTCGGCAGCCTGGCGCCGCTGGTCAATGCCGCGCTGATCGCGCATACGGGGCTGGAGAGCATTCCCATGCTCTATGTCTCGGCGCTGGCCGTTCTGGCGCTGGTTTCGCTGCTGCTGGCGGCGGGCCTTCTGCGGCGGACTCGCCCGGCCTGAGGCGGGACTATCAACATCAGGTTGATAATTTCCCCAGTCGCGGCCCCTTTATCAACGGGTCCGTTTTTGAAACGATGTCGGAACGTTGACGCCCTGCTAGGATACGTTGCCAATGCCGTTTCATGTGCTCTTCCGTCCGAACGCCACCAAGTCCACCCTGGCCCGTGCCCTGCGGAGCAGAAAAAGCTGTCTGGTCATGGCAACGGTCCTCGGCGGACTGGGTGCCATGGAAACCGCCTCCGCACAGCAGGCCCCGTCGGTCACCCCCACATCCCACGCCCGCGTGGTAAAGAAGGGTGCCGCCACCACGGACACCAGTGCCAAGACGACGCAGTCCCCTGACCACCCCGAAAGCATCAGCGTTACGGCCCAGCGCAACAGCGCGCCCGGCGGCGGCATGATGCGCCGGGAAACGGCGGCGCACGCAGTCCAGACGGTGACGCAGGACTATATCGCGATGCAGAGCCCGACCAGCGCGCCGCTGGACCTGATCCGCAACCTGCCCAGCGTCAACGTGTCATCGTCCGACCCCAGCGGCATTGATGGCGGCGCGATCAGCAGCCGTGGCCTGAACGACAATGATATTGGCGTGCTGATCAACGGCATGCCGATTTCCAACGGCTCCACATCGTCAGCGACCGGCTTCATCCAGAACTATGTGGACAGCAACAATATCGCTGCGGAATCCATGTCGCCAGGCTCCACTTCGGTTGGTGCGCCGCTCAACTCCGCTGCGGCCGGTTCGCTGGAAGTGACCACGCGCGCACCGTCGGAAAAATTCGGCGGCATGATTTCAGGCAGCTACGGCACCTTTGATACCTCGCGCGAATTCCTGCGCGTTGATTCGGGCGAGATCGGGCATTCTGGTGTCACCAGCTACATCTCCCTGTCCCATACCCGTGCGGAAGCGTGGCGCGGGTCGGGCATCAGCGACCGCAAGCATCTGGATTACCGCCTGCAGAAGAAGTTCAACGACGGCAGCACGATCGACTTCTTCCTGGGCTACAATCACAGCCACAACTTCCAGAACCGTTTCCCGACCATGGCGAACCTGGAAGCCGACATGAACGGGACCAAGCCGAGCATCCCGCTCAACTACGATGCCGATCCGATCCCCAGTTCCCCGCAGAGCTATTATGGCGTGCACGGCAATGACAAGGACACGTTCTACACCTCGCTGCCGGTCAAGCTGCGCCTGAACCACCAGCTGTCACTCAGCATCGTGCCGTATTACGAACGTTCGGCCTTTACGCTGAATACGGCGGCGCGCCTGCAGGAGGGCCACACCTATTCCGGGTCAGAGCCGGTGGCGGTTGACCTGAACGGGGATGGTGCGGTGACCAGCGCCTATCAGGACGTGTCGGAGCCGGCCATCTCCCTCAACCAGCAGGGCGGCGTGGTCAGCACCCTGCACTGGCACCTGAAGAACAACGAGGGGCAGATCGGCTACTGGTACGAACAGAGTTCCTATTCCCTCAAGACCCCGGTCCAGAAAATGAACCAGGTCACGTCCGGGCAGTACGCGGATAACGATACATCCACCTATTACCACCTGTCGGATGGTTCGATCTATTACGCCACGAATTACCTGGGCACGTATCGCTCGCACACCGGTTTCGTGGAAGACACGCAGTATTTCCTGAACCACAAGATGTCCGTGACCGCAGGCTTCAAGATCTTTACCGAAGAACTGACCGGGCAGAGCTACCTGCCGGGATCGAACAGCAGGATGACCAGCAATTTCGTGTCGCCCATGCCGCGTTTTTCGTGGTCGTGGAACCTGACGCCGTACCACCAGATCTATGTCAACGCGGAAGGTGATTTCCGTGCGCCGTCGCCCGAAGGACTGGTGACTCGCTACAGCCTGACCAGCGGTGCGATGACGACATCGGGTGCAAACGTGAAACCGCAGTATTCCATCAAGGAAGAACTGGGCTACCGTTATTCCGGCAAGTTCCTGATCGCCGATGTCAGCCTGTACAACTTCAACATCACCAACCGGCTGCTGACACTCAATACCTATACGTCCAACAATGACGCGGTTAGTGAAACCGTCAATGCCGGTGGCGAAACCATACGTGGTGTTGACGTGATGCTGTCCACGCGCCCGCTGCTGCACCGTTTCAGGCCATATGTGTCGTTTGAATACCTGCATGCCACCATGGACAACAACCTGCCGGCAGCGGCGGAAAATGGCCAGATGGACTACCTGCGGACCAAGGGCAACACGCCGGTCATGACGCCAAAGGTGATGTTCAGCATCGGGACGACCTATAATGAGGGGCCGTTCTTCATGAACTTCAGCCTGCATTATACAGGCCGTCAGTATTCGTCGTTCATGAATGATGAATACATGAGCCACTACTACACGGATACGCTGTCCCTCGGGTACCATTTCCCCAAGATCTGGCGCGCGCAGTCCCCGACGTTCCAGCTTAACTTCACCAACCTGACGGGCACGTACAAGGCGGCGGGTGTTTACAGCTTCTCCACCAACGCGCACCCGACCTACGGCCTGAACGGCAACCGGATTGCCAGTGGCGGATCGCCGCTTTACTACCCGATGGCGAACTTCTCCATGATCGGAACGGTCTCGACATCCTTCTGAATGGCATGACCGGACAGGCGGCAGTGCGATCACGGCTGCCTGTCCTTTGTGCCTGATCCCGATCGGACCACGACCACGCGGGGCCACCCGGTGTCCCTGCCGTGCCGGATGACGGGAACGGCCAGACCGCCACGTTGCGGTGTGCGGTCGGGCTGGTCCGCCTCGGATGGGCGGCATCGGTATATCCCTTTCTTTTTATAACCCGGTCATTGATGGCCTGCCGCATGCGGTGGGCCATAATGCTGTCTGGTGCGATCGGGCCATGATGACCGGCGTGGGGCAGGGCGCCCCCGATGGCCGATCCATTGTCCATGGCCTGCCTGACCTGCGGTGCGGGGGCCGCCCCTGATCGGCAGGGTATGAAGTCTGTCTGGAAAAAAACCTCCAATGCCTGCCGTGTGGACGGTGCGTCTGGCGGGGATGGGGCCGTGCAATGATATGTTGCGCAGTTCGTGTGGAATTATATTGCGAATAATTATCATACGCATTATTTAGTCACCCGAACCCATACCCTCCATCGCCGGTGCCTCACCCCGATGGGCCAGTCCTTCCCGCACTGTCCCGGCATCGGGCGGTGTGCGTAACCGGAGTGCCGATGCTGTTGTCGTGGCAGATGGCCAACGCCCCCCGGCCGGGACGGCGCGCCCGTGGGCGCGCCTGCCTTTTCCTTCACCCTGCCGACCGCCCGCCGCGCGCGGGCACGATGGCAAACCCGCAGTGTACAGGAGGTCGTGCATGACCCCGATTCCGTTTTCCCCGTGGGACATGTTCCTCAATGCCGGTCCCGTCGTCCGGTGCGTGATGCTGCTGCTGGGGGCGGCAAGCGTGCTGACATGGACCATTTTCGTGGCCAAGTCGGCCGAACTGCTGCGCATGCGTGTCCGGCTGCGGGCGGCGGAAAACGCGCTGGAGGACGCCAATACCCTTGATCTGGGCGAGGAATGGACCCGTGAGAATACCTCCATCGCCCACGCGCTGGTCATGGCCGCCGAAACCGAGCGTCACCGTTCCGCCGACATTCATGATGATGGCGAAGGGGTAAAGGAACGCATCGCCCTGCATCTTGAACGGCTGGAAGCGGCCGAGGGGCGCAGGCTGCTGCGCGGCACTGGCGTTCTGGCCACCATCGGGGCGACCTCGCCCTTCATCGGACTGTTCGGTACGGTGTGGGGCATCATGACCTCGTTTACCGGCATTGCGGCCAGCAGGGCGACCAGCCTGGCCGTCGTGGCCCCCGGCATTGCCGAGGCCCTGCTGGCGACAGCACTCGGGCTGGTCGCCGCCATTCCGGCGGTGGTGATCTACAACCACCTTGCCCGCCAGACAGCGGCATGTCGTGCGCAGGTGGCGGACCTGACGGCTCTGGTCATGCGCCTGGTCTCACGCGATCTGGGGCGGGCGCGGATGGGGCAGGGGCGTGTCGTGCGGCTTGACGCGCGGGCGGACAACGCCCTTGCGGCGGCGGAATAGGGGGCGCGATCATGGCCACCCGTATCCGCCACGCCGATGACAGCCCGCATGAAGCCAGCGGGATCAATGTCACGCCATTCATTGACGTGATGCTGGTCCTGCTTGTCATATTCATGGTTACGGCCCCGCTGACCACGGTGAACGTGCCGGTGGACCTGCCGTCATCCACCCAGCAGCCCGCGCCGCGCCCGGATGATCCGGTGTTCCTGACCGTGAAGGCCGATCACGGCCTTGCGGTGGGCGAGGACGACGTGACCATGGACGGACTGGCACCAGCCCTTGAGGCCGCCAGCCGGGGCAACCGCGACGAACGGATTTTCCTGCGTGCCGACAGGGCGGTGGATTACGGCACGCTGATGGGGGTGATGGACAGGCTGCGCGCTGCCGGGTACCTCAGAGCCTGATCCGAAAGTTTTTGAACAATACCAGCCTGTTGTGATTCATCCGTCTTTACGAAGAGATGGAGTGAATGGTGACATGGACTGGTATTGCCCGACGTGAACATAGCCGGGAAGGACTGCGATATCCATCGGATATGATGGACGGGGAATGGGCTTTGATCATGCCATTTGTGCCCCCTGCGAAACGGGGCGGTCGCCCTCGCACGACGGATATGCGCGAGGTGGTCAATGCGATGCTCTACATAGCCTCGGCCGGGTGCG
>NZ_NKTX01000238.1 GCF_003207815.1 Komagataeibacter oboediens | reverse complement strand
CCTTGCCGCGCGCCGGGCAGATCGCCCCGAACAGCCAAGCATTCTCGTAGCGCTGGTCAGCCGGTTGGCGTGGTCGCGTGCCGCGCCGGGCCCATTGGCGGACGATGCCGTTCTTCTGGCCGATGCGGGCTTCGTCCTGAAACCAGATCTCGATCGGCTTTCCCTTCGGCAGGTGGCCGATATGGGCACTCAGGATGCGGGGGAAGTTTTTTTAAACGCTTCCATGACGGCAGGATCCTGCCCCGGATGACGCGGCCGGGCGCTGACATGGGAAAAACCAAGACGTTTCAGCAAAGTGGAAACATGCCGTTCGTGGTAGATGACGCCGAAGCGCTCCCTGATCACGCGTTGCAGATCAATCCGGCGCCAGCGCACCACACCGTCACGCTGCCGATCGGGCCCGGCCTCGACCAGCGCCTTCAGTTCGGCCTGCTGTGCCCCGTTCAAACGGCAGGCTGGTCCCGGATGCTGATAATCGCGCAGGCCATCCGGCCCTTCAGCATTGAAGCGGTGGACCCAGTCCCGCAGCGTCTGGCGGTCCATGCCGCCCACGCGGGCCGCATCCGTCCGGCTCGCCCCGTCACGGATTGCTGCCAGGGCCAGAAGCCGGCGCGCAGCGTTCGCCTGCCGGCTACGCGCCGCAAGTCGCCTCAGATCAGAGGCCGAATAGTCATCCCGTAGCTTCACCGCCCTCGTCATCAGCCAGATCCTCCCGCATCAAGAGAATCAGAGCCAGCGCCGTTTGTCACTTCACACACGAGTCA
>NZ_NKTX01000237.1 GCF_003207815.1 Komagataeibacter oboediens | reverse complement strand
TCGCAGGTAGTACCGCGTCCCTATCTCTTAAATCGCTCATGCTTCATAGCTGAACAAGACCAGAAGTATTCAGCAAGGCGTCAGTCGCCGGGAGCTTACGGGAATGCGATCGATTGGTGCCTTGGGGAAGGCGACGAATACCAAAGTCGAGACGATCCGCTATTACGAACGGATCGGTCTTCTGGCTCCGCCACAGCGGACCGATGGCAATTATCGCACTTATGATGATGAGGCACTCGCGAGACTGTCTTTTATTCGTCGATCTCGGGATCTGGGTTTTTCATTAGACCAGGTAAGAGCTCTATTATCCCTAACGGATCAGGGAACCCAGGATTGTAAGACAGTTGATAGAATTGCTCGTGACCATATGGCAGAAATTGAGCGCAAAATTGCGGATCTCATCGCATTGCGCCATGAACTTTCTACGATGATAGAATCATGCGGGGGAGGTAATATTTCAGAATGCCGAATTATTGAAGCACTTTCTCCGTTTGATAATTAGTTCTCCTGACTTTTTTCGCAGCCAGTCGATTCTGCATTTGACGGAAGATTACCCGAAATAGTTATACGGCCTCATCCTCACGTGTCAGAATCTGAAAAATCCTCATGGAAAATTCAAGGACTATACGTGCTCCCATGGTGGCAGTTTATGATCAGGCCAGTTCTGAAGCAGACATTCGGCTTCCCTGAAGGGTTTCGGGCGCCGCGAGGCGTACGAAAGTCTGGGAAGACCGAACCCGCGACACCGGGACTCAGTTATGGGGAATTTGCAACTGGCGCTACC
>NZ_NKTX01000236.1 GCF_003207815.1 Komagataeibacter oboediens | reverse complement strand
CCGCATGGAACAACCTCACCGCCCTGCCACAGACCATCCGATCCATCGGCCTCAGAAAATGGGCTCATATAGGTCAAAGGTGATAGCCCGTAGTATTATATGCACATCCATACATTTCTGATAAAGAAACGAAAATAAATATACTTAATATGTATTTATAAAAATGGATATGACGTGCCGATTATATTGTGTCAGGGGAGTGGTAGGGCAGGGGCCTTGCTGAATATCCATCGTCAACAACGACGCAGGCTCCCGTCGGTTAGAGCCTGATCCGAAAGTTTTTGAACAATACCAGCCTGTTGTGATTCATCCGTCTTTACGAAGAGCCCGATCCGAAAGTTTTTCAAGCTTGACAATGCCTTGCTGTCCGTCGTGTGAGCATGCGGATCGAGGCGATCAATGTCCATGCGGTTGAGGAAGCAATGGACTTTTCCCAATCTTTGGCGAGCCGCCTGCACCGTCCCAGCCAGGCGAATGTCCGTTCAACCACCCAGCGGCGCGGCAGGATCTGAAAGCCCTTCGCCGTATCGGACCGCCTGATGATTTCGATCGTCCATTTTCCCATGGAGGCGAGCGCGGATCGCAATTTGTCGCCAGCATAGCCGCCATCAGCGAAGATGTGGCGCAGCCAGGGAAAGCGCCTGCGTATTGCCGCCAGAACATCAACGGCCCCATCACGGTCCTGGATGTCGGCGGCATGAACGAGGAGAAAGATCAGGAAGCCGCAGGTATCAGTCACGATATGGCGCTTGCGGCCCTTGACCTTCTTGCCCGCGTCATAGCCCGAA
>NZ_NKTX01000235.1 GCF_003207815.1 Komagataeibacter oboediens | reverse complement strand
ACTGGGTTATGATGGATCCTACGGACGGGTGGCCGCTTTCATCCGGCAATGGAAACACGAACAGCACCAGGCACGCCAGACAACGGGTCGGGGTGTTTTCGTGCCCCTGTGCTTCCAGCCCGGGGAGGCCTTCCAGTTCGACTGGGGCGAGGACTGGGCGGTCATTGCCGGCCGTCGCGTCAAGCTGCAGGTTGCCCACACCAAACTGTCCTTCAGCCGGGCCTTCATACTCAGGGCCTATCCCCTGCAGACCCACGAGATGCTTTTTGATGCGCTTACCGAGGCCTTCCGCGTGCTCGGTGGCGTGCCACGGCGTAATCATCCGGCGAGAGACGCGGGCGTATTCAGGCGGCGATGGTATTGTGGACCTGCTGGTGGGCTTTCCAGTGCCAGGGCAGGAGTTCATGGAGGCGTGGATTGGGGATGTCATTGATCCGTGCCAGGACATCAGCGAGCCATGCATGGGGATCGACATCGTTCAGGCGCGCGGTGACGATCAGGGAATACATGGCGGCGGCGCGCTCTCCGCCACGATCGGACCCGGCGAACAACCAGGCTTTCCTGCCCAGGGCGATGCCGCGCAGGGCGCGTTCTGCTGCATTGTTTGAGAGGCAGATCCGGCCGTCAGTGAGGAATCGTGTGAATGTATCGGCACGTCTGAGAAAATAGTTCATGGCGTGGGCAACGGGATTTTTTGTCGACATGCGCCGGCAACACTCCCGCATCCAGTCGAACAGATCGTCGACCAGAGGGGCTATGTCTGTTTGACGGACTGCCAGCCGATGTTCTGGGGGCGTACCGTTGATGGTGCGCTCGGC
>NZ_NKTX01000234.1 GCF_003207815.1 Komagataeibacter oboediens | reverse complement strand
AGAGGCCATCGTGTGGATGGTACGCTAAACAACGTTTGGCATGAACAATAAAGGAACGATCAGGCGGCACGAGCCTGTTTCGACAGATTGAGCGTCTTGCGGCCCGCAGAAGCTGCGGCTTTGTCCCAGAGGAAGTCTCCGGAAAAGGCGATGTGCTCCCATCCCACCGGGGAAGTATGCGCCAGCAGGTCCTCCGGGACGACCGCCGATGTTGAGCGCAGATGTGTGACGGCGGTTTGCAGATAGACTGTATTCCAGTAGACGATCGCCGCGATGACGAGATTGAGGCCCGACGCCCGGTATTGCTGGGCTTCATGGCTGCGGTCGATGATCCGTCCCTGGCGGAAGGTATGGATTGCCTGGGTCAGCACATGCCGCTGCTCGCTGTTGTTGAGCCCTGCCTGACATCTCTGCCGCAGATCAGGGGTTTCGAGCCAGTCGAGCATGAACAGAGTGCGCTCGATCTTGCCGATTTCCTGGAGTGCGACGTCGAGCCGATTCTGGCGCTCATAGGCAGCAAGCTTGCGCAACATCCTGGAGGGCGCGACATGCCCGGCCTTGATTGATCCGACAAGCCGCAGCACGTCCTCCCATTGTTCCCGAATGATGTCGGTGCGGATGGTTTTGCCAAGCAGCGGGCTGATGGAGGGATAGGAACTGGCCGGTGCGATGGACGCCAGGCGTCTATCCGGAAAGTCGCGCAGGCGTGGGCAAAAGCGAAAACCCAACAGGGCGCAGAGCGCGAAGACATGGTCGGTGGCACCACCCGTGTCGGTATAATGCTCGGTGATTTTAAGCCCCGTTCCATGATTGGTCAGGCCGTCGAGCACGTATGG
>NZ_NKTX01000233.1 GCF_003207815.1 Komagataeibacter oboediens | reverse complement strand
CCCGAACTGGCGCGGCCAATGCCCCAGCCCAGCCCGATCGTGTCGTTGTCACGTCCCCGGAACGGGGCCTTCAGGTTCAGGCCCGCGTCAATGGCGAAGCTGATCAGGTTACGGTCGCCGCCATTGCCCGTGGCGCGCACGAAAATACCCAGCGAACGCGTGGACTGGATGGAAGGCCGCCAGATCATCTGGTCAATGATGCCGTACACCATCCAGTTGCCCCGGTCCCAGCGCGGGATGCCGGTGGTGTCATTGGGGCCGCCAAGGGCCTGGCCCATGTTGTTGTAGCGGTAATCGGGAAATCTGGCGGTGTCGTAATATCCGCCCAATTTATAGACGCCCGGCAGGCCGGGATCTTTTGTGACGTTGGACGTATCGGCGGGCTGCGGATTGAGTGCGTACTGCAGTTCGGTAATCAGCAGCGCGCCATTACCCATGTTGAAGTTTGTGCCATTGGCGCCGTTATAGGTCTGGCTGGTGGGATCGCTGTTGCTGCCCAGTACTGCGCCCGTGGCCTGCTGGATGGGTAGCGAGTTATAGCGGTTGCCCGGCGGATTGTCGTCAGCAGCGGCGAACATGAAGGTGAACTTCTCGCCGGGCCGGTAACGGATCCGCACGGCGGGCGAGGAGAGTGGCCATGACGGGCCGCCGCCATACAGGTTGACTGACGGGGCCATGGGCCAGCCGAAATTGGCGTTCAGGTACAGCGATGCGTAATCGCTGATCAGGAATTCGGTATCAAGGTCCTGCTGGCCGATCTTGACGTCGAGTTTCCCCTTGAGGAACGACTGCTGGTACCACAGTTCGAACAGGCGGGTGGAGCGGTCAGCCTCGAACCCGCTGA
>NZ_NKTX01000232.1 GCF_003207815.1 Komagataeibacter oboediens | reverse complement strand
ACCAGACGCCACCGTCGTCACACCCGTGTAGGTATTCGCACCCGACAGCGTCTCCGTCCCGCCAGAAACCGTCAGACCGCCAGAACCGGACGCCACGCCGGAATAAACGGTGTCAGGATCTGCCGCCGTCAACGTCAGCGTCTGGCTACCAAGATCAATGCCACCGGCTCCACCCATATCCTTGACCGATGCACCAGAATTCGTCTGGCTGATATCAAAGATCGCACCTTGGGAAACATCCACAATGCTGGAATCAGCAATGCTGCCAGCCTCCCCCAATCCAAGCGTACCATTCTTGACACTTGTCGAACCGGTATATGTATTCGTCCCAATCAGTATCTGGGCACCACTGCCATTCATGATGACAGACACGGGACCCGCATCATTGTCTCCCACAACATCAGAAGAATATATCGTGGTTGACGGAGAAAATATTTGAGTATTCGGAGAAGATTCCTGAGCATAGACAGGCGCTAGCCCATACGTTGCCACGCCACACAACAGCGATGCAAGAAAACCGACTTTGGCTACACAGGAAGGAAACCCAATCAAAGATTTATTGTTTCGCGGATCGACCACAATCTTTTTTCTGCGGACGTTTTTCACGCGCTTAGAGCCCGATCCGAAAGTTTTTGAACAATACCAGTCTGTTGTGATTCATCCGTCTTTACGAAGAGATGGAGTGAATGATGACATGGACTGGTATTGCCCGACGTGAACATAGCCGGGAAGGACTGCGATATCCATCGGATATGATGGACGGGGAATGGGCTTTGATCGTGCCATTTGTGCCCCCTGCGAAACGGGGCGGTCGCCCTCGCACGACGGATATGCGCGAGGTGGTCA
>NZ_NKTX01000231.1 GCF_003207815.1 Komagataeibacter oboediens | reverse complement strand
CGGGCTTGGCAGATGGATCGCCCATTATAACGAAAGGCGTCCGCATACGGCGCTGGCTGGACGTACGCCCGATGAGGCGTATCATGACGTGCCGACGCCCTCTGGTCCGGGGTTAACCCCGGACCAGAGGGCCAACAGCAACGCCGCCAGAAGGGCGGCATAACAACAACCGGGTATAGCTTATCAAGCCCACAAAACTGTCCGAACGGACGGGTCCACCTCAACGCGGGCAAGAAGATCAGGGGACGCAAGCGGCATATCGCGACCGACACGCTGGGTCATGTCGTGGCGGCTGTCGTGCATCCCGCCGACATTCAGGATCGTGATGGTGCGCCGCTGGTAGCGGTCAGGATACGCTCATTGTTTCCCTGGCTTCGCCATCTGTAAGCTCCCGGCGACTGACGCCTTGCTGAATACTTCTGGTCTGGTTCAGCTATGAAGCATGAGCGATTTAAGAGATAGGGACGCGGTACTACCTGCGAGTGTCGCAGGTAGTACCGCAGAGAGGCTCCAAAGGAGCGGTAGAGAGACAGGCGAGCGGGACAGGCTGGCGGGCGCCTCGCGGATCGAGATCGTTTCGGATCGCCGCCGCTGGCACGCCCCTGAATTTCGCGCGCGAGTGGTCATCGCGTCCTACGAGAGCCGACGCCCCATAAGGGAGGTGGCTGCACAGTATGGGATCCATCCAAGTCTGGTGTTTCGCTGGCGGCGAGAGGCTCGGGCCAAAGGCGGGACATCGTTCATACCTGGGATCACGACACGAAAGTGTATTTTACGTACGCTTGGAGTGAACACCTGTAGAACTGGCCACATTGAGGTTCACGCAACAAGTAGGGATGCAGGTACC
>NZ_NKTX01000230.1 GCF_003207815.1 Komagataeibacter oboediens | reverse complement strand
GGTTCTGCGGGTCAGCATGCGGATTGAGGCGATCAAAGTCCACGCTGTTGACGAGGCTATGGACTTTTCCCAGTCTTTGGCGAGCCGCCTGCAGCGACCGAGCCAGGCGAATGTTCGTTCGACCACCCAGCGGCGAGGCAGAATTTCAAAGCCCTTGGCTGTGTCTGATCGCCTGATGATTTCGACCGTCCATTTTCCCATGCTGGCGAGCGCGGATCGCAGTTTATTACCGGCATAGCCGCCATCGGCGAAGATGTGGCGAAGCCATGGAAAGTGTTTGCGTATTGCCGCCAGGACATCGACAGCCCCGTCACGATCCTGAATGTCAGCGGCATGAACAAGGAGGAAGATCAGGAAGCCGCAGGTATCCGTCAGAATATGGCGCTTGCGACCTTTGACCTTCTTTCCAGCGTCATAACCGGAAATTCCACCACTTTCCGTGGTTTTCACCGACTGGCTATCAATCACGCCCGCGCTCGGGGAGGCCTCACGCCCTTCAATCTCCCGCAGGTTCATGACCAGTACCGTGTTCATCGCTTCGAACAGTCCGGCATCACGCCATGCGTAAAAGTAGCGCCTGACCGTCGAGACCGGTGGAAAGCATTTCGGCAGCAGACGCCACGCACACCCACCCGAGGCGATATAAAGTATCGCGTTTACAACCTCGCGCATATCCGCCGTGCGAGGCCGTCCGCCCCGTTTCGCCGGGGGCACGAACGGCATAATCAAAGCCCACTCGGCATCCGTCATATCCGATGGATATCGCAATCCCTCCCGGCTATGTTCGTGTCGGGCAATACCAGTCCATGCCACCATTCACTCCATCTCTTCGCAAAGACGGATGAATCACAACATGCTGGTATTGTTCAAAAACTTTCGGATCAGGCTCT
>NZ_NKTX01000229.1 GCF_003207815.1 Komagataeibacter oboediens | reverse complement strand
CCTGGCCTGGCCGTGCTTTATGGCTGGGTCAATGTGCTGGGGCTGGCAACGCTGCCACTGACCGCCGTGCTGGTCGCCTTTATATTTCTGGCCAGTGAACCGCCGCAGCGTCGCTCCAGTGGCGGTCTGGTGACGTGGCTGCCCGTCCTGCGCAGCGGCGACTGCTGGCTGCTGATGTTCTTTTATGGCGTGACATTCGGCGGTTTTGTGGGGCTTGCCTCGTTCCTGACCATCTATTTCAACGACCAGTACGGCCTGCCGCCTGCCATTGCCGGAAGCTGTACGGCGCTGGTCGTGTTTGTCGGGTCCTTCGTGCGTCCGCTGGGGGGCGCCATGGCCGACCGGATCGGGGGCGAACGCGCCCTGAGCATCCTGTTCGCGCTTGCTGTCGCCATCTTTGCCGTAATCGGGTTCGGCCTGCCCACGATCTGGCTGGCCTTCCCGGCTTTTTTCCTGGGCATGCTCGTGCTGGGTCTGGGCAATGGCGCGGTCTTCCAGCTTGTGCCCACGCGTTTCCCCAGCCGCGTCGGTATCCTGACCGGGCTGGTGGGCATGAGCGGCGGGGTAGGCGGGTTCTATCTGGCCTCATCACTCGGGGCCGCGCGACAGGCCACGGGGTCCTACGGTCCCGGCTTCCTGGGCTTTGCCGCGGTTGCGCTGGTGGCGTTTGCCTGTGTTGGCGTGTGCCGTCGCCGCTGGGCGGCTGAACGGCCCCGGATGTCGGCTGAAGCCGATGCGACCGCCTCTTCATAATATCAGATCAGGAACGTATCCCGTGACCTGTATTTCCGACGTGCTCCGGCCCGCTTCGCTTACGGTCGGCTTCACCACCGTTCTTGCCAGCCTGTGTACCGGCCATGCGGCCCTTGCCGACACGGCACCCGCCGCGGGTGTCACGGCAACC
>NZ_NKTX01000022.1 GCF_003207815.1 Komagataeibacter oboediens | reverse complement strand
GGCCATTCTTGATCGCATCCTACGACCACCTATCGGGCAATGCCCGCACTGTGGAAACCTTCTACTCCAGACCTCGCAACATATTCTGCCAAAGTAGTGCTAAAGCCTGTTTTCATAACCCCTTTTGAAAAAATATAGCCCTGGAAACGGTTATGTCTGTTCAGCCTTTATTATAAATAAATTCACTTTGCCCGATCAGCATAATAATGCGGCTGGCCCGGCAACTCCTCAGATTCCTCCCTTCGTGTGCTATGATACGGACAGACCCGACCGCATGTCCTGCATGCAACCGGATCTGTCCGTTTCTGTCAGGAACTGGCGTCTTCAGGAATGGAAACCGGTTGCCGTATCCGTCGCAACGGCATTATCCAGATCATCCGTCGCACCGCTGACCCCGACCGCCCCGATCAGGTATTTCCCCTCCATGACCGGACAGGATCCCGGTACGGCCGTAATCCCCGGCAGTGTCGCCAGAAACGCCTGGTTCTGGCTGATCCGCTGTGCCAGCACCTTGCCCGGTGAATGATACAGCGCGGCCGTCCGGGCCTTTTTTATGGCGGTTTCGTCGGTGCCGGTCTGTGAATCATCCATGCGCGTAAAGGCCAGCAACCTACCTGATGCATCCACCACCGCGATGCTGACCTGCATGCCGCGTTGCTTTGCCTCGGCTTCCGCTGCGTTCAGCAGGCTTTTTGCACCGGCACTGCTCAACTGCGGCCGTGTCAGCAATTTGGCATCATCGGCGCGTGCGCTGAATAACGCCGGAAGGCACGCCAGAAGGGCCAGCGGCCCGATATGTGTGATTTTCATGGGATATCCTGAAACAAGGGTGTCTGGATACGTGGTTTTATTTATAAAGAAATCTCGACCGGTCCATCTGCATCAATGAAAATGCTTGGCCGTATCAATCACCAGCGCCTGTTCGTTTTCGTTGGTATCGCCGCTGGTGCCAATGCTGCCCACTACGGTATCACCCTGCTTGAACACAGCCCCCCCTGCAGATGGCAGGATACCCGGAACAAAACCGATGGGCAGGTTCTGCGTGCGCACGGCGTCAAAGAATTCAATCGTATTGCGGGCAAATCGTGCCGCTGATTTCGCCTTGGCGATCGAGGCTTCCACGCATCCCGCGTAAGCGCCCTGCATGCGGATGAACGCAACCAGGTTTCCATCCGTATCCTCGACCGCTATGCACAGCCTGAGGTGTCGGTTTTCCGCCAGCCCGACCGCATAATGCGCCATGTCCATTGCGGCCGCCGTCGTGATGTTGAGCTGCGGCGCGGTGGATGATGTCTGTGCGAATGCCGGGGTGGCGAACGACGCCAGCAATGCAAGAACTCCAAGCATCTGCTTCATTTCAAGGGTTACCTTATTCTGGATGTTATTATTGAACCCCTGACGACGCCTTATGTCCCGCAGGCCAATACATGCCGGGAAAAATAAAGCCGTCGTTCAGTTCAGATCATACGATAGAATTGGTCTCATATCGCACGAAGGATTCTATTACAGTCTTTGCCATGCAGACAAATAACAATTAAAACCCTCGCGCTTACGTGACAGATCCTCTTACTATTTTTCATGAAGAAAGCATGTGTTACATGAACGCCTGCCAAACAGGACAAGTATTGGTCAAGCACTTCGCCGGGCATCGCGCTGGATATGGGTGCATGCGTCGGACACGCACAGGGGCAGCAGGAACCGCGGCATCCAGCCATGGGCGATCAGCCAGCCATCAATCGAGAACTTCCCCGCCCCTGCAATCGCAAAGCTGGCAAAGGCCACGATCATGAGCATCGGATATTCCCAACCACCCACAGGGGCGTTGTTCCAGGTAAACCCGTCGCCAAAATGCCGTCCATAATGATTGGCAATCAGGTAATAGAGGGTGCCACCAATCCCGGCAAGCCGGGTCAGGACGCCCATCCCCACCCCGATTGCAACGGACAGTTCACACAGCCCGCCGGCAATAACGGCCTGTCCATCCGGCGGAAAACCGAAACCGACAAATACCTGTTCCATGTGGTGGAAGGAATGAACACCTGCGAAAAGTTTTTCCGCGAAATGCCCGACCATGTCGAACCCGAAATATATGCGGATTGTCGCCGTCTGCCACTGTAAATGGTCATTCCAGCCCGCTGCCCGGTCATGGACCATGCAATCCACATACAGCATAAGGTAAATCATGAACGCGACCGTGGATGTGGCCATGCCCGGCACCGATCCATGGATGGCCGCCACCCGCCAGCTGATCATGAAGGGCAGGAGTGAGGCCAGAAAACCAATGACGAAATGCCGTGGCATGACCATGACGGTCATGGCCAGCGCAAGACCATCCAGCCCGATTGTTGAAAGACAGGCAAAGTCCGGTATGACCGGAACAATAAAGGACGACCAGACCATGGCCACCACGCAGGCGGCCAGTCCCAGCCATAACGGCCAGTAAGGTATGTAGCGCGGGCGCAATGTCACATATGACGATGGAACCGCATTCGACTTCATGAACATCTTGTTTTTCTTCTTTACAGAGTGTCGAACCGTATTGCAGATATGTGTGTTGATGAAACGGGGCGTGTTCCCGTCCCGATGGTCACCTGTCTGTTCCTTTCCGCTCCCCTGGACACTGTTGCAGAAGCCCGCTGGCGGACTGTCGTGCAGATTAAAAAAGCAGTTTTCCCAAAACCGGTCCGGGAAGTGCCGTCACGCATTCCCACATTCGATCAGTACCGCAGCACTGCCTCCTCCGCGTGTCCACCCGGCCATGGGGGCATTTAGTAGATGACAGGTTCAGGCACCGGCGCCCCGAAATCGGTCTGCAGAAAATCGAAATCACATCCTTCATTCGCCTGCCGCATGTGGTGGGCCGCCATCCAGCCATATCCCCGTTCATAACGCGGCGCAGGTGGCTTCCATGCCGCGCGGCGGCGGGCGAGTTCCTCATCGGACACTTCCATGCGGATCGTGCGCTCTTCTACATCCACCGCGACGATATCCCCCGTCTTCAGCAACCCCAGCGGGCCACCCACATAACTTTCCGGCGCGATATGCAGCACGCACGCGCCATAGCTCGTGCCGCTCATCCGGGCATCGGACAGACGCAGCATATCGCGATATCCTTCCTGCACCAGGCGTCTGGGCATGGGCAGCATCCCCCATTCCGGCATGCCGGGCCCGCCCAGTGGACCCGCGTTACGCAGCACAAGCACGTGATCGGGCGTGACATCCAGCGTCACGTCATCCAGCGCCTTCTTCATGGTGGGATAATCATCAAACACCAGTGCCGGTTCGCGATGCTTATGAAATTTCGGATCGCAGCAGGCGGGCTTCATTACGCACCCATCCGGCGCAAGATTGCCCCGCAGCACCGTCAGCGCCCCCCCTGCCTCACCTGTAAACATCGGTTTGTCGAGGGGCCTTATGACATCGTCATTCCACACCTTTGCATCGCGGATGTTTTCCCCCACGCTGCGCCCCGTCACCGTCAGGCAGTCGAGGTCCAGAAAACCCGAAATCCGGTTCATCAGCGCCGCAATGCCCCCGGCATAGTAAAAATCTTCCATAAGGTAGGTCGTGCCCGTCGGCCGGACATTGGCAATGACCGGGATTTCGCGGCTGGCACGGTCAAAATCATCCAGCCCGATAGGCACGCCCGCGCGTCGTGCCATGGCAATCACATGTATGATGGCATTGGTCGAACACCCCATCGCCATTGCCACGGCAATCGCGTTGCGGAAGGCGGCCGGGGTCTGGATTCTTGACGGTTTCAGGTCTTCCCACACCATATCGACAATCCGCCGCCCGGAGCTTTTGGCCATGCGGATATGGTTGGAATCAACCGCCGGAATGGAACTGGCCCCCGGCAGGGACAGGCCGATCGCCTCGGCAACGGCGGTCATGGTGCTTGCCGTGCCCATGGTCATGCAGGTGCCCGCGCTGCGGGCAATTCCGGCCTCGACCCCGCGCCAGTCCTCTGGCGTGATCTTGCCCGCGCGCAGCTCATCCCAGTATTTCCATGAATCCGACCCTGAACCCAGCGTCTTTCCCTGCCAGTTCCCGCGCAGCATCGGACCCGCAGGGACATAGATCGCAGGAATATCCATGCTGGTCGCCCCCAGCAGCAGGCCGGGCGTGGTCTTGTCGCATCCCCCCATCAGCACCGCGCCATCCGCCGGATAGGCACGCAGCAGTTCTTCTGCCTCCATCGCCAGCATGTTGCGGTACAGCATGGTGGTCGGCTTCATGAAGTTTTCGGACAACGAGATCGCGGGCAGTTCCATCGGAAATCCCCCCGCTTCCAGCACCCCACGCTTCACATCTTCGACACGCTGGCGAAAATGCATGTGACAGGGGTTGATGTCCGACCAGGTATTCAGGATGGCGATAACCGGCTTCCCTTCCCAGTCCTGCGGGTCGTACCCCATCTGCATCGCGCGGGAACGGTGGCCGAAACTGCGCAGGTCGGCGGGACCAAACCAGCGTTCACTGCGCAGGGTACGTTTTTCCTTCCCTTCCATATTTCCGCCTTCTGGCCGTGTTCCGGCTTCTTCTGACATTCCTCTGTTCTCCCTGCGCGCCCGGACCGGTCACGATAGCCTGATGGAATGGGCGCTGCGTGTTGCAGTAAGGGCAAGGGCATTCAGGGGTGTCCAGACCAGATACGGCATGGATTGAGACAGGATTGATATTGATGCTTCAGCTTACCCAGGTCCGGTGCTTTGTCACCGTCGCGGAGGAACTGCATTTCGGGCGCGCGGCCGCGCGGCTGAACATGACCCAGCCCCCGTTAAGCCGACAGGTCCAGTTGCTGGAACATGCGCTGGGCGTTGAATTGCTGGAACGCAACAGCCGCAGCGTGCGGCTGACGGCAGCAGGCGCCATATTCCTGCCCGAGGCACGACGCCTGCTGCGCAACGCGGAAGATGCGATGCTGATGGCCCGCCGCGCAGGCCGCGGCGCGCTGGGGCAGGTGGCGATCGGGTTCACGCCCGCCAGCAGTTACGATTTCCTGCCACGCCTGATCCATGCGCTGCGGGCGACCTATCCCGATATTGAACTGACGCTGGAGGAAATGATCACCCGCGACCAGCTTGCCGCCCTTGCGTCGCACCGTATCGACCTTGCTTTCGTGCGGCCCCCGTTTGACGCACGGGATACCCGTGCCCGGCTGGTCCGCAGCGAACCCATGGTGGCCGCCCTGCCCCACACCCACCCGCTGGCAACGCGCGCCGCCCTGACGCCTGCGGATATGGAGGGACAGGACCTGATCATGTATTCCATACTGGGTGGCGGCTATTTTCACGACCTTGTCCGCCGCCTGCTGGTCAGCGCGAACATCCAGCCCCGACTTGTCCATCACCTGACCCAGATCCATGCCCTCCTGTCCATGGTCAGGACAGGGGTCGGCATTGCCCTTATTCCCGAATCAGCCTCGCGGCTCGGTATCGAAAATGTCATCTGCCGCCCGCTGGCGTTTGGCGACGCGATCCTGGCGGAACTGTACATGGTCCACCGCACCGATGATGCCAGCCCGGTCCTTGGCAGTGTCATGGCTATCGCGGACCAGATCACCGCAACGGATGGCCCCGGCACCCGCCCTGCATGACGCCGTTCACTGCCATGCCGTGAACGATGCCCGTACTGCATCACTCCATACGAAGTTTGATTTTGACTTGTGCCATCGCGCTGCGTTCCCTTCCGCACAGGACCAGATGCGGCCAGAGGACAGTCGACACAACCCGGCCCGCCGCACCGGTCCCGCCATCGAGGGAGAAAACAGGGTGACCATAACAAGAGGGCGCACAGCAGGCCCCGCCACCACGCATCCGTCAATCGCCACCGGGGCATCCCGCGCCATGCCACGCAGCGCCGTCCGCTACAGCGTTCTTGCATTCCTGTTCATCATCACCGCGATCAACTATGGTGATCGCGCGACACTCGGGATCGCGGGATCGTCCATTTCGCATGATCTGGGGCTGAGCCCGGTTGCGATGGGCTACGTCTTTTCCGCCTTCGGCTGGGCCTATGTCATCAACCAGGTGCCCGGCGGCTGGCTGCTGGACCGGTTCGGTTCCATCCGTGTGTACGGTGTCAGCCTGTTTGCATGGTCGGTGTGTACGTTGTGCATTGCGGGAATGGGCCATGTCCCGCACGCCATCGCCTTTCCCGTGCTGTTCATCCTGTGGGCCGGGCTGGGACTGGTGGAAGCCCCCACCTTTCCCGCCAACAGCCGCATCGTATCAAGCTGGTTTCCCACGGCTGAACGCGGTCTTGCCACCTCCATCTTCAATTCGGCCCAGTACGTGGTGGTGGCGTTCTTCGCGCCGCTTATGGGATGGATTACCCAGGCATTCGGGTGGGAATACATCTTTGCCGTGATGGGGATTGCAGGCGTGGTCCTGGCGGGGATATGGCTCCTGCGCATGCGGCCGCCCGCCACCCATCCGGCGGTCAACGCCGCCGAACTGGCCTTCATCCGCGCCGGTGGCGCGCTGGTGGATATTGACGACCGCGCCATGCGGGTGCGCAGGCCGCTGACATGGCGGCAGGTCCGCTTCATGCTGACCGACCGGACGCTGGTGGGCGTGTATGGCGGGCAGTACTGCATTACCGCCATCCTGTATTTCTTCCTGACCTGGTTTCCGCTTTACCTGCATCAGTCACGCGGGCTGTCCCTGACGCAGACCGGACTGGCCGCCAGCGTGCCCGCGCTGTGCGGACTGGCCGGTGCGATCGCCGGGGGGGCGCTTTCGGACATGCTGCTGCGATCGGGACGGTCGGAAAACATCGCGCGCAAGACACCCTATGTCGTTGGCATGGCGATTGCCTCGACCATCTGCCTGTGCAACTTCGTACACTCGGCCTGGGTGATCGTGCTCATCATGTCCTTCGCCTTTTTTGGCAAGGGGGTCGCTGCCATTGGCTGGGCCGTCATATCCGATATTGCGCCCCGGGAAGCGCCGGGTCTGGCCGCGGGCATTTTCAACGGGATCGGCAATATTGCCGGCATCGTGACGCCCATCGTGATCGGATACATCGTTGCGATCACGAAGTCTTATGACGGGGCGCTGGTATTCGTCGCCGCGCATTGTGGCGTTGCGATCCTGCTCTACCTGTTCGTGGTGGGCAAGATAAGGCGTCTGTCCCTGCCAGAATGAAGGGCGCGCACGGTGTTCGTTACAGGCCACGTCGCAAGTACAGACCGGCAGTCATAATAATAAACAATAATCAAGAGAACATCTTCATGACACACATTACCGATGCATGTGGCCACGGCCTGTCGCGCCGCGCCACCCTGTGGGGACTGACGGGGGGGCTAGCGCTGGCAGGACTGGAATCCCGCATGCCGCGCGCTGCCGCGGCGTCCCGGCATGCCGCGGCCATTCAGGCCACCGTTATCGCGTCCTCGCCGCATTACCTGTGCAATGCCGTCGCCGCCACACGCGACGGTACGCTCTTCCTTGGTGCGCCGCGATGGGATCTGATGGCCGATACGCCCAGCGTTTTTCGCGTGGCGTCCGATGGCGCGCTGCATCCCTTTCCGGGTGGAAGCTGGAACGCATGGAAACCGGGCGATGACCCGCGCAATGCCTTCCTGATGGTCAACGGCCTGCATATATTCAGTGACGACACGCTGTGGATCGTCGATCAGGGCATTGACCCGACAAAGGGCGCATCCGTGCCGGATGGCCAGAAACTGGTACAGCTGGACCCGCGCGATGGCAGGGTCATGCAGGTGCTGCGATGGGGCGAGGACATCCTGCCACCGGGTTCAGCAATGAATGACCTGCGCATTGCGGGTGATCTTTTGTTCGTGACCGATTCCGGTCTGGGCGGGATCATCATCCATAACATGCGTAGCGGAGAGACCGTGCGCCGCCTGTCGGAACACCCCCTGCTGCGCGCAACCGCCGCCAAGCCGCTGCGCGGGCGCGACGGGCACATACTGCAGGACAGGACGGGCAAGCGACCACTGGTACATTCGGACATGCTGGAAATCACGGCAGACCGCAAATGGTTCTATTTCTCCACCCCTTCCGGTCCGCTGCGACGGATTCCGACCGACATCCTGCTGGATTCCAGCCTGACGGATGACCAGCGCGCCGGCCGGATCGAAACGGTGATCGACATACCGACAATCATGGGCACGGCCATTGATACGCTGGGCAATTTCTATTTTGCCGATACCGAACACGGACGGATCATGGTGCTTACACCCGAAAAAAAGCAGCTTACGTTACTTGAAGATGACCGGCTGGTTGATGGCGACGCCCTGTTCATCACAACCGACCGCCACATGCTGGTGCCGGTTGCCCAGACGGAACGGCTGCCGGCAAACAACGCGGGCGTCAACGCGGTGCGGCTGCCCTTCATAACCCTGGGATTTGCGTTACCGGACACGCTGGAGGGGCACAGGCTGGGTGATGTCGTCAGCAGCCTGTAAGGCGGCACCCCGATCATTCGTAAACCACAAAAACATGTACCCGCGGCCATGCTGCGGGGGTGACGTGATGCCATGGCACGGATCGGATTCAGACAGGTCTTTTTTTCAGGTAACGCAGGTCGCGCCCGGAAAAAAGCATCCGTCCAACACGGCATCCCTCACCCGGCGTATATCAGGAGTAAAGTCATGAAGCGGCGTGATGTCATGAAGGGTGGTCTGGTGCTGTTGGCGACCACCACGCTGGCCTCCATCTATAAACCGGCCTATTCGCGCACATATGTTGGTGGCACGGGCATGTGGAAGGCCGCCCCGCCACCACCGCTGTCTGTGGTCGACCCCACGCGCCTTGTCTATCTGACACCGCAGGAAGCACGCCTGGTGGGCGCCGTGTTCGATATCCTGATCCCTGCGGATGAACTGGGAATGGGCGCGACCGAAGCAGGATGCGTGACCTTTCTGGACCACCAGCTGGCCGGTCCGTACGGATCGGCGGCAAAGGATTACAGGCTTGGCCCCGTTGTTGAAGGACTGCCCCAGCAGGGGCCGCAGGGCATCATGACGCCTGCGGAAATGTATCGCACGGGACTGGCTGAACTGGAACATGCCGCACATGCAGAATTCAACAAATCGTTTCTTGATCTGTCCGAAGAACAGAAGATTACTTTCCTGAAGGGTGTCGAAGGCGGCACCATTTCTTTCGACACCCTGAAATCCGACCAGTTTTTTGTACTGATGCTGCAAAATGTCCGTGAAGGCTATCTGGCCGATCCCATGTATGGCGGCAACCGCGACATGGTGGGCTGGAAACTGGTCGGGTTTCCCGGCGCGATTTACGACTACCGGGACTGGATCGTATCAAAACGGGGCAAAAAGATTGATGTCCATCCCGTCAGCCTGCTGGGCCGCGCCTGATTCCGACGCACCCGGCAGGGCGGTACGATCAGGGTGTCCTGCGCACAATTATAATAAAAACAAGGTGCAGCTGAATGAATTACAAAAGGCCAAAGGCCGACGTGGTCATTATCGGGCTGGGCTGGTCCGGTTCCACAATGGCGGAGGAACTGACCCGCGCGGGGCTGAATGTCGTCGCGATCGAACGGGGCGCATGGCGCGAGACCTCCACCAGCTTCCCAACCACACGTGACCCTGATGAACTTAGCGGGTCCGTACGCAAGGAGATCCTTCAGGCGCCGGTGACGGAAACCTATACCGTGCGCAACAAAGTCGGACAGACCGCCCTGCCCTTGCGCAAATACCATAACCTGACACTGGGCAACAATGTTGGCGGCGCGGGTACGCACTGGGCGGGTGCAAGCTGGCGGTGGCTGCCATTCGACCATCAGCCCCATACCCATGTTATGCAGCGCTATGGCGCGGGACAGCTGGTGGACGGGCTGATCCTGCAGGACTGGGGCGTGACGTATGACGATCTTGAACCCTTTTATGACAGGTTCGAGAAGATCGCAGGCACGTCCGGCACGGCAGGCGTCATAAACGGACAGCGCCAGCCCGGCGGCAACCCGTTCGAGGGATCGCGCAGCGGCCCGTTTCCCACGCCCGCGCTGGAACGCTCCCGCGCCAACGTGCTGTTTACCCAGGCCGCGACCCGGCTGGGCTACAACCCCTTCCCCGTGCCATCAGCCATGATCGGCGCGCCCTATACCAATGCGCTGGGCCTGAATCTGGCCCCATGCACCTATTGCGGGTACTGCCAGCTATACGGATGTGGCAACTGGTCCAAATCCAGCCCGAACATCTGTATCCTGCCGGTCCTGATGCAGCGCACGAATTTCACGCTGGTCACCGAGTGCGAGGTCCTGCGCATCAACACCACGCCGGACAAAAAAATGGCCACTGGCGTGACGTTCATTGACTCCGACGGCAATACTGGTGAACAGCCTGCCGATATTGTCATAACCGCGACCTTTACGCTGGACAATACGCGTCTCATGCTGCTGTCGGGCATCAGCACGCCCTATGATGTCGCATCGGGACAGGGCGTGGTTGGCCGGGCGTTTACATTCCAGACCCTGTCATGGGCGTTCATGTTCTTTGAAAACGAATACATGAACCCCTTCATGAATACTGGTGCGCTGGCTACGCAGATCGATGATTTCAATGGCGACAACTTCGACCATACGGGTCTGGGCTTTATCGGGGGGGCGGGTATCCAGTCGCTCAGCAACCAGGGCCTGCCGATCGGCATGGCCGGACTGCTGCCCAAGGGTAGTCCGCAATGGGGCAAGGGCTGGAAACAGGCGTTTCAGCGTGGATACCAGAATTACGCCCAGATACAGGGACAGGGCACAAGCTTCGCGCATCGCGAACAGTTCCTTGACCTTGATCCGACATACAAGGACCGTTACGGCCGTCCCCTGCTGCGCATCACCTTCGATTATAACGAGAATGACCGGCGTTCCGGCAGGTTCATCCGTGACAGATGCGTTGAAATCGCGCGTGAAATGGGTGCCACCGAGGTCGGCGGGGATTCCTTCGCCGACCGTCCCTATTCCGGTTATACACCATGGGATTCATCGCACGTGCAGGGCGGCGTGACCATGGGCGAAGACCCACGGACCAGCGTGCAGAACCGCTACCAGCAGAACTGGGACATTCCCAACCTGTTTGTCATTGGCGCATCTTCCTTCCCCAACAATGCCGGATACAACCCGACGGTCGTCGTGGGGGCGACGACCCTATGGACCGCGAAAGCGATCATCGATCAGTACATCAGGAACCCCGGCCCGCTGGTAAGGCTATGATCATGGCAAAGAACCTGTTTCGCACTGCACTACGCACCTGCATGCGTGGCGGCATGGTCTTTTCCGCCATGGCGTTTCTGGCCCATGGCGCAAAGGCACAGGATGACCGGGGCGCGCGGATCGAACGCGGGCGGTACCTTGCAATCGCGGGCGACTGCCTTGCCTGCCATACCACGCCGGGCGGGAAGCCATTCGCGGGGGGGCTGGACCTGAAAACGCCCTTTGGCATCATCACGACAAGCAACATTACCTCGGACAGGGAAACGGGGATCGGATCATGGACGCTGCAGCAGTTCGACAGCGCAGTCCGGCATGGCAAAAGCCCGAAGGGGTACCTCTATCCCGCCATGCCCTATCCCGCCTATGCCAAAATCACGGATACCGACCTTGCGGACCTGTGGGAATACATCCGTACCATCCCGCCTGTCCGCAACGCGGCAGTTACCAACAAACTGCCATTTCCGTATAATATCCGCGCCCTCATGATCGGGTGGAACCTGCTGTTCCTTGACCGCACCCCCTTTGCGCCCGATCCGTCCAAAAGCGCACAGGTCAACCGGGGGGCATATCTGGTTGAAGGGCTGGAACATTGCGGCACATGCCACACCACCAAGAATTTTCTTGGCGGCGATACCCGTGCCACCTACCAGGGCACATCCCTGCAGGGATGGTATGCCCCGGACCTGAGCAACAACCCCCATACGGGCCTGGGCAGATGGAGCGCGGATGACCTTGTCACCTACCTGCGCAGCGGCACAAACCGCTTTACTGCAGCATCCGGCCCCATGACGGAAACGATCGAGAACTCCACGCAACACCTGAGCGATGTGGACCTGCAGGCCATCGCGGCGTATTTCAAATCCCTGCCGCCCCGGGCGGCGGCCGCACCCGCGCCACTGCCTGCCACCAACGCGCAGATGGTGACAGGCGCACGGGAATTCATCGTGCAGTGCAGCGCCTGCCATGTCAGCAGCGGCGCGGGAATCCGCAACATGATCCCGACATTGCAGGACAATCCGGCGGTCAACGCGCCCGATCCGGACAGCCTGCTGAACATCGTGCTGCGTGGCACCAATGGCCCCATGACGGCCGCGAACCCCACCGGCGCGGCAATGCCGGCCTTTGGCTGGAAACTGCATGATGACCAGATCGCGGCTATCCTGACCTATATCCGCAACAGCATGGGCAACGCTGCCCCGGCGGTCCAGCCTGCCGATGTCGCCAGGGCGCGCAAGGCCATCGGCGCAGAACAGCCCGTCTGGCACTGACCTCTGTCCCCTTTCCTGCCCGCACCGGGCAGGAAAGGGGAAAAAATACGCGCCGGCTGTCACTGGCCCATGCTGAAGGACGGCCGACGCCGGGATCACCTCACCACAGATCATACAGGTCAGGGAGACCTTAATCATGCTTGGAATTGGCGTTCTGGGCTGTGGGCGTATTGGCGCCATGCATGCTGCCAATATTGCCGCCCATCCACGCGCGCGCGTCGCGGCGGTATATGACATCAACGTTGCTGCGGCGCAGGCCCTATCCAGGGCGACGGGTGCCCCGGTCATGACATCCGCGGCCGAGGTGCTTGCCGCGCCCGATGTGGACGCGGTGCTGATCGCAACCGCGACCGATACCCATGCCGACCTGCTAGAACAGGCAATCGCGGCGGGCAGGCCTGTACTATGCGAAAAACCGATCGACCTCAGCCTTGCACGGGTGGACCGTTGTGCCGCGACCATTGCCAACACGACCCTGCCGGTCCAGATCGGGTTCGTGCGGCGCTTCGACCCCGGACACCGGGCGGTGTTCGAGGCGGTTCATGACGGGACGATCGGGGATCTGCACCAGCTTGTCATCACATCGCGCGATCCGGGCCTGCCGCCGGAAGCCTATCTGGAAAAATCCGGCGGGATCCTGCGGGACATGACGATCCATGATTTTGACATGGCCCGCTACATTCTGGGCGAGGAGCCGACCCGGGTATTCGCCGTGGGATCGCGCCTGGTGGCCCCTGCCCTTATGGACGCGCTGGGGGATGAGGACACCATCACGGTGGTGATGACGACGGATACGGGCAGGCAGGCGATCCTCATCAACTCGCGTGAAGCGACATATGGCTACGACCAGCGGGTCGAAGCCTTTGGCAGCCTGGGTATGGCGGTTTCGGAAAACCGTCGTCCGCACCACATGGTGCTGTCGGGCAGCACGTTTACCGAACATGCCGCCCCGCTGCTGAACTTTTTCATCGAACGCTACCGTGAGGCGTTCGATGCGGAAATCGACGCCTTTGTCGATGCCGTTGAAAACGGCAGCCCGGTTGCCGTCAGCTATCATGACGGACGGCAGGCGCTGCTCCTTGCCGAAGCAGCCCTGAAATCGCTGAAGGAAAGCCGTATCGTGACCACAGACGAAATCGGGTAACGCCGCGCAGGCCATGCGCCCGGTGCCCCCGCAGGCTGCCGGGCACATGGCCTGCATTTACCTGCATATCGGGCGATGTCACGTGACATCGCCCGTAAAGGTGCTGACGGATACCATCATCCTGTCAGGCCGCGCAGATGAGATTGCACGGGTCGTACGCGTCATAACTGCCGCTATTCTGCGTAAGATTTTCTTGTATTCCGACATATGCGTCCGATCTGGTCGCGTTGCCGGTCCGACATGCCGCGGCGGAAAATAATAATTGCAATCAGCTCACCCGCAGCACAGGTCCCGATGTCATCGAAATTGAAATAATTCATTGATGGAAAAGTAGAAATGTTCGATTATCGTCTTTTCTGAAACACGGCATTTCTGAAGTTCTTTGAAAAAACCTCCAGTAAAAAACATCCTCAGGATTGACCGAATACCACGCAGTCCGAATATAGGGAACAGAATTACAGAAAAACCGTCTGAATACTTCATGTCACGTTCCGGACAGAAAGGCATGGACTGGATGAAACGGCCTGAACACGTTGCTTTTGTCTGCGCCAGAATACCGATCTATGTGGCAATTGGCATGGCCGGGTCAACCGCACTGTACTGATGGCTGGCCAACCCACCCAAAAGCCCGTTCACTGCTGTCACCAGGCGCATTGTGACATGTTCCGCCATTCCTGTCCTGTACCCATTATATGTAATCTGGCTCATACTCAGGTTTGTATATTCATGCTGTCGCATTACAGACCGGATGCGGCAAATACAGTTTAGTGTATTCCGCAGGCAGGACGTGGGCGCTGATGAATAGCAGCAGACCATGCATATGGCATGCCCGGATGGCAGGCCGGAAACCGTTTTCAAACACAGCCTGATAAAATAGATGGCACCCGTTTCACGGGTGCCATCTTCTGTAAAAAACGTTCGTGACGTTGTTCCGTGGGGGCATAATAACGCCCCCACGGTAATGACAACGTATGCGTCAGTGAACCGGCCTACCCCCGCCAAGTTCGCCTGTCAGAAACTGCGCGCGCCCGTTCCCGAAGGACCAGTGGGCGTCTTCATTCTCGACAACCGACACCATGACGTCGGACGGTGCGATCCCGCATTCGCGTTCCAGCCGTTCGGTCAGCAGGCGATAAAACTCGGCTGTCTTGTCCGCCCCACGGGGGCGGCTGAACATCTGCACGACCAGGACCCGGTCCGTCCGGGGGATATCAAGCCCCGTATCCTCGACAATCATGCGCGATGGCTTGTATTCCGATACAAGCTGGTAACGGTCGCGACGCGGCACGGCGAATGCTTCCAGCATGGCTTCGTGCGCCGCATCGAGAAGGGTGCGGATTTCTTCATCCGTGCGCCCTTCAAGCATGTGGAAATGTAAAAGTGGCATCAGTTTTCTCCCTGTAAACAAAAAGAAACAGGCGCAGTTTTCTTTCCTGTACAACCTGTTCCCACAAATGGGCGCGCGGCGGGACCCGCCGCGCGCCCCCCTTTTCCCCGACAGGGTCATTTCCGCCCGACCATATCCGTCAGGCCATCTGTCGGGACCGTTGGCGTGCCGGCCCCGCGTCGGCGGCGCTTCGGGGCCAGCATGACGCTTTCGATCTTTTCCAGCGCGATGCCTTTCGTTTCCGGCACATACCGTTCAACGAACCACCATGAAAACAGTGTAAAGAGCGCGAAAAGCCACATCGGCAGCGCGCCATGAAAAAGCGCGTCCAGCCTGTGGTTCTGCGCCATCATCGGGAAAAGCTGGCTGACGATGAAGTTCATCACCCAGTTGGCCGACACCGCAATGCTCATGCCCACGCCGCGGATCCGGTTAGGGAAGATTTCCGCAATCAGCACCCATGTCAGCGGCCCCCACGACAGGCCGAACAGCAGCATGTAAACCAGCATGCCCACCAGGGCGGAATACCCGTGCGTCTGGGTATACAGCGCCCATGATGCAGCCAGCAGGCCGATAATCATGCCGATCGAGCCAAAACGAAACAGCGGCAGCCGGCCCTTATGGTCAATCACCCAGCTGCCCAGCACCGCGCCCGATACGGACGCCACCCCGATCCATATGGTCTGGAACAGGGCGTTCTGCACGCTGCCACTGACCGAACCCAGCACCAGCGGCGCGTAGTACATCATGCTGTTCACGCCGGTCAGCTGCTGCAGCATGGCGACCGTGGCCCCCACAAAGATGATCCACCGCGCCCCGCGTGAGGCCACGGCCCGGCCAAGGTCGGATGTCTCGATCTTATGTTCCAGTGATTCCTTGATTTCCGTCAGGACCGAGCGGGCATGATGTTCATTGGAAATGCGGGTCAGGGTCCGCATCGCGTCGGCATCGCGCCCACGCAGCACGTGCCAGCGCGGTGATTCCGGCATGAAGAAGATCGCGATGCAGAAAACAATGCACGGTATGACTTCCGACCCCAGCATCCACCGCCAGCCCACGTTCATGAGCCACACATCACTCGCACTGCGGGCAATCAGGTAATTGACGATGAAGACAGTCAGCTGCCCGCCCACAATGGCGAAGGATTCCATGTACAGCGCCCGCCCGCGCATGTCTTTTGGCGAGACCTCCGACATGTACATGGGCGAAATCGAGGACGCCACCCCCACTGCAACCCCGCCAATGAAGCGATACACGACGAAGGATGTAAAACCCGTCGCCAGCGCCGCCCCGATGGCCGATGCGGTAAACAGTACGGCGGACACAGCCAGTGTCGGGCGACGGCCAAAGCGGTCCGCCAGCCAGCCCGAAACCCCGGCCCCAAGGATACAGCCCAGCAGCACGTTGGAAACTGCCCAGCCTATTTCCGCCGGCGAAAGGTGGAAATAGGCCTGCAGCGACCCGACAGCGCCCGAAATGACCGCCGTATCATACCCGAACAGAATACCACCCAATGCCGCGATCGCACATATTCGCAGCACGTAGCCCACGTCATGCCGGTCCGACCGGACAAACATGGCGTTTTTTATGGATTCTTTCATCATTTACCACTCCAGCAGTCATTTGTTCTTGTTGTTCTGTTTCAGCAGAGTGACGCGGGACGACAGTCCGCGTCTTTAAATGAATCCAGTCGTAAGGTGCATGGCGCGGTGGCAGGCTGCCCCGGTCACCATGCCTGCAGGCCTGTCCCTGCGGTCTTGGCCTGTATCCGTTGCCCGGTGCCGTATGTGCAGCCGCTCCCGCAGGATACGACGGCCACGACATGCGCCGGGACCAGATACAGGAATGGCCTCATATCCCGCGCCACGAACGCCCAGGACAGAAAACCAGAATGAAAACGAAATAAAACCGGATAGGACAGGCATCGAATAATGCATTCAACGCTCATGTACATTCATGGTTCTCAGGTCAGTATATGTTTACAGGAAACATATACTGAAACGTCCAGACTGATGCTTTTCGAAAGAACATGGGCATTGTGAATACAGCAGGGCAGCTCTACTGGCCCGCTTCCTGCTTTCCGTTCCGCCATCCCTGAACGATTTCACAGGAATGCGTATGGATTTCGATAACGGTGCCAAACGGGTCGCGGCAGTACACCATCCGGTATATGCCCGATGGGGGGCGATCGTCCCATATGCGGGACGTCTGGGTGCCCCCTGTCGCAACAATCCTGCCGATCAGCCCTTCTATATCCGGGTCCGTGACGCATATGTGAAAGGGACCGGGCTGATCGAAACGGATATCCGTGGTTCCGGGCTGGGTAGCCGGCAGAACGGGCTGGAACAGTTCAATTCCCACGCCCCCACCTGTTGAAAGGTGCGCGATGCGCACATGCTGGCACCGCTCCCCCAACGCGTCCTGAAACTGCGCCAGTGCGGGCGGGCTGGCGACCAGGTCGAACGGGCCGCTGAACAGCCGGTAGCCCAGAACCTCGCCGTACCACGCAATGGCACGGTCGATATCGGGCACGCTGATCCCGATATGGTTCAGGGGCCGGGGACAGGTCGTGAATGTCATGATGTCCGTCCCTGCATGGATGAAGCCGCGCGGTCGCGGGTCATGAAACGGCCTGCGGCATCACGCCGGTCAGGTCACTTTCACATGCTTCGGCCAGGGGTGGCAGGATGACGACCTGATCCTCACGTATTCCCTCGCGCCCGGCAAGCGGCGGCAGGGACTGCGGTTTCCCGGTGCGCAGGGCCGCTTCCACCGCGACCAGCACACGGACATCACGCAGCCCGTCCTCGCCATCGGGTTCGGGATCGCGGTTATTGAGGATACATTCCGAAAAATAGAAGGCTTCCCCCCCGAACTGCTCGACCGGGCCATGGCTGCGCCTGTCTTCCTTGCCGTCAATCAGCGTGGTGTAGGTAATGGCGACGGACGGGCCGAAGGTATAGCAGGGCATGGCCCTGACACTGCCCCGGCTGCCAAACAGGGTCAGCCCCTCAACCGGTGCGCAGGCATAGCTGACCATGAAATCCGCGATCCGGCCATCAGCAAACCGCAGCACGACCGACACCGTATCATCAAAATTGAAGGTCCGGCCCGGCGTGCGCGTGCCTGTGGCCGTGACCTCCACCGGTTCGGCCCCGAACATGTGGCGCACCGCATTGATCGGATAATTGCCCAGATCCGGCACGGGACCCGACCAGTACCCGCCATGGGCGCGATGATTCGACTGCGGCACGTCCTGCCCAAAGACCGAACTGAACCCGACAGGTGCGCCGAAATCCCCATTGCGGCAGCGTGAAACCAGTTCCACCGTCCCCGGTTCGCAATGCAGGCGGTAGGCAATCATCAGCCTGCCGCCCCCCCTGCGCCGGGCCTGCAGGATCGCCTCGCAGTCTTCCACGCTTGTGGCCATGGGTTTTTCCAGAAGCAGGTGCAGCCCCGCCTCCAGCACGGGCACGGCATAGCGCCGGTGCAACGCATTTGGCGTTGCCAGATACACGGCATCAACCTCGCCCGATGCCAGAAGATCCGGCAGGTCATCATAATGCCAGACCCGCACGCCATAGCGGGTTTCAAGGGCCTGCCCCTTGTGCATATCGCCCGTAACAAGGGCCGCCAGGGTGGAATTGGCAGCCCGTTCGAGACCGGGAATAAAGGATTGCAGGGAAATCTGCCCACATCCGATCACGGCGTAGCGGATCTTCCGGTCATGGGTCGGCTGGGTCATGGTGTTTCCTCCATAAAATGGCAGGATATGGGACCGTCATGCCTGTTCGTGCTGCCGGTGTTCGTGACGGTGTCCGATCCTGTCCGTCGGTACGTCACGCCATGCGGCGGCACGGCTTGAGTCATGAATGGCTTCCACCAGCGTCTGGATACGCAGGCCCGCGCGGAAGTTGAACGGTTCGGGCTGATTGCCGGCCAGTGCATCCAGATAGCGTGCGACTTCTATCGCCTTAAGGTCATTGAACCCAAGCTGATGCCCCGGCGCCACACAGAACAGCCCGTAGGGCGCATGGTCCGGGCCGGATTCGATACGGCGGAACCCCTTGCGGCCCCGCGCATCCGCGGTCGAGAAGAAATGCAGTTCATTGAACCGCTGCTGACTGAAGGCCAGCGCGCCCTTCGTGCCATAAACCTCGAAATCATGCTGCATGGTGCGCCCGGTCGCGATCCAGTTTCCTTCGACCGAACCTGTCGCCCCGTTCTCGAAACGCAGGAAGGCGCGGCCGATATCGTCCACCTGCACCGCGCGGGTACCCCCTTTCCCGTCCGGCCGTGACCCGATTACCGTGACACAGTCACCCATGACCTGCGTAATCGCGCCTGCTGCCGGTCCCATCAGGAATTCGGCGGTGGCCAGCGCATGGCTGCCGATATCGGCCAGCGCGCCGCCCCCCACCGGGTCCAGGCGGAAGGTGAAGGGGGATGCGGCATCCGCCATATAGTCTTCCGCATGCAGGCCGCGGTACCCACGGATTTCACCCAGTTCGCCCGCCGCGATCATCTCGCGTGCCAGCGCGAACATGGGGTTGCACAGGTAATTGAAGCCGACCTGTGTCTTCACACCCCGCGCCTCCGCCGCTTCGGCCATTTCACGCGCATCCGCGGCAAGGGGGGCCAGGGGTTTTTCACAATAGACGTGCTTGCCCTCCGCTATGGCAGCAAGCGCCATTTCCTTGTGCAGGGCGTTGGGAGCGGTGATGTTGATCACGTCGATGTCGGGATCGGCCACAAGGGCGCGCCAGTCATCCGTCCACCGGGCAAACCCCAGCGCGCCGGCCGCCCGTGCCGCCGCGTCTTCCGAAATATCGGCCAAGCACGCCAGTTCCGGCTGGAACGGCAGGTCGAATACCTTCGATGCGGTTGAATAGCCAAAAGCATGGGTCCGGCCCATGAAACCGCTGCCAATCAGGCCGATACGCAGCTTACGTCTGGTCATTTGACGAATTCCCTGTTCACGATAAGGGCGGGATCAAGTGTGCCCGCAAAGAAATCCAGAACATTCTGCACGCAGCCGACCGCCATGCGCTCCGCCGCCTGTGCGGTCAGCCCGGCGACATGGGGCGTCAGGATGACACGATCCAGATCGATCAATGGATTGTGGGCGGAAGGTGGTTCGGGGTCGAATACATCCACCCCTGCCGCCGCGACATGCCCGTTCACGATGGCCGTGGCCAGCGCGGCCTCATCCACCACGCCGCCACGTGCGGTATTGACGATGATCGCACCCGGCCTGACGTGGCGCAGTTCGGCCGCGCCAATCAACGGCTGGTCGCCCTTCGGCACGTTGACCGAGATGATATCGGCCCATTCCAGCCCGTCGTACAGATCCGCCACCTCGCCCACCGGGCCTGCGGGCCATTTTCCCCTGGCGGACAGGTAGGGATCATAGGCGCGGATCTTCATGCCAAAGCCCGCAGCCATGGTGGCAAGATGCCGCCCGGTGCGGCCATACCCCAATATCAGCAGCCGCCTGCCCCCTACCTCGCCCGCCATAAGCCGGTTGCGCCACTCCCACTGCCCCTGACGCACGGACCGGTCCGCCTGGAGCAGATGCTTGGCGCAGGCGAGTATGAGGGTCATTGCGTGCTCGGCGACGGACACCGCATTAACATTCCCCACGACACACAGGGTAATGCCGCGCCGGTCCAGCGCGGGCAGGTCAATGCCGTCATAGCCCACGCCATGCCGGGACACGACCCTGAGCCGCGACGCCTTTTCCACCGTTGCGGCCGAAAGCGGCTGGGTGCGCAGGATCAGGGCATCGGCACGGGAAACAAGGGGGGCGTAGCTGTCCTCCGATATCTCCTCGACATAGTCATAGGTCACACCGGGAGCATGGTCGAGCAGCGCAAGACCCGCAGAATGCAGGCGCCCCGCGACCAGTATGTGGGGCATCAGTACGCCCCTCCCTGCATCACCGTCACGCTGTCGCGGCTGACAAGCCTGCGGAACTGCGCGACACTGGCACCCGCAGCCGCGGCCAGCAGGCGGGAATCCCCCGACACGGTGGTCATGTTGAACCCCCAGCCAATGGCGCGCGCGGCATATTCCGGCGTGCCACAATGAAGGGCGGCACGAATGCCACTGTCCTGACAGGCGGCAATGATCTCGTGCAGCCGGTCGATCATCTCCGCCTCTTCCCGGTCAAAACCGGGGGACAGACGTCCACCTGCAAGGCTGAGCATCAGATCGGCAGGCCCGACATAAATGCCATCAAGCCCCGGGGTCGCGGCAATTTCAGCCAGATTGTCCATGCCCTGCTGCGTCTCGATCATGGCGAAGGCGAGGAGTTCGTCATTGGCCTGGCTGGCGTAATTGCTGCCTGCTGCGAATGCAACGCGCGTCGGGCCAAAACTGCGCTGTCCATAGGGGGGATAGCGGACATAGCTTACGAATTCGGCCGCCTGTGCCGCCGTATTCACCATGGGGCAGATAATGCCATACGCGCCGGCGTCGAGCATTTTCATAATGATGCCGGGCTCCAGCCACGGGACCCGTGCCATGGGCACGACGCCCGATGCACGCATGGCCTGCATCATGGGCAGCGCACCGGAATAATCCAGCGCACCATGCTGCACATCTATCGTGACGGAATCATACCCCTGGGCTGCCATGATTTCAGCGGTGAAGGGGTTACCGATGGAACACCAGCCATTGAGCGTGGGTTTCCCCTCGGCCCAGAGCTGCTTGAGACGATTGGGGATCATGTCAGAATACCACCTGTGCCAGTTTTACATCCAGATAATCAAGAATGCCCTCGCTGCCCCCTTCCCGGCCCATGCCGGAAAAACGGGTGCCCCCGAACGGTGCTTCCGCCGCAGCAAGGGCCGTGGAATTGATACCGACCATACCCGCCTGCAGTTCGGCCACCGTGCGGCGCGCACGCGCGGGCGAACGGGTAAAGGCATACGCCGCAAGCCCCATGTCCGATGCATTGGCACGGGTCAGGACTTCATCATCACTTGAAAAACGGGTAATGGCGGCAATCGGCCCGAAATTTTCATCCGCCATCACACGCATGTCATCCGTGACATCGGTCAGGACCGTCGGTTCATAGAAATAGCCGCTATTGAACCCCGGTGGCCGCTGGCCGCCTGTCATCACTTTCGCGCCACCGGCCACGGCATCGGCAACAATGGTTTCCATTTCCGCCAGCCGGTGCGCGTTGATCAGCGGGCCCATGCCCACGCCGTCATCCAGCCCGTTCCCCAGCCTGATCGCCTTCGCGCGGGTCACGAACCCTTCCACAAACGCGTCATGCAGGCGGTCATGGATAAAGAAACGGTCAGGCGCCACGCAGACCTGGCCCGTATTGGCGAATTTAGCCTGTGCCGCCGTATTCAGGGCCATATCCAGATCGGCATCATCATAAACGATAAGCGGGGCATTCCCGCCCAGTTCCATCGACACCTTTTTCATCGTATCTGCCGCGTCACGGATCATCTGCTGACCGACACGCGTGGACCCGGTCAGCGAAACCTTGCGCACGATCCCGGATGCCATGATCGGCCTGTAGGTCGCATCCGTGGAGCCTACGACCAAATTGACAGTGCCCGGCGGCAGGTTGCCCGCGCGGCAGCAGGCAATCATGACCATCGCGGTGCCCGGTGTCTGCGAAGACGGGCGGGCAATGACCGGACAGCCCGCCGCCAGCGCGGGCGCCAGCTTGCGCGCCAGCAGGGATGCGGGAAAATTCCACGCCGTAAACGCCGCGACGACGCCAACCGGTTCATGGCTGACTTCGAAACGGCCAGACGGGACACGGCTTTCGATAATGCGCCCGTAGATACGGCGTGCTTCTTCGGCATACCAGCGGAACTGGTCAATACTCAGCCCCCATTCACGACGTGCCTGCATCAGCGGCTTGCCTGTCTCGCTGGAAATCATCCGGGCGGCTTCCTCCGTGCGGCGGATCATTTCATTGGCAATCGCATGCAGGGCTTCGGCGCGGTCATGGGCGGGCGTGGTCGACCATCGCGCCAGCGCACCATGCGCCGCATCAATGGCCGCCTGCGTATCCGCGGCACCCGCACTGGGCACGTCGCCAAGCGGACTTTCCGATACGGGACTTATGACCGGCTCGGTTTTTCCTTCCGATGCCTGACGCCATGCGCCGTCAATAAACAACCCGAAATTCGTGTACATTATTGGGTCCCCATTATTCTTGTGACACGACATATGGCGATTGACCTGATCGCCCCTTCTGTTGACGGCAGTCGGACCGACATGCATCCCGCAGGTAAAGCTGCCCACCAGTCCGTCCTGGCCCTGTTATCCGGCACATATCCGTCGGCCGTGCCGGTACCGGGACCGTCCTTTCCGCGCATTCGGTGGCGGTTTGGCCATCCACCGCGCCACTGCTGGCACCGGGACACCTGAACACAGATGAACAGTCGTGGTCGTGACATGATGGTGTCATGAACCGTGCAAGCGTTGCGGCGTTCATCACCGGCACACCATCTGTCCCCTGCGTCCACATGACGGCGTCCCCGGTCATCGGGATGGGTCAGCAGGTTCTTTTCTTCCTTTTTTGTATTTGCAATTAATGTTGCGTGTTTATTTGGTTGTCAACATATATTGCATTTGGATATGGTGGCCATAACCCGTCAAGGGAGGAAACAAAAATGACACAGGCGACAATCCGCCTCACGACCGCACAGGCCATCGTGCACTGGCTGGTTAATCAGTTCACGGAAATCGAAGGTCAGCGCGTTCCGCTTTTTCCCGGTGTCTTCGGCATTTTTGGCCATGGCAACGTCAGTTGCCTGTCCGAAGCACTCGAGGCCGTGCAGGACAGGCTGCCCACATGGCGCGGGCAGAATGAACAGTCCATGGCGCTGGCCGCAACAGGTTTTGCCAAAGCCCGGCGGCGGCGGCAGATCATGGTTGCCGCGTCCTCCATCGGGCCGGGCGCGCTGAATATGGTGACAGCCGCCGGCACCGCGCATGCGAATCGCCTGCCGCTGCTGCTGCTGGCGGGCGATACCTTCGCCACGCGCCTGCCCGATCCCGTCCTGCAGCAGGTCGAACATTTCAGTAATCCCACAATAACGGTCAATGATGCATTCCGCGCCGTGACCCGGTACTGGGACCGGATCATGCACCCGGCACAGATCCTGTCATCCCTGCCACAGGCTGCGGCAACAATGCTTGATCCGGGCGATTGCGGGCCGGCCTTTGTATCCCTGCCACAGGATGTGCAGGAAATCGCCTTTGATTATCCCGTTACCTTCTTTGAAGAAAAACTGTGGGTCATTCCCCGCCCGCGGCCGGACCGCCGCAGGCTGGCGCAGGCGGTGGACCTGCTGAAAACGGCCAGAAAGCCGCTGCTGATCGCAGGCGGCGGGGTGCGGTATTCACAGGCAGAGGAGGCCGTCGCCGCATTCGCGCTAAAACGCGGCATCCCGATCGTGGAAACGATCGCGGGCAAGGGCAGTGTAACACATTACCATGAAGCGCATGCGGGGCCGATCGGCATTATCGGCTCCACCTCGGCCAACGCTCTGGCGGGAGATGCCGATGTGATCGTGGCGATCGGCACGCGGCTGCAGGATTTCACCACCGGGTCATGGACGCTGTTCAGCCAGACGGCACGGTTCATTTCCATCAACACCGCCCGGTTTGACGCGGTCAAGCACCGTGCTCTGGCGGTTGTGGGCGACGCGCTGGAAACCATGACCGAATTCGACGCGCTGCTGGATGACTGGGCGGCGGACCCGCGACAGATGCAGCGCGCCAGGCACCTGTTTGGTGAATGGGACAACCTGCTGACAAAACTGCAGGCCCCCACGAATGCGCCCGTTCCGACCTATGCGCAGGTCGTGCATGCGGTCAATGACGCGGCAGGGGAATGCGACACCATCATTACCGCCGCAGGCGGCCTGCCGGGCGAAGTGTGCAAGGGCTGGCGGGTCAAGGCCCCCAATACCTTTGACCTTGAATTCGGCTTTTCATGCATGGGGTACGAAATCGCGGCGGGCTGGGGCCACGCCATGGCCAGCGAGGGACCGGGCGGGACAGGCGGCACGCCCATCGTCATGATTGGTGACGGCACCTACATGATGATGAACTCCGACATCTATTCCACCGTGCTGACGGGCCACAAGATGATTGTCGTGGTCTGTGACAACGGTGGCTTCGCGGTTATCAACCGCCTGCAGCAGGCCAAGGGCGTGCCCGGTTTCAACAACCTGCTGGTTGACTGCCACGTGCAGCATCCCGACCGGCCGCTGCATGTCGATTTTGTCAAACATGCCGAATCCATGGGCGCGCTGGGCCGCAGGTGCGACAGCATGGCCGAACTGGCCGCGGCCCTCGAATGGGCAAAAACCACGGACCGGACCACCATCCTTGCCATCACCACGGACGCCCATGCCTGGACGCCGGGCGATGCGGACTGGGATGTGGGGGTGCCGGAGGTCTCGACCCGCGCATCGGTACAGGCGGCAAGAAAACAACAGGAAGAAATCCGCGCGAAACAGCGTGTGGGAGTGTAATGGCCATGAAGGCAAAACTGGGTATCGCGCCGATTGCATGGTGGAATGACGACCTTGCGGAACTGTCAGACGATGTCAGCCTGGAGGAATGCCTGCGTCAGGCCAGTGAGGCGGGCTTTACCGGCATGGAAACCGGACGCCGCTTTCCCATGGACATGAACGAACTGGGGCCAATCCTGAAACGCTACGGCATTTCGGTGTGCGGGGGATGGTTTTCGGGCCTGCTGCTGGATGGGGACATGGAGGCGGAGAAGGACCGTATCCGTGCCCAGATGGATTTTTTCATCGCCGCCCGCGCGCCGTGCATTGTCTACGGCGAAACCGCGCGGTCGATCCAGGGAATCCGCTCCGCACCACTCGCGACCAAGCCGCGCCTGTCGGAAGAGGACATACGGATCTATGGCCGCAGGATGACGGCCTTTGCCGAATGGTGTGCCGATGAAGGCATGCCCCTCGCCTATCACCACCATATGGCCGCCCCGATCGAGACCGAGGCCGAGCTTGACCTGCTGATGAAGCATTCGGGCCCGGCGCTGCACCTGCTGTTTGATACCGGGCACATGTATTTTGCGGGGGGCAACCTGTTGCGGGTAATCGACAGACACCATGCCCGCATAAGCCACGTACACACCAAGGATGTGCGCAACGCTGTCATCGACAGCCTTGACCGCAGCAGCGAAAGCTTCCTTGACGCGGTCGTAAAGGGTGCCTTTACCGTGCCGGGGGACGGGTCGATCGATTTCCTGCCCATTATCGAACGCCTTGCATCCTATGGCTATGAAGGCTGGTTTGTGGTGGAGGCCGAGCAGGACCCGGCCCTCAACCCGCCGCTGGACATGGCGCGCAAGGGACATGCCGCCCTGCTGCAGCTTATGACGCAGGCGGAATACAGGGTGGCGTCATGAACCGGATGGATGACAGGGTATGCGTGGTCACGGGCGCCACGCAGGGCCTTGGGGCGGCCATTGCGCGCCGCCTTGCCGCGGCGGGTGCCGCGGGCATTGCCATTACGGGACGGAGCGAGGCACGCGGCACGGCAGTCGCGCGCGAGATTTCGGACAGTTGCGGCGTGCCCGTCATCTTCATCCGCGCCGATCTTGAATCGGTCGCGGACTGCCGGACGGTAATCGCCCGGACACATGACCACTTTGGCCATGTGCATGTGCTGGTGAACGCCGGGGCACTGACGCAGCGGGGCACCATACTGGATACCGACCCCGACCTGTTTGACCGCATTTTCGCGACCAACGTGCGCGGGCCGTATTTCCTGATGCAGGCAGCGATCAGGCATATGATCCGCGACGGGATTGAAGGGGCAATCTGTAATATCGGCTCCATTTCCGCCCTGTCGGGACAGCCGTTCATCAGTGCCTACTGCGCGTCCAAGGGCGCGCTGGCCACGCTGACCGCAAATACGGCCTTTTCCGTCATGGGCAACCGGATCCGTGTCAACCAGCTTAATATCGGCTGGATGGCATCGGATAAGGAACGCGAAATCCAGATGGCCGAGACGAACGATCCCGACTGGATGGAAAAGGCGGCGGCAAAGCTTCCGTTCGGACGACTAGTCGCACCCGAGGAAGCGGCCCGTGCCGTGAACTTCCTTGTTTCGGATGATGCTGGTCTCATGACCGGCGCGATCGTGAATTTCGATCAGTCCGTCTGGGGGGCGACCGCCCGCAGCATGCCCACGCCGGACGGGCCGATGCGCTGGCCAGCCTGACAAAGCAGCGTATGACATTTCCCGCAGGTCATCGGGACATTTGTGAGGGTGCTTTTTTCAAAGTGGTTCCCGTCAGGGACGTATTTTCAGGCGGCCCCTCACTTCTGTGTTGCGACCGGAATCCGGGGCTTGCGGGATTCATTTTGCAACCGTGATGCCAGCGCCACGACCAGCGCCTGTGTCAGGCACATGGGCGCAGCCAGGGAGCGCGAAAACGTATATTCATGTTCCGGTACGGAAAACAGCACATCCGCGTTGCGCGCCAGGGGGGACAGGGTACTGTCGCTGATCGCCACCACCGGAATGTTCCGGGTAACGGTTTCCTCCACGATATTGACGACCTCACTGGCATAAAAGCGGAATGAAACCGCAAACAGCATGTCTGTCGGCAGCATCACCCGGGCCATATGGGTGGCAAGGCCACCCGCCGCATCAAGCAGCACCGCGCGTTTTCCAAGCATGGTCAGCATATAGCGCAGCAGTTCAACCACAGGTGCGGAACGTAGCTGACCGATCAGGTAAATCGTATCGGCCTGTTCCATAAGGTCAACCGCCCGGGCGATCTGTTGTGCGGTTACATTGGCCAGCAGTTCCTGCAATGATGAGATATCGCGCACGATCAGGTCGCGCATGAATCCCATCTCGCTCCGGTCCTCACGCGTATCAAGTTCCTCCTCCAGCGCCTTGACACGTGCGCTGAACCCAAGGGCCGCCGTGGACAGGCGATGACGGAATATGGTCTGCAGGTCCCTGTATCCCTGATACCCGAAAGACTGCGCAAACCTGACGCAGCCCGACGCATGCACGCCGCATTTCCCGGCGGCGACATGGACCGAATCAACGGCCACATCATTCGGGTTCTGCGTCATGTACAGGGCGATCTTCTGGTAGGAATTGCTCAGCCGGGCATATCGGTCATGGATAACACGGATCAGTTCCTCATACGTGGCGGGGGGAACCTGTGTGGTCGCCGCCTGCTTCTTTTCCGATACCTTCATCGTTTCCTGACCATCCATCCTGAACGACATGACCCGGAGCGGTTCCCCTGGCCCAACGTTTCGACCACCCGCACGGGACAGTTCCGCGCGCAGGCCACCCCATGATCGTACCACTCTCCGGTCCGGAAGGAGCGGCATGGCATGATGACACGTTCCGCACCCGCCGCCCGTTCGCGTCACGACCGGGCAGAATGCCCACCCTGCCCTGACGGCACACGATCGTTCCGGTTCCATCGTAACGCGGATGGCCGATAGTGCAACTCACCTGCCATGGCCGACCGCCGCGCGGCTTATCCCCGAAAGGCGGGCAGGACGGTCGCAATCGCCCGTTTCCGCCCTGCCCCTGAACGCAGGGCATGACCGGGCGGAAAGACGATCCGGAACGCATCGCCCTTCGCTGCCGCGTGACCCAACACCATCGTGTGACCGCCCGCTTTTCCGATTGCGCGGCTTTCCCCCCGGTCTGCATCATGGGGCCTGTCCGCAGCAGGGAATGATGCACGCAATGGATATGAACAGGGTCATGCAGCATGCCATTATCGCAGGTGGACTGTTCATGAGTTCCCCGGTCTGCGCACAGGGCCATGTGGTCCTGATGCCCAAGCTGGACTGGACCACGGCCGCGCATCTGGCGATGGAGGCCGTAGCGGCCTGCGCCGGACAGGGATATTCCGTGACCGCCACCGTCGTGGACACGACCGGCCACCAGCAGGCTGTCATCAAGGGGGACAGTGTTCCACTGCAGTCCCTGTCGGTGTCCTATCGCAAGGCCTATACGGCCTATTCCTATGGCCTTGCCTTCAACATGAACACCACGAGCGAACTGATCGCCGCCAAGGTCACGGGGCCGGCCAATGGTGCGCTCAATACCATTCCGGAAGTACTGTTCGTGCCTGGGGGCGTCACGCTGCGTCGGGCATCGGATCAGACCGTGCTGGAGGGCATTGGCGTATCGGGCGCGCCCGGTGGGGAAAAGGACGAAGCCTGTGCGCAGGCGGCGGTCACGAAATTCCGCGGTGATTTCCGTTAGGGACACGCGCCGCCACAATCAGGCAGTAGCACGCTGCACCATTTCCATGCCCGACTGTGCTGAACTGACGGGCTCGGCGCAATGACCTATCGGCCCGGGGTCATATCACTCAGTTGCACTGCGAAAGTTGGGCGGAAAGCCGGGCGTGGGGCCATTTACGGCCCCCTTGAAGTAACGGCAGCGATCCAGTCCCGCAAAATGCACGAGACCGAGCGGCCAAGAAAGCCTGCCCCCGTTCCCGTGCCTGACAAGCATGCACACCATTACGCCACCCCACCGCAGGCCCGCCATGGCGGCACGTTACGGGACATGGGCGCACAGATGGCATCGACGTCCCGCAACCGCATGCCCGGACCTGACATGCGGCTGTGGGACAATGCACACGACAGACCTAGCCGGGCTGAATATCGATCCTGCGTTCGGTCGGCTTGGCCGGTTCGCGGCGCGGCAGTGTGACCTTCAGCACCCCATCTTTGATACGGGCGGTGATTTTATCCTCATCCACGCCTTCCGGCAGATTGAAATGCTCGGAAAACGCACCGAAGCTACGGGTGGAGACATGCATCTTGTGGTCGGTTTCCGCCATGGGACTTTTTTTCTCGCCCGAAATGCTCAGCACGCCATTACTTGCATTAAGCGTGATGTACTTTTCGGAGCAGCCGGGTACTTCAATATAGATATGGTATCCTGTCGCGTCCTCGGTAATATCGGTGGCCCCGATACGGCCCGACCCGAACGTGTCGGGTGCACGATAATCATCAATCAGCCTGCCCACCTGACGCTGCAGTACGGCAAACGGGTCTGCCACCCGCGCCGTGGTCGCACGAACCGGGGTTGCAACAAATGTCGGTCGAGCAATCATGGTCATTCTCCTGAATTACGTAACCGGGGCGGCCCGTTTGGGAACATGGCCGCCCTGTGCTGCGAATTCTGGAACCGATAACCGCCCCCGACAGTGACACAGGTCAAACCTGCCATGCGGCCTGCTCCATACAGGGCTGATATTTACTTTATCGAAACAAAATCAGCGCAGGCCTATGCCAATTCTGACGAGGAACAGCATAATGCAGGGCAGTATTGCATCAATAAATATCCTTCCGCACTTCTGTATAGCGCCAGACAGGGTATAACCTGCCGGGTCCGTTATAACATGCGGCAACCCGCACCGGGTTCAACCAGAATGGAACATATGCATGTCAGTTGAAAGCACGCTTCGTGACGCCATCCAGAAAAAGGTCGTTGTCGGCTTTACCTTCGATGGCAAGAACTACATCGGCTCCCCCCACGCGCTGGGTGAGCGCGACGGCACGACACAGGTCATGATCTACCGTGGCGAGGACGCCCATGAAAAGCGCGTGCCCCCCATGGGCGAATGGAGCGTGCTGCCGCTGGCCAACATCAGCGACATCCGCCTGCTACCGGGCGAAGCCTTCCATGTCGGCCACCCCGACGCCAAGGCTGAAAAGGACCTGCACAAGATCACGCTACGCGTCGCGTAAACCGACCGGATGCCCTGCCTGACCGGGTGGGGCATTTGCCCCGCGTCCGTGCAGACGGCGGGTCAGCGTCCCCGGCGGGCGACAAGATCCAGCAGGGCTTCCGCCGCCGGGCTGCGGTGCCGTTCCTTGTGCCGCAATCCATAGAACGACCGGGTGCCCAGTGCCTGTGGCACGGCGTGCAACGTGCCGGCCTGCAACGCGGGCGCGACCACCAGCGATGACAGCGCGCCAATGCCGGCCCCGGCCTCGATCGCGGTCCGTACGCCTTCGTTGGATGGCAGTACAAGGCTGACATTCAGGTCCGCCGGATCAATCCCCAGCTGGCGCAGGCTGTCTTCCAGCGTGGCGCGGGTGCCAGATCCGGGTTCGCGCATGACCCAGCTTGCGGCGCGCAGCCAGTGCGTATCCACCACGCCGGGCAGGCAGGGATCAGCCTGTATGATGGTCAGACGATCCGTCCCGACCGGCCATTGCGCCAGGGCCGGATCATCCACAATCGCCTCGACAATACCCAGATCCACATCCCCATCGCGGACGCGCGTTGCGGCTTCTTCCGTATTGGTGATCGCCAGTTCGATCGCAATATGCGGATATGCGCGCCGGAAAGCCACCAGTGTCACGGGCAGCCAGTATGCCGCGATGGTCTGGCTGGCGACAACACGCAGCGTACCGCGCTTCAGCCCGCTGAATTCCTCCAGTACGTTTTCCGCCACGGCGGCACGGGCAAGGACCGCGCGGGCTTCCGGCAGGAACAGCCGGCCGGCCTCCGTCAGCCGGATACCACGCCCGACACGATGAAACAGCTTCACGCCATGTCGTTCTTCCAACGTGGCAATGGCCGCAGATACGGCAGACTGGGTCACGTTCAGGACACGGCTGGCGGCCGTAACGTGTTCACGTTCCGCGACAGCGATAAAAAGACGGAGCTGTTCCAGGGTCATGCACCGCGCATAACACAACCAATCATGATTTTCGATTGGAATAAGAAAAACTATGAGTTGGAATGATGTAACGCGCTCCTCCTACCCTGCCGGGCGAAAGGAAGAGTATCGTGACAACACTGCTTCACGTTCCGTTTCGCCAGATGCAGCGGACCCGGCCCCACTGGATACGGCAGGTACCGGGTATCGGGCTGTGCCTTGCGATAACGGGCTTCGCCTGCCTGCTGGAACGCATGGAGGTGCGTGTGCTGGGAAAAGCATGGCTGGAAAGCCTGAACCTTGCCCTGCTGGCTGGTGTCGCCTGCCGCGCCATGCGCAATCCCGGCCCGGCATGGACGCCGGGTATCCGGTTGTGTTCACGCACGCTGCTGAATATTGCCATTGTCCTGCTGGGGGCATCGTTCAGCCTTGATGCCGTCCTGTCCGTCGGGCCGTGGGTGCTGGCCGCCGTCACCGGCATGGCGATCCTCAGCCTGACCTTTACATGCTGTATCGGGCGGATATGCGGACTGGATACCAGTCGGACCCTGCTGGTGGCCTGTGGCAATTCCATCTGCGGCAATTCCGCCATCATGGCGGCGGCCCCCGTCATTCAGGCCCGCGATAAAGACGTCGGCACCACCATTGCGTTCACCGCGGCTGGCGGGCTGGTGGTGGTCATCGGGCTTGCGCTGTCTGGTCCGCTGCTGGACATGGGGGCGTGGGCGCATGGCGCACTGGCGGGGCTGACCGTTTATGCCGTGCCGCAGGTGGTGGCCGCGACCGCGCCGTTTGGCCCTGCGGCAGTCCATATCGGCATGCTGGTCAAACTGGTACGGGTGCTGATGCTCGGGCCTGTCTGCGTCGTGCTGTCCATACTGACCGCGCGGTCCGGCCGCGGCATGACCGGTGGTGGGCACGGGGCTGGGGTGCGTGCCCCTGCCCGCCTGGTGCCGTGGTATATCACGGGCTTCATGGGCATGATGGTCGTGCGTTCCCTGAACCTTGTGCCGCCGGGCATTGTGGAACCGCTTGGCAATGTCACAACCGTGCTGACCGTTCTGGCGATGGCGGCGCTGGGGCTGAGTGTCGACATACGCTCCGTCATGGGGGCGGGACGGCCGCTGGCCCTGACCGTCATGCTGTCGCTGTGCGGTCTGGTGGGTGCGAGTATGATGCTGGTGCGGGTCGCGTTCCATGGCTGAACGGATGCTTCAGAATATTCATCGATAAAAAATACATATTTCAGTCAATTCGATTTTTTGAAAAGGCCGGGTGTCCTGTCCCATCCGGAAAGGTCTGACCGGAAACGTCTTCATTCTTTCGGAACCCGATCCTCTGCGCCTGTCCGGAATGGACCTTGATCCCGATCCGGTCGGGCACCGGTTTTGGAATTGACGGAGCTTTTTTTTCAAATTAAACGAAACGGGTTCGTTCATTTAAATGAAGCGAATATGTCATATCCATTTTCGTACTGGACACACCATGATCTGCTTCAGGCATCTGGGTCTTCTGGCCCTTGCAGGCTTTCTTGCCAGTCATGGCACGGCCCACGCACAGACAGGATGTGCAGATACGGACGCATGGATTGACATGTCCGCCCATCAGGTTGGCGCAGGGATCGGTTACCTGTGGGGACAGGGCACATTACATGACGGCACGAATCACTATCGTTTCCGCGTGCGCGGCGGCGGCGCGCTGAACATTGGGGGCATAGCCCTGTCGGGTCGGGGCTGCGTGCGCAACCTTGCGCGGGTGCAGGATTTCAACGGCACCTACTGGACCGCAGGGGGCACTGCCACAATCCACCATGGCACGACGGGTGTTGTCATGGAAAATGCCCGTGGCGTTGATATCAACCTGCATGCACAGACCCGTGGCGCGCAGCTGTCGGGTCAGGTGGGGCGGCTGTCCTTCCGCCTGCTTGATCCCATCCATTCATGATGGCCGCCTGAACGAAATCGTTATCCCGGTAGGGCGATGCCGGGTTTCCGACCTGCTGCGGGGCATGCCCGCACCCGTCGGTAAGGTCGGACCGGCATGTGCCTGCCGCCACTTTGCCCTACCCTCGCCATAAAACAGGCTTATGCTGTGTTTTCCGCCGAACGGGCCCCACAACATACCGCAGGTCTGGCGCCAGACATATGCTGCGAGAGGATGCCAGCACGGGAAACCGTCCGGTTCTTTACGGATTTCATGCCATCCGCCCCCCTGTTCAGGCGGCGCGTTCCCGGCATCGGGCATTTATATGCATATTTCGATACGAAACAGTATCGTATATATAATTCATGCTAACCAGTCTGTTCCCCGCTTGGTTCAGCGGAGATGGATCGGTTCAACAGCGTGGTGCGCGTGGACCCCCTATGGCCACTACGTCATGAATGATTACGATAGAGAAACCGATTGTCATAATGTTCAGTAGTTTCAAACTGACCGATGCGGAACGCGAGGCGCTGAATGCGATCTCGACCCGGATACACCGGCCGGCAAAGCGCCGTGTCTACACACAGGGTGAACCGGGAAATCACATCTATCGTATCCGTTCCGGCGCCGTGCGTCTGGAACATCATATGAAAGACGGACGCAACCAGATTTTTGCCTTTTTATGGGCGGATGATATGTTTGGCACGCTGGAAGATGGGCTGTACCACACGTCCGCCATCACGCTGGTGGACACCTACCTGTTCCAGATTTCGTGTTCCGCGCTGAAAGGACTGGTGGAGGTGTATCCCCGCATCCAGGCGCTGTTCTTACAGCAGGCACTGGACTACGCCAAAACGGCAGAGCGCCACCTGCTGCTGGCGACCTGTCCGCTTGTGATCAAAAGGCTGGCGGGATTCCTGCTGGAATGCACCCGGCAGAAGGATTTTTTTGACCGGCAGTCCAATATCCTGACACTGGCCATGGACCGTAAGGATATTGCCGACTATCTGGGCTTTGCCATCGAGACCACCAGCCGCACCCTGAAGGAACTGGAGGATATGGGCCTGATCCAGCGACTGTCCTCCCAGCGGATAAAAATCGACCGCGACAGGATCGGAGCCTTCGTCTGAACACCCTGTCCCGGCCATCAGGCTGCGGGACGGTCGCGCGATACGGTCTGCAATGTATCAGTCCCACCACGGCAGGGGCACAAAGCGCGGCAATGCCTCGATCCGTTCCAGCCATGCCCTGACATGCGGGTAGGGTTCAAGGGAAACGCTCCCTTCCGGGGCATGGGCGGTGTATCCATAACAGGCAAGATCGGCCAGCGTGGGGCAGGCTGCCGCCAGATACGCACGGCCATCCAGCCAGCGATCCATGAAGGTCAGCAGTCCTGCCGCCCGCGCGCGTGCATCCGCCGGTTCGCCTGCCTTGCCAAACAACGCTACCATGCGGGCTGCTGCCGGTCCCTGCCGCAGTTCACCCGCCGCAATCGACAGCCACCGCTGCACATGTGCCGCGCCGACCGCATCATCCGGCAGCCAGTGCGTGCCGGCACCATAGGCTTTCGCCAGATACACAAGAATGGCGTTGCTGTCCGCCAGCACCAGGTCCCCATCACGCAGGACCGGAACCTGCCCCAGCGGATTCAGGCGCAGCAGTTCGGGCGCGGATGCACCCACGACCTCGAAGCGGTATTCAAGGTCCAGCATGGACAGCAGCAGCCGGACGCGATGCACATGGCCCGATAACGGCATGCCGTAAAGTATGATCATCTTAATCCTTTCAGTTTCATGCCACCCTGGCCCCATAGGGCAGACGGCACGACGGTATCTTGAACAGTGACGCAATGAAACGGAGGCATGAACCGGCTATAGTGCACCTGCGGGTCATATCCGTCATCCATCCCGTCCGACCAACCATGGGACGTTGATATTTGGGGGAGCAACATGATGGAACGACGTTCGTTCAATTCCATCCTTGCCGGGCTGGGCCTTTCACTTGGCGCAGGCCGTGTGCAGGCTGCCGGGGCGACACCAGCGCGGACCGAAAGCTTTGTCCTGCGGGCCAATGGCTGGGTTCCCAACAACCCGAAGCTGCCGGTCATCATCTACCGCAACGTCCTGCCCCCTTCCGGCGACGACCCTGCAGCCGTGTTCGAAGCGATGTTCCAGCATAATGGCTGGCCGCCGCAATGGCGCAACGGTGTCTATTCCTTCCACCATTACCACACCATGGGGCACGAGGTTCTGGGCTTTTATGGCGGTCAGGCCCGGCTGATGCTGGGTGGGCCGGATGCGCGGGTGGTTGATGTCTTGGCCGGGGACATTGTCCTGCTTCCCGCCGGAACGGGACATATGAAGCTGTCCGGCAGTGCTGATTTCGCGGTGGTGGGCGCGTATCCGCCGGGACAGGATTTCGACATCGTGCGCAGCGCCCCCGATGGCGTGCAGCGGGCAAGGCTGGCGTCCCTGCCCTTTCCCCGTTCTGACCCGGTCATGGGGGCGCAGGGACCGATGGTGCGGGCGTGGCCTGACTGACCGCGTGCCCGGCGATGGCCATCATGCGCGCCTGACCCCGCACGGGCCATGTGGTTTTACGGCGGCGCTCACCCCCGTCCTGTCGATGCCTGCGGATCGTGCAGATGCCGCCGCCGCTCCCGCCTTTCCCGCATGGCAAGGCGTTCAAAGCTGATACGCTGTCGGATCCAGTTCAGCATGCCCGACAGGGTCACGACGATAATGCCCGCAATCGTCCAGTTATCCAGCGGCTGGTGAAACAGGAAGTAGCTGAACGCCACGGCCCATAACATCTGGCTGTACTGCGGCAGGGCAACCCGGTTGGCCGGTGCGCGGGCTGTCGCCATCATCATCAGCAACTGCCCCAGCGCCGCCAGAAACCCGTAACCGAACAGGAACAGCCAGGTCTTCAGCCCATGCGGCCAGTGCGCATGCGCCAGCATAAGCAGGCCATCGCCCACCAGCGGGCCAAACAGGCTGGACCCGAACAGCGACAGCCGCGGCGTATCATTGCCCGCCAGCCGGTAGGCAATGACCCCCACAGCATTGGCCACCGCCGCGATCACCGCGCACAGATGCCCCAGATGCAGCTCCCGCATGCCCGGCCGCAGCACAATCAGCACACCGATGAAACCCAGAATAACGGACAGCCATGCCCAGCCGGACACCTTTTCATGCAGCAGCGTGACCGACAGGACCGTCACGAAAAACGGCATGAGAAACATGAGCGAAAGCGCCTCGGGCATCGGCAGCAGCATGAAGGCTTCGACACTGGCGGCGGTGGAGGCAAAGGTGGCGACCGCCCGCACCAGCCACATGCCCGGTCGCTGGGGGGAGAAAATGTCACGGTAGGATTCGTCCGGCCTGCGGATGAATGGAATGATCAGGAAACCGAATATTCCGCCCGAAAAAGCGACCTCGAAGGGGTCAAGCTGACCGGCCAGCAGCTTGGAATACGCATCACTGATCGAAAACGAGGAAAACGCGGCAAAGGCCAGCATCATACCCGATGTAAGGAAAGACATGTTCATCTGCACTGCCTGTAGCCAAAGGACATATAGTTATGGATGCAAAAGAAGCCGCCACCCAAACCGGATGGGACGGCCTGATATGCTGCCGGGTTACCTGTTTTAAATATCACGATAAAACAGGATGTCGCCCCTTTAATGAACGGGAGCAGGCCTGACCGGATCAGGGGGCGGAATGACGACATAATCCGGCGATGGCTGCGTCCGGTCATGAACGGCCGCGATAATATCACCCATGATGCGGTCCGCCGTCATGAGCCGGTAATGGATCGGGTCCCAGAACATGTCACGGTTATCGACAATCGGGCCGGGAATATCGAAATCGATCACCAGCGTATTGGGCATATGTCCCGCCAAGGACGCCACATAACGGTGGCAGGCGGCGAACATGCTGTCATACATCGACCCCTGCGGGTTATGCCGTATGGCCTGTACCGGCGGGAACCAGACAATGCGCAATGTGGTGTCGGGCACGGCATGCAGGACCAGCGGCAGGTATGCCTGCATGACGGGGGCGGCTGCGACACCACCCGATGGCGGACGCATGTGGTCCGGTCCCCAGTGCACAAACAGCCTGTCGGCGCGCGCACGGGTATAGGTACTGTCCGCACCGACGAAGCTGGTGTAGCCATCGGCCCCGTAATGGTCATGGCGCAGGCCGATCTGCAGCATGAACTGGTTGGCCGCTTCCTGCAGCGCATACAGGTTGGCCATCTGCAGGTAACCCATCCATGGCGTCCCCCGATACATCCAGTCAGGCCACGGTTCGGGGTTCAGGGGAACCTGCTTGGGACCATACAGGCACCATGAACGGTCAATGTCCACCATCATGACCTTCGGGTCCGGATGGTGGCGCAGGAATTCACGCAGCAGGCGATACTGTTCATGCGGCTGGGCATTGTTCATCGACATGTTCAGGAAATGCGCGTTGAGCCGGCCGTCCAGCACCGCCGGCTGCATCAACCGGCCCGTGGATGTCCCCAGCATGACGGAATCAAAACGCCCGTCGCGCGCCAGCATGGGCATGGTGAACCGCACATTGCCCGTGACCGGCCACCGGTGCAGAGGCAACGACAGCGGCAGTCCACCCCATGGGTCAACCATTACCACGAACAGATAAAGACCCCCGCCAGCAGCCCCGATTGTGGCCAGAAATATACTGCAGAACCGATACCAAATATTTTTCTTGTATATCCGCACCGATCCATCAGCTTCGAACACAGGGTTGACGGGCCCCAGAAATCATTATTCCCCGTCTGGCACAACCCGCCCGGCAGGCGACCGGGCCCGGTCATCCCCCACCTTTCGCTGCGTTGCCAATGCCGGTATCGTGGCCGCGCCAGTCTGGACAGGACGCGGGCACAGGGAAATGGAAATACAACGCGATGGATGAAGCCTTCTGGCATGCCAAATGGCAGCGCAACGAAATCGGTTTTCACGAACCACAACCCAACCCGCTGCTGACCAATCATTTCGCGGCACTGCATCTGCCTGCGCGGGCACGGGTCTTTGTGCCGTTATGTGGGAAAAGCCGAGATATCCACTGGCTGCTGGAACGCGGGTATCAGGTGGTCGGCATTGAACTGAGTCCCATTGCCGTCACACAGCTTTTTGCCGAACTTGATCTGACGCCGCGCATCTCCACCGTCGGGCAGCTGCAGCGGTTTGAGGCTGCGGGGCTATGTATTTTCGTCGGCAATATCTTCGACCTGACGCGTGAAGAACTGGGGCCGGTCGATGCCGTATACGACCGCGCGGCGCTGATTGCCCTGCCTGCCCTCGTCCGCGCGCAATACGCCGTGCATCTGGTGTCCATTACCCGAGCCGCCCCAGAACTTGTGGTCTGCATGGAATATGACCAGTCCCGCAAGGCGGGCCCACCATTTTGCGTCGATGAACAGGCGCTACGGCACTATTATGCCCAGACGTTCAGCCTGACCTGCATAGCCCGTCAACCCATACCGGGCGGCCTGAAGGGCGTCTGCCCGGCGGTGGAAAGCGTATGGATCATGATGCCGCGTGACGGTATGCGCACAAAAGCGTAGCCCCGACACGTTCCTGCCCGCGTGCATGCGGGCAGGTCGCGCAAATTCTGGAATCCATATCTTCTGATCAGCCATTGCGGGTATTATCAATCTCCGTAATGTCTTGTTAGTGATCTATTTAATTGCGGCAGGGTATTAAAAACACATCATCAACTGAACTTAATTTTTTACATGATACGAGGGAACACGCTCTCGGATTTCATGTATGTCAAGGCAACGACTTCCGAATCTTACTTATAATTTCTGGATTTTCCCGGATAGAAATTTCAGACAGCCTAAATATACAGGCCCCTGAACTTTCCCGTGCCATGCACGTTCAGCCCGCACCAATACGGGAGGCCACAGATGCGTCACGCCAGCAGGATTTTCGCCACCCTTGTCATCCTGTCAGTCGCGGGATGTCACCACCATGCCCATGATCGTCCCGACACCGACCAGAACCTGGCGGATGATTACCGCAACCCCCACCAGCACTGGAGCCGCGGTCCCCATACCGACCACTGACCACCAGTAAACGTCGCGCCATCAGGCAACGTGCAGGAAATACTCCAGCGTCTCCAGAAACGCCTGTGGCGCCTGCGCATGCACCCAATGTCCTGCATCCGGTATGACGTCCAGTCGATAATGCGGAAAAAGCCTGCGCATGGCAGGATAGTTGTCCGGCTGGATATAATGGGAGCGTCCCCCGGCCACAAACAGGGTTGGCCCGTCATAGTGAACGCCGGGCAGCACGTCAGGCCAGCCGATAATCGCTGGCATCGCGGCCGCTATGTCCTTCAGCCCGATCGTCCAGTGTGGCTTTTCCCCCAGTTCCAGGTTCATCAGCATGAGGTCACGCACGGGCTTTTCAGAAATGACCTGACCCAGCCATGATTCCGCCCCTGCCCGGTCAAGGAAATCCGGCAGGGGAAGTGCCGCAAGCTTCCGTGCCAGTTGGTGGGATTGCGAAAAACCGCCCTCGCCCGGCGCAATATCCACTACCATCAGCGAATGCACGTCTGCAGGAAAGCTGAGCGCAAGCATCATGGCGGTCTTGCCCCCCATTGAATGCCCCACCACGGTCGCGGGCAATGCGCCATGGGTGGCCAGTGTTTCGCACACATCCGCCGCAAGGGACGGATAATCCATGGGGCCATGTGGGCTCTGCCCGTGGTTGCGAAGGTCCAGCGCCAGCGTGCGGCGGGTTGCGGCAATGCGGCGCTGGAAAAAGCCGAAATTGCGCGCCCGCCCGAACAGTCCATGCAGGAATACAACAGGTGGCAGGGACAGGTCACCGTTTTCAGGACCAAGTTCGATGGTATTGAGCAGCATGGGGTCGTACGCTCCGGTTTCTGCGGCAGATGTCGGGGCATATTAGGCGGGTCGGGCCTGCCAGGCTTTTCATAAGATTGTGGGGTCCGCGCGATGCCGCAGGTCGGTGTCGCCCCGCCGCGCCATATCGTGGGCTGATGCAAAACAGACACACGGCTTTTATTTGTAAAAAATTTTACAAGCCCGGTGAAACCAGCGTTAATTTTACATTTTATTACAGTTGACAAATTGTGCGGGATCGCAAGGTCACCCCCAATCTGTTGTCATGCAGCTTCTGTAGGGTGATCCCATGAGCCTGAATTTACACGCCGATTACCGGCGCGATATTGATGGACTACGTGCAATCGCAGTCACCGCCGTGGTACTTTTCCATGCCAATCTTTACCCCGTGCAGTCCGGATTTGTCGGGGTGGATATATTCTTCGTTATTTCCGGTTTCCTGATCGGCGGCATCGTTTACAGGGATGTCAGCCTGGGCACATTCAGTTTCCTTGGGTTTTACGCCCGCCGGGCCCGGCGTATCCTGCCCGCGCTCATGCTCACTGTCATCTGTGTCATGCTGCTCGGGCTGTTACTTTCAAGCCCGACGGAATTACGTCAGAACAGTCTGGGGGCCATTAGCGCGCTACTTGGATGGTCGAACGTCCTGCTGTGGAAACAGATCAGTTACTTTTCCCCCGATGCGCACCTCAATCCATTCCTCATGACGTGGTCCCTGGGGGTGGAGGAACAGTTCTATCTGTTCTTTCCCCTGCTGATACTTGCGTTTCGCCAGTTGCGGGGGATTTATGTGCTCTGCATGCTTGGTGCGCTGTGCATCGGGTCGTTGTGCATTGCCCAGATCGGCGTGGGCCGGTGGCCTGCCGCCGCGTTCTACCTGCTGCCCACGCGGGCGTGGGAACTGGGCATGGGCACATTCCTTGCTGTGGCAAAATCAAATTATACTTTGTCCTTTCCCCGCCCCGTCAATCATTTCATTGGTTGGATGGGGCTTTTTCTTATCGGGCTGTCCATATTCGTATTTGACGAACATACGCCGTTTCCGGGTATCGCGGCGCTGCTGCCTGTCGGTGGCACGCTGGCGCTGCTGCTGTCCGATGGCAGCTTTGTCAACCGCGCCATCCTGTCCACGCGGCCATTCATATGGATCGGGCGCATATCCTATTCATGGTACCTGTGGCACTGGCCGCTCATGGCGTTCATCTGGGTGTGTTCGCCCCAGCCGCCCGCGCCACTGCTGCTGCTTGGGGCGGGGATCGTATCACTGTTTCCGGCCGTGCTGTCATGGCGCTACATCGAACAGCCCTTCCGCCGTGGCGGCGGGGCGGATGGTGGCGTCGTCCTCCGGTACGGTGGGGCGCTGGCGCTGGGTGTCGGCATGCTGGCGACCGTTTATGTCGCCGATGGACTGCCCCGGCGTTTTGACCGCAGCCTGATGCTGACGGAACAGGTGCTGGCGGAAGGACGGGGGGAAGCCTGCCTGGCCAATTATACCAACGGTTATGGGCACTGACCTGTGTGAGCCCACTTTCTAAGACCGATGGATCGAATGGTGTCAGGCAAGGCGGCAAGATTATTCCAAGCGGAAC
>NZ_NKTX01000228.1 GCF_003207815.1 Komagataeibacter oboediens | reverse complement strand
CTTGAACTGGCGCGGGATCACCTCCAGCGTCTCGGTGACGCTCTCCCCCAGTTTGCTCAGACGATCGCTGCCACAGCACGGACACTGTGTCGGTGCGGGGATGACGACCCGCTCGCGCGGCAGATCGGCACGCAGGGGCTGGCGCCCCCGGTTGCTCCTGGGTGCTGTCGCGCGGACGGCGGGATCCGCCGCATTTTCGGGCGCGTCCTCGGCGAGTGTCGTCTCCAGCTCTTCCAGTTCGAGTTCGAGCTGGGCCAGCAGGCGGCGCCCCCGCTCCGACGAGGCGCCGAAACGGTCCTGGCGCATCCGCGCGATAAGATGTTTGAGATGGGCAATCTGCGCTTCGGCGCTGGCCGCGCGCGCTTCTGCATCAGTGGCCCGGATTTCGGCAGTAGACGCCCGGAGTTCGGCGACCTGGGCACGCGCCTCGGCAGCGGCAAGTGCTGCGCGCAAGGCGATGATGTCGTCCGTGTCTCCCGTCATGAAGGCAGTTGATCACATGGGCGCTCAAAAGGGTACCAGTATATGCTGACCTGGCGCGGTTTTTATTATCCCGCCAGTTCAGGTCTCCATGTTTTCTGCGGATTGCGCCAGTCCACACCCTCCAGCAGACAAGTCAATTGTGACGGGGAGAGATGGATCGCTCCGTCCTTTGCCGAAGGCCACAGGAAATGCCCGCGCTCGATCCGCTTCGCATATAAGGAAAGGCCGATCCCATCGTGCCAGATCAGTTTCACCAGGTCGCCGCGTCGGCCCCTGAAGGCATAGACGTCACCCGCGAAAGGGTCACGACCCAGTGCTTCCTGGACCTTCAACGCCAGCCCGGGCATCCCCAGGCGCATATCGGTTACACCGGCCGCCAGCCATATCCTCAGCGTGGAGGGAAGCGGGATCATGATCGTAGTGC
>NZ_NKTX01000227.1 GCF_003207815.1 Komagataeibacter oboediens | reverse complement strand
TGACGATATGACTGAGCATTTAACAAAACGCTGGCAGACCCTGCCTGCCACCCCGGCCCCTCTGGCCTCCTTTAAAGGACAGCACGCCCCCATTAACGGATGCTCGCTCTATTATACGGAAGGCGGCACAGGGGACGATGTCATCATCATGCTGCATGGGGGCATGGCAAACTCTGACTACTGGGGCATACAGGCGGTTTATCTGGCCAAAACGCACCGTGTCATCCTCGTGGATAGCCGCGGGCATGGCCGCAGCACGTTAGAGGATAAACCCCTCAGCTACGCTCAGATGGCAGACGATATCATTCACCTGATGAACCATCTGGAAATTCCGAATGCCAGTCTCGTCGGGTGGAGCGATGGCGGTGTGCAGAGCATTATTCTGGCCTCTGAACACCCGGATCGCATCAAACGCATCTTTGCTTACGGGCCGCATATGTCCGCATCCGGCATCAATCTGGCGTGTAGCGGAGATAAGGTGGTCAACGCTTTTGTAAAGCGCGCCACAGAAGACTACCGCGAGCTTTCCCCGACCCCGGATAAATTTGATGTCTTTTCAAAAACCCTCTGGGGCCTGTGGAAATGGGAGCATGATGCCGAATTCACGGAAGACCGCCTGAACGCCATCCGCTGCCCCGCATGGGTTGTGGATGGGGACCGGGACGAGATGATTCATCGCGCCCATCTGGAATATCTGGTGGCGCATATTCCGGACAGTTCTTACATGATCCTGCCCGAGACCAGCCACTTCGCCTTCCTGCAGGCCCCGCTTCTGTTTAACGAAGCGTTGGCTGACTTTCTGTCCGTCAAAGCCTGACGGTCACACTGACGGTCAGGGCGAGAAGGGTTCAGCTCTGATAACGGGCTGAACCTCTTTTTATTTCCCGTCTGTTCTCTCAAGTTCGCCGTCGG
>NZ_NKTX01000226.1 GCF_003207815.1 Komagataeibacter oboediens | reverse complement strand
TTCGCCACGAATGGCGTCACGTTCGGTGCGGGCGGATTTCAGTTCGCTACGCACCGTTACGAGGTCCGCGCGTGCCTTTTCCAGTTCGCGCACCGTGTTGGGATCGATGGGCGTGTTCATCGGTTCTGTGGTCATCTGACCCTCATGTTGTGAATGTTCCGGCATCAGCCGGGAAAACGTCAGGCCGTAACCTGACGTGTCTCTGTGCGCCCTGCGCCGCCTGCCTTCCGGTCGGCCTTGGCGGCATCTGCTGCAGCCTGCCGCTTGGCGATGAGGACCGGGTCGGACAGTTCATCCAGCACCCGGTTCCATTCTTCCTGTGGGCTAGCCGTGCCGACCTTGGCGGCATAGATGCTGCAGGCGGTTTCGTTGGACATGAAGCCCGACGCCACAGCCGTTGCCAGCCCCTGCGCCAGTTGCAGCAGTTCGGGGTCCGTGCTGGGGAAGTAGGGAGGCCATTGCAGTGCCAGACCGGCATCGGACAGGTTGGTGTAATCCTGACCGCCAATGTTCAGGCCCCCTGCCACTACGGACGAAAAGCGGCAGATCATGCGATACAGCGCCAACAGACCGTATTCGCCGTAGGAAAGGCGCAGGCGGTCCGCTAGCCATACGAGGCTCTGGCACATCATTTCCATAGCCCGGCCAGACTGTGCAGCGCTGATCTTGTCCGCGCTGGCCCGGTTGCCGTGGATCTGTTCCATGACGATGGCGCGCAGTTCCTTGTATTGCGCCAGCATTGCACCGGATGCATCGCCGTTGATTTCCAGCATTTTGGCATCGCCATCCATGGGGAGGATGAGTGCCGAAGCGGAACCGCCAGTAGTGCCGCCATCGCCTTCCGCGCCTGCCGGATCAGCCTGACCGGCCTTGATGACCAGCTTCGGGTCTGAACTGTATTTTAGACCGCGCCCC
>NZ_NKTX01000225.1 GCF_003207815.1 Komagataeibacter oboediens | reverse complement strand
CTGCGGGCACAGGGCCGTCCAATGGCGACCAGCGGATCAATGCCCTTTTCCTGCAGTTTCCGGACCGCCTGTCCGCTGGCGTAACCGGTGTCGGCAAGCACCTTCTCCGGGAGACCGATTGTGTCTTCCATCGACAGCACCGTGTCGGCAAAGGATGGCGCATCCGCTGACGTGGCGACAACGCCGGTTGTCACGATCAGCTGGCTGCCTTCGGCGCAGACTACGGCCTGGGCATTGTAAGCCTGCCGGAATTCATGGGCGTCCGAACGCCGCATGAGGCGGCTGTCGGGATCGGTCAGGCTGATCTGCCGGTCGGGTGGTGGTTCATCATCCGGCGGTTTCGGCGCCCTGCCACGACGCCCTGTTTTTGCGTCATAAGCGGCTTTCTTCTTCTCGTATGCCGGTCGCGCCGCCTCGGCCTGCGCCTTCGCATCTGCTTCCAGCCGGGCGCAGGCTTCGTCCAGCTTCGCTTTCAGCGTTTCCCGTCGGGCAAGCTCTTCTGGCAGGGCCTGCGGATCTCTGTCTGTGGCATCCGCGTGCTCCGCCTGGTCCATCAGTTTCGCGATATCCACCGCCAGCTGTTCGCGCAGCGCCCTGATCCGGTCGTAGCGCAGGGAACGGTATTTCGAGGCATCGGCATCGATTTTCGTGCCGTCGATCGACACCACGCCCAGACGCAGCAGGCCCGTCTCGCGCGCCAGAAGCAGGACCTGTGCAAATGCAGCTTCAATGGCGCCCCTGTTCGTCCGGCGGAAGGTCGCAATCGTATCATGATCCGGATGCAGGTTCGCCGCCACGAAGCGCACCCCGATGTCGCGATATGTCGCCCGCTCGATCCGGCGTGAGGAAAACAACCCGTTCGCATAGCTGAAGATCAGAAGGGCCAGCATCAGGCGCGGATGGTACTGTGCCTTGCC
>NZ_NKTX01000224.1 GCF_003207815.1 Komagataeibacter oboediens | reverse complement strand
CACCCAGTCGGCCAGCGTTGATGTGTCGAGATCGATCCCTTCGCGGGCAAAGGCATCGCTCTGGCGGTTCAGCGGCAGATGCTGCAGGAACTTGTCGCATAGAATGGTCGACAGCAGCCATGGGCCTGCGCGTCCGCGCGCGATCGGATGGAAGGGGGCGGGTGGCTGGGTGATGCTCTCGCAGTCCCGGCAGGTGAACTTCTCCCGCACCGTTTGGATGACCTTGAACTGGCGCGGGATCACCTCCAGCGTCTCGGTGACGCTCTCCCCCAGTTTGCTCAGACGATCGCTGCCACAGCACGGACACTGTGTCGGTGCGGGGATGACGACCCGCTCGCGCGGCAGGTCGGCACGCAGGGGCTGGCGTCCCCGGTTGCTCCGGGGTGCTGTCGTGCGGACAGCGGGATCCGCCGCATTTTCGGGCGCGTCCTCGGCGAGCGTCGTCTCCAGTTCTTCCAGTTCGAGTTCGAGTTGGGCCAGCAGGCGGCGCCCCCGCTCCGACGAGGCGCCGAAACGGTCCTGGCGCATCCGCGCGATAAGATGTTTGAGATGGGCAACCTGCGCTTCGGCGCTGGCCGCACGGGCTTCCGCGACCTCGGCACGCGCCTCGGCAGCGGCAAGTGCCGCGCGCAAGGCGATGATGTCGTCCGTGTCTCCCGTCATGAAGGCAGTTGATCACATGGGCGCTCAAAAGGGTACCAGTATATGCTGACCTGGCGCGGTTTTTATTATCCCGCCAGTTCAGGTCTCCATGTTTTCTGCGGATTGCGCCAGTCCACACCCTCCAGCAGACAAGTCAATTGTGACGGGGAGAGATGGATCGCTCCGTCCTTTGCCGAAGGCCACAGGAAATGCCCGCGCTCGATCCGCTTCGCATATAAGGAAAGGCCGATCCCATCGTGCCAGATCAGTTTCACCAGGTCGCC
>NZ_NKTX01000276.1 GCF_003207815.1 Komagataeibacter oboediens | reverse complement strand
CCGGCCGGACGATAGATCTCTTTGCGCGACAGGAGAGCCCAGACGATCCGGGCCAGTTTGTTGGCAAGTGCGACGGTTGCAAGACGTGTTGGGCGACGCTCCAGAAGCTTGCAAAGCCATGCCCCTGCGGCGCTTGTCCATTTCTGCGCGCGGAAGGACATGGATGTCGCCCCCAGAACGAGCAGCTTCCTTATTTCCCGGTTGCCCGTTTTCGTAATCCTGCCCAGCCGGACCTTTCCGCCGGACGAGTGCTGCCGCGGCACAAGTCCAAGCCAGGCCGCGAAGTGCCGCGCACTTTCGAAAGTGTCGATATCCGTGACAGATGCCACGATCAAGGACGCGGTCATCGGGCCGATGCCGGGTATTGTCAAAAGACGACGGGCATCTTCGTCCTGCCTGGCGTGCGCCTGGATTCGCCTTTCCAGGCATCCGATGCTTTCACTCAACTTTCCGTATTGTTCGAAGATCAAAATGACGGTCTGCTTCATGACGTCGGGCAAATCGGGTGATGTCTCGATTTTCGCCAGAAGATCGGGCAGGCGACTGTTTCCCAACGGCACGATCAAGCCGAATTCCGCTGCAAGCGCGCGCAACGCATTGACCAGCATCGTCTGCTGTTTGACCAATAGTGTGCGCGTTGAGTGTAACGAGAGCAGGCTTTGCTGTTCTTCGTTTTTGATCGGGACGAAGCGCGTGTCGGGATGGAGTGCCGCAAGACAAATGGCTGCGGCGTCAACAGCGTCGTTTTTCTTGCCACGTTTGACGAACGGCTTGACCATGTCCGGCGGAATAAGTTTCACGTCATGACCCGCATCGCGGATGACGCGCGCCCAATGATGCGATGTGCCGCAAGCTTCGAGCACGACCTGACACCGCTCGAGTTTCCCGAAGAATGAGGCAACCTCACTGCGCCCGAGCTTTCGCTTGAGAA
>NZ_NKTX01000223.1 GCF_003207815.1 Komagataeibacter oboediens | reverse complement strand
AGAGCCCGATCCGAAAGTTTTTCAAGCTTGACAATGCCTTGCTGTCCGTCGTGTGAGCATGCGGATCGAGGCGATCAATGTCCATGCGGTTGAGGAAGCAATGGACTTTTCCCAATCTTTGGCGAGCCGCCTGCACCGTCCCAGCCAGGCGAATGTCCGTTCAACCACCCAGCGGCGAGGCAAGATCTGAAAGCCCTTCGCCGTATCGGACCGCCTGATGATTTCGACCGTCCATTTTCCCATGGAGGCGAGCGCGGATCGCAATTTGTTGCCAGCATAGCCGCCATCAGCAAAGATGTGGCGCAGCCAGGGAAAGCGCCTGCGTATTGCCGCCAGAACATCAACCGCCCCATCACGGTCCTGGATGTCGGCGGCATGAACGAGGAGAAAGATCAGGAAGCCGCAGGTGTCCGTCACGATATGGCGCTTGCGGCCCTTGACCTTCTTACCCGCGTCATAGCCCGAAAGCCCGCCGCTTTCCGTGGTTTTTACCGACTGGCTATCAATCACGCCCGCGCTTGGAGAGGCTTCACGCCCCTCAATCTCGCGCAGGCTCATGACCAGGACCGTATTCATGACTTCGAACAATCCGGCATCACGCCAGGCGTAAAAATAGCGCCTGACGGTCGAGACCGGCGGAAAGCATTTCGGCAGCAAACGCCACGCACACCCGGCCGAGGCTATGTAGAGCATCGCGTTGACCACCTCGCGCATATCCGTCGTGCGAGGGCGACCGCCCCGTTTCGCAGGGGGCACAAATGGCACGATCAAAGCCCATTCCCCGTCCATCATATCCGATGGATATCGCAGTCCTTCCCGGCTATGTTCACGTCGGGCAATACCAGTCCATGTCACCATTCACTCCATCTCTTCGCAAAGACGGATGAATCACAACAGGCTGGTATTGTTCAAAAACTTTCGGATCGGGCTCT
>NZ_NKTX01000222.1 GCF_003207815.1 Komagataeibacter oboediens | reverse complement strand
GCCATTGGCCGGAGCTGCATCCGCACAGGTCGGCGTGGCCGGTTCTTCAACGTGGTGGACCTGGTCAACCGGCTTGAGGCTGACAGTCGGGCGGCAAGGGCGGGTCGGCTGGCCGAACAACTCGGCCGACTGGACTTTGTCATCCTCGACGAACTGGGATACCTGCCCTTTGCCCAGTCTGGCGGACAGTTGCTGTTCCATATGATCAGCCGCCTTTATGAACAGACCTCGGTCATTGTCACCACGAACCTGTCCTTCGGTGAATGGGCCAGTGTATTCGCCGACGCCAAGATGACCACGGCACTGCTCGACCGTCTGACCCATCACTGCGACATCATCGAGACAGGGAACGAAAGCTGGCGGTTCAGGAACCGTAACTGAACCTCTCTCCAGATCCATACCTGCCCCGGCCTGTCTCCTTACGCCTACGGCTTCAGGAGACAGGCCGGGCCTTCAACAGGGGGTTAATATTGCATGCCGATCAGGGGTTATTTTTGAGTGCCGATTGACAGTGGACGGCCTGAATCGGATTCCAACGGATGTCTATAGCGCGATGCGATGGATAGATAAGATCCGATCAGAATGTCCACGAAGGCGCGTGATTATTACACCGTCTACGACAATGCGTTTCATCAATAAGGACGGTAGGCAATTACCGCCTGAGGTTCACAATACACTTTCAGACCTGGCGAAGGTTCAACGTGCTTGCGTGGCGGCGGCCTTCGTCCATTAACAAGATTTTGGAGGAATTGTCATGGGCATGACACATACTCTACTGCAACCTTTTGATCCGGACCACAATGCACAATGGTATCCCGCTTTGCGTAGTGCAGATCTGAGAGCCCGATCCGAAAGTTTTTCAAGCTTGACAATGCCTTGCTGTCCGTCGTGTGAGCATGCGGATCGAGGCGATCAATGTCCATGCGGTTGAGGACGCA
>NZ_NKTX01000221.1 GCF_003207815.1 Komagataeibacter oboediens | reverse complement strand
GGTTCCTACACGCTGGTCGGGGTTGCTGCCGATGCTACCAACGCCTCCACGGCACCGAATGGCATTTCTGGCACGCTCACCTTCTCCGGGAATGTGTCGGTGGCTGACGGCACCGAAGGGATGGCCGTTGTGGCCGCGACCGCCCCGCTGGTCCTGCGCCCCAATGGTCGTGCCACGACCGCAGCGCTTGCCGCTGGCGACATGCTGACCATCCAGAACGTGCTTGGTGCTGTGGCGGCCCTGCGTGACAACAACGTGCCCACGATGCCCGAAGGCGTCTATCATTGCTACCTGGACAACAACCAGTTGCTCGGGCTGTTCCGCGACGATGACTTCAAGCTGCTGTATCGCGGCCAGTATGGGTCCGATACCTACCAGACCGGTCAGGTGTTCGATCTGCTCGGTGTGCGTTTCATCCCCACCACCGAGGCTCCGCAGCAGGCGTCACTTGGCGTAGGGGCCATCCATCGCGCCATCATCTGCGGTCATGGCGCGCTGATCGAGGGCGATTACGCCAACATGGGCGAACACTATGCGGGCCTGCTGGATGGCGGCGAACTGACCCACGTTGATGACGTGTGCATGATTACGCGCCCCGCACTTGACCGTCTGGCGCAGATCATCGCGCAGTCGTGGTCGTGGATTGGCGGCTTTGCCCTGCCGACCGACCTGACCGCCAACACCTCGATCATCCCCACCGCCACGAACAGCTACCTCAAGCGTGGCGTGGTGATCGAGAGCCTTGGTGCGACCAGTCAGGCATCGGCTGCGTAATGGCGCGGCCTCGCAAGGCTCAGGGGGAGGGGGTAGGCAGCAATGCCGTCCCCGTCCGTCTTGTGCGCGACCACGGGTATATCGAGACCCGCTTTAACCGGGGGCGGTATCACTGGTCCGCCGGTGAGATCATCACCAACCCCGACGAAATAGCCCACCTGCGT
>NZ_NKTX01000220.1 GCF_003207815.1 Komagataeibacter oboediens | reverse complement strand
GCACTACGATCATGATCCCGCTTCCTTCCACGCTGAGGATATGGCTGGCGGCCGGTGTAACCGATATGCGCCTGGGGATGCCCGGGCTGGCGTTGAAGGTCCAGGAAGCACTGGGTCGTGACCCTTTCGCGGGTGACGTCTATGCCTTCAGGGGCCGACGCGGCGACCTGGTGAAACTGATCTGGCACGATGGGATCGGCCTTTCCTTATATGCGAAGCGGATCGAGCGCGGGCATTTCCTGTGGCCTTCGGCAAAGGACGGAGCGATCCATCTCTCCCCGTCACAATTGACTTGTCTGCTGGAGGGTGTGGATTGGCGCAATCCTCAGAAAACATGGAGACCTGAACTGGCGGGATAATAAAAACTGCGTCAGGTCAGCATATACTGGTACCCTTTTGAGCGCCCATGTGATCAACTGCCTTCATGACGGGAGACACGGACGACATCATCGCCTTGCGCGCGGCACTTGCCGCTGCCGAGGCGCGTGCCCAGGTCGCCGAACTCCGGGCGTCTACTGCCGAAATCCGGGCCACTGATGCAGAATCGCGCGCGGCCAGCGCCGAAGCGCAGATTGCCCATCTCAAACATCTTATCGCGCGGATGCGCCAGGACCGTTTCGGCGCCTCGTCGGAGCGGGGGCGCCGCCTGCTGGCCCAACTCGAACTCGAACTGGAAGAACTGGAGACGACGCTCGCCGAGGACGCGCCCGAAAACGCCGTGAATCCCGCTGTCCGCGCGACAGCACCCAGGAGCAACCGGGGGCGCCAGCCCCTGCGTGCCGATTTGCCGCGCGAGCGGGTCGTCATCCCCGCACCGACACAGTGTCCGTGCTGTGGCAGCGTAAGCTCCCGGCGACTGACGCCTTGCTGAATACTTCTGGTCTTGTTCAGCTATGAAGCATGAGCGATTTAAGAGATAGGGACGCGGTACTACCTGCGA
>NZ_NKTX01000021.1 GCF_003207815.1 Komagataeibacter oboediens | reverse complement strand
AATGATGCGATGTGCCGCAAGCTTCGAGCACGACCTGACACCGCTCGAGTTTCCCGAAGAATGAGGCAACCTCACTGCGCCCGAGCTTTCGCTTGAGAAGACATTTTCCATTTGCATCTGTGCCGTGCGCCTGAAAAACGGACTTGGCGATATCCAGGCCGATCATGGTAATTTTCATCCGGGCGGTCTCCTCTGAATGGTCATTCCGACCCCAGCATGGCACATTGATGCCGCATGGAGGCCGTCCACCCCATCTTGTAACGCCGCCTCGGGCTGCCCGGTCTCCACCAACTGGTGCGCCATGGTCTCCAGCGTGCTGATCAGGGGCGGGGTGAAGGTTGCCGGGTGCCTGTGGGCAAGGGGCTCAAGGCAGTCGATGACCTCACGGTACAGCACCATGCATTGTGCCGCAGGCTGCCCGTCCCGTCTTGCGACATAGGACAGCGTCTCCAGCGCTTTCCTTACGTCCCCTGCAAATGTTTCCGGGTCCAGGGCGGCCAGTTCGGTCCTTATGCGCAGCCCCTCCCGCCATGGTGCGAGGGAGAGTTCATGCCGGCCCAGTTCCATCTCCAGCCCCGCACGCCATATCAGTATCGTGCCCAGCTGCGCGCGCTGCCGCATGTTGTCCGGGTCCCGCGCCACGATGTCACGTTGCAGGTCAAGCATCTGCCCCAGCATGACGGTCAGGTCATGCATATGGCTGGTGCTCGCCATCAGGTCCGCCAAGTCGCTGAATGCGTCAGACAGGGCGGCGTGGACCGCATCGGGATCGCGCCGGGCCAGATCCATGTATAGCCGGACCGCGGCGGTGGCGCTGCGGATCGCGTCCTCGATCCGGTCATGCCTTTTCTGGTGGTGTGACAGGGCCATAAGGCTATGGGCCAGCGGGCGTGTGAACCGTTGGGCGTCGTTGTGTGCCAGCGCGGTGTACAGGTCGGCGGCTTCCTGCGCCGCCTGCATGTTTTCTGCCGACAGGACCGGGTTGATGGGCGACATGTCCGTGCTGAACGTGACCAGCGTGCGGGCCAGCGTGGGACGGAATACCTCTGGCCCCTCTTCAGCCAGTGCCCGGCACAGGCGCACGGCTTCCCGCAATGCGTGATATGCCTCTTTTCCCCGGTCCATGGCGTTCTGACAGCGTGACAGGGTGATCAGGCTGTCCACGGTTTCCGGCATGCCCGCGTCGTGCCGTTGTTCCGTGATGGCGGTCTGGAGTGAGAAGGCTTCTTCAATGGATTTCAGCGCGGCAGCATGCTGGGACAGCTCAAGCTGACGGAGGGCAAGCTGATGCAGGCTGTCCGCAAGCGCGGGGCGGAATGCATCCGGGTGGCCGTGGGCCAGCGTGGTGTACAGGATAACTGCATCCAGCGCCGTCTCGCGCGCATCGTCATGCTGCTGCATGCTGGCCTGACACGATGACAGCAGCACGAGAGCAGCCGCCAGCCCTGGCTGAAATGTCACCGGGCTGTCATCCGCCAGAATGGTCAGGATGACGATGGCGCGGCGCACTGTTCGCATTGCCGCTGCAGACTGCCCCAGCGCATGCTGGCAGCGTGCGACCTGAAAAAGCCCTGCTGCCCGACCGGGGCGGAAGGTTCCGGGATCATCATTGGCCAGCGCGGTGTAGGCCGCCAGCGCCTGCCGCGCCATGGGCAGGGCCACAGCCGGATTGTCCAGCCCGTTCTCATAGGCTGCGATGTCATGCAGGGTGGCGGCCAGCGCGGGACGAAATGTAGTCGGGTCCCGTGTCGCAAGGCGGTTGTGGACCGACAGCACATCCTGCGCCGCCCTACGTGCCGCGCCGGCATGCCACAGGTCCGCATGGCGGTGGAACAGGGCGGTTAGGACACGGCCCAGTGCAGCCGACTCCTCCCCACCATCACGCAGGGACGTGGCCAGCCTGTCCACTGCGTCCAGCGCGGAGGTTCTGGCCACCGCACCATGGCGGGGCAGGAGGCAGGCAAGAAGCCGGAGGGTATCACGCTCCTGTCCGCACAGGTGCAGCAGGCGGTCCAGCCACGCGATGGGCTGCGGGTAATCCGTCCTGTCCCACAGGCCATGGCAGGCACGGCTTATGCCCGCGACCAGCGGCAGGCGCACCTGCGGGCACGCCCACAGCCGGTCTAGCGCTGAGGTCCCATCGGGGGCGAGCAGGTGTAGCCCAAGCGCCCCGGTGACCAGATCGGGCAGGGGGGCGAGCATGCACCCGTCATGCCCCGGCTGGACCAAACGAAGGGCATGCAGGCATGCATCAGCCACAGTAACGGCGGACAGGGATGTGGGCGGCTCATCCGCAATGTCGTGTTCTGCCACCTGCCGCAGCACGTCCGGGGGCAGCCCGCCACACAGCAGGCTGATGCCAAGCAGGTGCAGCGCCCGTGGCCATACGGTTTCGGGCACGTGGCCATCGTGCCAGATGGCCCTGATGCGCCGGATTTCTTCATTGACCACGCGCGACAGGAGGGAGGGAACATCCAGCGTGCGGGCGACCAGCAGCCCTTCGCGTGCCGCGACGGTTCCCAGCGCGGTCAGGAACAGGGTCGATCCCTCGCGCGCAAGACTGTCCAGCCTGTGGCGCAGCATGCGTGCTGTATCGGCGGGCGGGGCCTTGCCCGCCGTTGCACGATAGGCGGCGCTAAAAACCGCATATTGCGTGTCCATGTCGGTCAGGGGGGCAAGGTCGGGCCATTGCGCGGGGGACAGCATGGCAGGCAGGGTGGCCGTCTGCGCATCATCGGGTCCGAAAATGTCATTGACCCACAGCGTATCCAGCCCGGCGCGTTCCAGCAGGACAATACGGAACGGATGGACCGCGCGGGGCTGGTGGCCCAGTTCGTGCAGCCAGGCGCGGATGGGCGTGGTCAGGCTGGCAGCATTGTCGATGATGACCAGCGTGGGCTGGTGCCACACGGTCGTGAAGGGATCATCGTTAAAAACATGCGCGCACGCGGGCGACAGGAACCCCGCCATCCAGCCCTGTTCACGCGCGCGGGCAGCCAGTTCCATGCCCAGCCGCGTCTTGCCCATGCCCGGCCCGCCGGTCACGATCTGGACGGATACGGCCTGCGTCGTGTCCGCCATCCACTGGCCAAGCGCATGAAGTCGCGCCCTGTGCCCGTAAAAGGGGATGTCATGGCCGCGGCCGGGAGGCAGGGCAGGGTCCGTGTCGGGCGTCAGGCGCACGTCATGGCTCATGGGGGACGCCGTGGGCGTGGCGCCATTGCGGAGTATTTTCAGGACCGTGTTTCTGGTCCGGGACTCAGGCATGCGATGGCGACGGCTCATTGCCTGAATATATCCATGGATAAAAGGCGCGATAAGGATTCTTTCATATGCCCCGGCGCTGCATGGTCCTGAAAAAATGCCTGCCCGTAACGCAGGGTTCAGTCACGCGGGGCGGGGGCGGATGATACGGTATCGACCGGCGTGCACCCTTCGGGCGGGTTGTCACGCAGGAAGCGGGCGAATTCACTGAAGGCCGGGCCACGCGGGTCGGACGTGCGCCAGACAAGGCCGATCGTGCGATAGGCCGACGGAAGCGCGGTCACGGTGATCAGCCCCTCCCATGCGGCCCGGTGGCGCAGGGCGAGACGGGGGATGAGGGAATATCCCTCGCCCGCACCGATCATGTGCCATAGCATTTCTAGGCTGGTGGCCAGACGCGGCTGATCGCGCTGGGGCGGCATGCCACACAGCGTCAGCGCCTGATCACGCAGGCAGTGCCCGTCTTCCAGCAGCAGCAGGTCCGGTCCCCGCAGGTCGGGCATCGCCAGCGTCCTGCGTTGCGCCAGCGGGTGACCGGCGGGAAAGGCGGCAAGAAAGGGTTCGCGGAACAGGGGCGCGCATTCGAACCCGTCCCCACCGACCGGCAGGGCTGCGAATACCACATCCAGTTCATCATGCCGCAGCATGCGCAGCATCGTGTCCGTCAGGCTGTCGGTCAGCTGCAGCTTCAGCTGCGGATAGGCGCCGCGCAGCAGCGGCAGCAGGTCGGGCACGTAATAGGGGCCAAGCGTTGCAATGACCCCCATGCGCACCAGCCCCTCCAGCGGGCCGGTGCGCACGCGCGCGGCCTCGATCATGGCGCGGGCGGCGGCCAGCACGTCGCGCCCCATCGCGATCAGGCGCGCGCCATCGGGGGTTACGGTCACATGGCGGCGGGAGCGTTCAAACAGCACAACGCCCAGCAGGGATTCCAGCTTGCGCACCTGTTCCGACAGGCCGCCCTGGCTGACGCCGCAGCGTTCGGCCGCGCGGGAGAAGTTGCGCAGGTCATCCACCGCCACCACATACTCGATGTCGCGCAGCGACAGGCCGGAAAGGGGAATATAGCTCATGTCTATAGATAGGACCGATTTCGGGGTGTTTGTAAAAAGGTTTTTCCGATCACACCCATTGACAGAAACGGTTTCTCCCCATTTCGTGTTTGTGGGACAAATGGCCCGTCAACACCTGACAAGCCAAAGTAAGGAGCATTCCGCATGGCACGCATTAATTCATCTCTGAAGCCGTTTGAGACAGACGCTTTCCACAACGGAAAGTTCATCAAGGTGACCGATGCCGATGTGAAGGGTAAATGGTCCGTATTCTTCTTCTATCCGGCGGATTTCACCTTTGTCTGCCCGACGGAACTCGAAGATCTGGCTGACAATTACGAAGCGTTCCAGAAGCTGGGCGTGGAAATCTACTCGGTTTCGACCGACAAGCATTTCACCCACAAGGCATGGCACGACACGTCGCCGGCCATCAGCAAGATCAAATACGTCATGCTGGGTGACCCGACCGCGCACATCGCACGTAATTTTGATGTGTATATCGAGGAAGCTGGCGTGGCCGACCGCGGCACCTTCCTGATCGATCCGGAAGGCAAGATCCAGTACATCGAAATCACAGCCGGCAGCGTTGGCCGCAGTGCCGCCGAACTGCTCGCCAAGATCGAGGCCGCGCAGTACGTCGCCTCCCACCCCGGTGAAGTCTGCCCCGCGAAGTGGAAGGAAGGCGGCAAGACGCTTACCCCGTCGCTGGACCTCGTCGGCAAGATCTGACGCCCATGGTCATGGTCCGGCCCTGCGGGGCCGGGCCAGCCATGCCACCTTTTCCCAAAGAGCGGAGTCCATTCCCATGTTGCAAGATCCCATCAAGACGCAGCTCAAGGGTTATCTGGCCAGCCTTGCGCACCCGATCGTGCTGGAGGCCAGCCTGGATGACACCCCCAAATCGCGTGAGATGCACGAACTCCTGCACGAGGTCGCCGCCCTTTCGGACAAGGTGCAGGTATCCGAGGCAGGTCAGGCCACCCGCCGCCCCAGCTTTGTCATTCGTCGCGATGGCACGAAAACGCAGGTCACGTTCGCCGCCATTCCCATGGGGCACGAATTCACGTCTTTCGTGCTGGCCATGCTGCAGGTCGGCGGTCATCCACCCAAAATCCCCGATGACGTGGCGGCCCGGATCCGCGCCCTGCCGGGACAGTACAGTTTCGAAACCTACGTCGCCCTGTCATGCCAGAACTGCCCCGATGTGGTGCAGGCGCTCAACGCCATGTGCGTGCTGAACCCCAACATCCACAATGTCACGATTGACGGGGCGCTGTTCCCTGATGAAGTCGCCGCGCGCAACATCATGTCCGTGCCGCAGGTGTACCTGAATGGCAAGCTGTTCGAGACGGGGCGCCTGGAAATCGAGCAGATACTGGCCCTGCTGGATGCCGACGCCCCCCGGCAGGCCGCCGAAAAGCTGAAGGACATCGCGCCGTTTGATGTCCTGATCATCGGGGAAGGGCCTGCCGGGGCGTCGGCTGCGGTCTATGCCGCGCGCAAGGGGCTGCGCACCGGGCTGGTAGGCGACCGTTTTGGCGGGCAGGTCATGGATACCGCAGGCATCGAGAACTTCATCTCGATCCCTGAAACCGATGGCCCGAAACTGTCTGCGGCACTCGAGGCCCATGTCCGGCAGTACGATGTGGACATCATTTCCGGCCAGCGTGCAAAGGAACTGTTTCTCGCACCCCAACCCGGCGGCCTGCATGGCGTGGTGCTGGAAAATGGCGCGGTGCTGCATTCCCGCACGGTCATACTGGCGACGGGTGCGCACTGGCGGCATCTGGGCGTGCCGGGTGAGGAAGAATACCGCAATAAAGGCGTGGCCTACTGCCCGCATTGCGATGGCCCGTTCTACAAGGGCAAGCGCGTGGCCGTGGCCGGTGGCGGCAATAGCGGGGTGGAAGCGGCAATCGACCTTGCGGGCATCGTGGCCCACGTGACGCTGCTGCAGCGCGGGTCGCACCTGAAGGCGGACAAGGTGCTGCAGGACAAGCTGCATACCCTGTCCAACGTCACGGTCCTGACCGAAGCCCTGACAACCCGGATCGAGGGCAATGGCCGCAACGTGACGGGCCTGACCTATCGCGGTGGCGATGGCGCGGACCATCATATCGATCTGGAAGGGGTGTTCGTGCAGATCGGCCTGCTGCCCAATACCGGCTGGCTGAAGGGGACGCTGAACCTGAATGACTTTGGTGAAATCATCGTGAATGACCACTGCGCCACATCTATCCCCGGTGTGTTCGCGGCGGGGGATGCGACAACCACGCCTTACAAACAGATTGTCATTGCCGTGGGCGAAGGGGCGACGGCCGCGCTGTCTGCCTTTGATTACCTGATCCGCGTGCCTGCGCCCGCGCCCGTGCCGGAAAAGCTGGTTACGGCCTGATGATCGATCCGTCCGTCCCGACCAGATCATCATGAAGCGTTCCGGATGCCGCCTTTTTTAAAAGGCGGCATTTTTCTTACGTGCGAATGCCACGCAACCCGTCTGCCTTCGGGCCGTTTCGCAGGGGCAGGCGGCATGAAGGTGGCGTTGGTCGATAGGAACCGCGCGGCCGCATGAACCACGCCTGTTGCCTCATGATCCCGACGGAGACAGGCCAATGGCGTACAAGACAGTCAATCCGTTTACCAACGAAACCGTTGCAACATTCCCCGATCTGACGGATGCGGAACTGGCGCAGAAGCTGGACCGCGCCCATGCGACCTACAGGGACTGGTCGAAACTGCCCTTTGCCCGGCGCGCGGCGATTGTGGGCAAGGCCGCTGATCTGCTGCGCGAACAGAAAGACAGGTATGCCCGCCTGCTGACGCTGGAAATGGGCAAGCTGTATCGCGAAAGCCTGGCGGAAGTCGAACTGTCCGCCGATATCCTGCAATATTATGCCGATAATGCCGAAACCTTCCTTGCGCCGCAGAAACTGACGGAAAAAAGCGGGCGCGGGGACCAGGCCATGGTGGTCAGCCAGCCGCTGGGCATCCTGTTCGCCATCGAGCCATGGAACTTTCCCTACTATCAGCTTGCCCGCGTGGTGGGGCCGCAGTTCATGGCAGGCAACGTGGTGGTGGTGAAGCATGCATCCAACGTGCCGCAGGCGGCGGCCGCCTTTGAACAGCTGTTCCGTGATGCTGGCGCGCCGGAAGGGCTGTACACCAACCTGTATGCCACCCGTGACCAGACAGCGCGCATCATTGCCGATGACCGCGTGATTGGTGTCGCCCTGACCGGCAGCGAGGGCGCAGGGGCCATTGTGGCGTCACAGGCGGGCAAGGCGCTGAAAAAGACCACCATGGAACTGGGCGGTAGCGACGCCTTCATCGTGCTGGAAGACGCGGACCTCGAAAAATCCGTGAAATGGGCGGTCTGGGGGCGCATGAACAATGGCGGGCAGTGCTGTGTCGCGGCCAAGCGCATTATCGTGGCCGAGCAGATTGCTGATGCCTTCCTCGATCGCTTTGCAACCGAACTGGGAAAACTGGTGCCCGGTGACCCGATGGATGAAAAAAGCGGGGTTCCGCCCCTGTCATCGCAAGGGGCCGCCGACCAGTTGAATGAACAGGTGGAACTGGCGGTAAAGAATGGTGCGAAACTCATGCGTGTTGGCCCCACGCCCCCCAACCGGGGCGCGTTCGTGCAGACCGGCATCCTGACCGATATTGCCCCCGACAACCCGGTGTTTCATCAGGAACTGTTCGGGCCGGTGGCCATGTTCTTCCGTGTTCGTGACGAGGCGGAGGCCATCGCCCTTGCCAATGACAACCCATACGGGCTGGGTGGCTCGGTCTTTACGTCCGATCCGGCGCGCGGCATCCGGGTGGCGGAACAGATCGAAACGGGCATGGTCTATGTCAACCACCCCACATGGACCACGTCCGACCTGCCTTTTGGTGGCGTCAAGCGCTCGGGCTTCGGTCGGGAACTGTCCTCCATGGGTATACAGGAATTCGTCAACAAGAAGCTGATTGACGTCGTGCCGATCGATGCGGGTCCGTAAAAGATGTTTCCGGTGAAGCCGTATTGTTTTTCCAGGACCGGATGATTCTAAAACCTTTCCGTTCAGCCCGTTACGACGGGTTGGCCGGGGCGGCTGGTCCCCGCCCGGCATCAGGTGCCGGTGCGGCGGTGGGGGCGGCCGGCGCAAGCTGCGACGTCCGGGTGTCGGGCGTGGCGGCCGTGGCCACGGCAGGCAGCCATCCCCCTTCAAACCCTGCGCGTTCCAGTCCCGCGCGGATATAGGGATTGCGCTTCATGACAGCCCATACCAGCCCGCTGCGCCAGTTTTCGATCATGAGCAGGATCGGCCCCTGGTCGATGCCCAGATATTCCCTGTCGGTCCAGAAGGTCTGTCCGTTGCGGAAACTGGGGTTGAATGCATCGACGAAACCGTACTGGCCGTAAATATTCTGCCCGTATCTGTTTTTCATGTTGCGCAGCGTCGGCAGCACGATTTCCGGCGCGAATGCAATCGACCCGGCAGCAGCGGTGGGGGCTACGGTGCCATCATCCTGCGTGTAGTCACGGCCCGCGCCACGGGCGGAATAGGACAGGAAATGCCGCGACTGCCCGTCAATCTGCCGTGTGACATCACCGGGACCGTCACATGCGGTCAGGCCCCACATCGTGGCACTGTAATCATGCCATTTGCCGGGGTTGGCAATGGCATAGGCCTGCTGGGCGTAGACGGCGCGGCGGCTGTTTTCAAAATAGTCGATCTGTTTTTCACGCGCCCATGCATCCCGCACGCCACGGAAATCGATCCATGCATGGGTGTACTGGTGGCCGAACAGGGGTGCGAAATTCAGGAAGGTCTGTCCGTAATAATCCCCCCAGCGCTGGTTGTTCGTGGCCAGCCACGCCTGCCATGACGTGGGCGCAAGCGCATGGGTGGGCGACCCCAGGCCAAGGATGTAGGCCATCATCCCCTCGCTGTAGCCTTCCCAGTAGCTGGGAATGAAGCCGTGTTCGGGACTCCATCCCATGCTCAGCCGGTTGTCGGGGCGGGTCATCCACTGCCAGTTGACGCGTTTGTACAGCTGGTCCGCCAGGGTGCGGATCTCGGTTTCCTGCGGGGTATCGCGATCGAAAAAGGACTGTGAAAACAGCACGCCCTGCATCAGCAGCGCCGTGTCGATGCTGGACAGTTCGATATCATGGCTGAATCGCAGTCCCGTGTCCTTGTTCAGGAAGTGATAGTAAAACCCCTGATACCCCATTGCCCCGTCTGCCGTGTCGTTCTGGGGACCATCCATAAGATAGCGCAGGGTGGCAAGCGTCCGTGTCGCGGCCTGCGTGCGGGTGACATAGCCCCGGCTGACCCCGATGCCGTAGGCCGTCAGACCGAACCCGATGGAGGCCACGCTGCTCAGTGTCTGGGGGGATGGGTACCGGTCTGGTACCAGCCCGGTCTTTGGATCGCCCGCATCCCAGAACCATCGGAACGTCCGCCGTTCCAGATCGTTCATGAGCGCAGTATCCGCAGTGCTGGCAGCGGCATGAACAACGGATGGCGCCGCCGCCGCGCTGGCCGTTACGCCATCGGCCGCCCGTGCGGACAGGGTGGGGGAGGATGAGGCAATAATCAGGGCTGACAGGATGACACGCGCGTGCCGCCCCCTTGGTCGAGAATGCAAAACCCTGTCTCCCGCCCGTTGCCGTTCGGCTTTTATGAATTCAGATTCGGGCCGTGGCAATATCCCGGCAGGCATCCGGAGGCAGAAGTTTCATTGCGAAATGTAACTGACGAGGCGGGCAGGGCAGTTTTTAACGCCCTGCCGTGCGGACTGTCGCGGGTGACGGGGCAGCGGACTCCCACCCCAGGCCAAGTGCCTTCTGCACGGCAATATAGTCATTGGTCATGCTGGCCTGCGCCTGTGCCTGCTGCTGTTCGATCTGGATGCGCTGGCGTTCCACATCCAGCGCGTCAATGACTGACAGGGTGCCCGCATGCTGGCGCTGCTGCGCCAGTGCCCATGACCGGTCGGATGCCCCGCGCGCTTCGTGCAGTTTCAGCACGTATTCCCGCTGGTGGCCAAAGCGTGACAGCGCGCCTTCGGCATCCTGCAGCGCGGACAGGACGACGCCCTGATAATGGGCAAGGGCGGCGTCACGCCCGCCCTTTGCTTCGCCCACGCGCGAATTGGTGCGGGCAAAGTTCAGGATGCTCCATTCCAGCGTGGGGCCGCCCATGTAGGAAAAACTGTCGCCCGAGAAGAAACGCTGCCCGTTGGCGGCGGTGAAGCCAACCGTACCGAACAGGCTGACCTTGGGAAAATACTGCCCGATGGCCTGCCCGATCTGGGCATTGTTCGCGGCAATGTCGCGTTCGGCCACGCGGATGTCGGGACGTCTGCGCAGCAGGTCGGCGGGATTGCCGACGGGCACCACGGCAGGCGGCAGGGGAACCGGTGCAGGTATGGATAACTGCGCGTCAAGCTGCCCCGGCTCACGCCCGGTCAGGGTGGCCAGCGCGTCCATGTATCCCGCCTGCTGGGCCTTCATGGGGGCAATGGCTCCCTGGACCTGCGACAGCTGCCCCGCGAAGCGTTCGACGTCTTCCTGCGATGCCGTGCCCTGCGCCCGGCGCTGGCGGGTCAGGTCCAGCATGTTCTGCTCGATTTCGACGGAACGCTGCATAAGCTGGAGCCTGCGCTGCACATCACGCAGGCTGACGTAATTGCGTCCCACATCTGCGGCCAGCCGGACACGGGTATCGGCCAGCTGCGCCATCTGGGCCTCGCTTTGTGCGCGGGCACCTTCGTATCCGCGCCGGTTGCCGCCAAAAGGGTCGATTTCCCAGCTGGCGTCAAATCCCGCGCCATAGGAATCCGACTTGATGGCAGGCGGCAGTGACATGGCTTCCGGTTGTCCGCTGCCCCCCAGGACCGAAGTAATGTCGCCTGTGGGCAGGCGCGTACGGTCCCAGAACGCGGCCATGCCGCCGCCGGGGAAGAACCCGGCGAAGCGTTCACGCTGGGTTGCGCGTGCGGTATGCAGCCGGGCCGCCGCCTGCTTCATGTCGGGGCTGTTGCGCAGCGCGGTGGTGACAAGGTCGGTCAGCACCGGATCGTTCAGTCCTTCCCACCAGTGCGACAGGGGGGCCTGCGCCGTGGTCAGCGTGGGGTCCGCGCGATGGAAACCGGCCGCGTGTTCGGCCACGGGGGCGACGTGCGGCGGCCCCTTGTAATCGGGGCCCACGGAACATGCCGCAAGCAGTGTGACCAGGGTGATACAGGTAACGGTGCGGCATGCGCGTGCATGACGAAGGGAGGGGAAAGGGATCATGTGCGTCATCCCACCGTCATGCCGGCGTCTTTGGGCATGGGCTTGATAAGAATTACAAGGGGCATCATCACCAGCAGGGCGATGCCGAATATCCAGAACAGGTCGCCATAGGTCATGACCGTGGCCTGCCGCGTGATCAGGGCGCTCAGGCGTGCCAGCCCGTAATGCTGCATGAATTCCTGTCCCAGCGGGGAATTGGCGGTGATTGTTTCCTCGATACGGGCGGTATGCAGGTCCATCCTGCGGTCATGCAGCGTTGCCACCGCCGCCAGCCCGAACGATCCCCCAAGGTTACGCGCGGCGTTGAACAGGCCGGACGCATCTTCCGCATACTGTATGGGCACCGCACTGGTCGCCGCCTGGTTGAGGAACAGGAGCGAGAAGAACTGCGCAAAGCCACGCACCACCTGCGACCAGAAAAAATGCGGTCCCGCGCTGTCGGGCGACAGGTGCGCGTTCATGAAACAGCTGACGACATACAGGAACATGCCAAACGCGATGGCCAGCCGGATATCAAGCTTACGCACCAGAATGGGAAACACCGCCAGCATAAGCAGGGTCGGAATGCCGCTTATGGCCGCGATGATGCCGGACTGTTCGGAATTGTAGTCGGGAACGGCGGCAAGGAACTGCGGGATCAGATACAGGATGCCATACAGTGCGCCACCCACCCCGAGGCTGAGGACAAACACCCCGAAAAAGCTTTTCTGCAGCAGGATTTTCAGATGGATGACCGGCTGGCGCGACCGGAACTGCCCCACCACCAGCAGGATCATGCCAAGCAGGGACATGATGCTGAGTTCGCGGATCATGTCGGATTCAAACCAGCGTTCGCGCTGCCCTTCCTCCAGCACCACGGTCAGGCCACCCAGCCCCAGCACCAGTCCGGCAAGACCGTAATAATCGGTGTTGCGGAATTCGCCCCAGTCGATCCTGCCCTTGGGCAGGCCGACAAACAGCAGTACCATCAGTCCGATGCTGATGGGCAGGTTGAGGAAAAAGGCATAATGCCAGCTCAGGTTTTCCGTCAGCCACCCGCCAATGACCGGCCCGATCACCGGGCCAAGGACCGCGGTCATGCCAAACAGCGCGATACCCACCGGCCGTTGCGCCGGTGGCAGGCGCGTGGCCACGATGGTCATGGCGGTCGGGATCATCGCCCCGCCCGTAAAACCCTGTCCCACGCGGCCGATGATCATGTGCATGAGGTTGGGCGAAAGCCCGCACCACATGGAAAAGATGGTGAACAGCACGGCTGCGATCAGCAGGAAATTGCGCAGCTTGAATATGCGCTCGAACCAGCCCGCCAGCGGGATCATGACAATTTCGGCTACAAGGTAGGCCGTGGTGACCCATGTGCCCTCGCTGCTTGATGCCCCGATCTCTCCCTGGATGGTGGGCAGCGCCGAATTGACGATGGAGGTATCCAGCGTCGCCATAAGCGCGCCGATGGTGCCCGCGGCCACCGCCAGCCACGCCGCCGCATCCGCTTTCTGCGGGGGCGTGGGACCGCTGGCGTCTGCTGGCTGCGTGCTCACGATCCGCCACCGCCCGGGGCCGGGTCGGTGCCGGCTACCAACGTGTCGACTGCCGCCGTGACCGACAGGCCGGGGATCAGCACCGCACGCTGCGCCACATCGGGCTGGATGTGGATGCGCACCGGCACGCGCTGCACCACCTTGGTGAAGTTGCCGGTTGCGTTGTCCGGCGGCAGCAGGGCGAACTGCGCACCCGTGCCCGGCGCGAAGCTTTCGACCGTGCCGTGTATTTTCTCACCGCCCAGCGCATCGACCGATACCGTGACCGGCTGGCCCGGGCGCATGCGGCGGATCTGCGTTTCCTTGAAATTGGCGACAAGGTAGATGTCCTGCACCGGCACGATGGTCATCATGTGCGTGCCAACGGCGGCATACTGCCCCACGCGGGCGCTGCGGTCACCTACGCGCCCGTCCACGGCGGCGCGGATGGTGGTGGCGTCCAGATCCACCTGCGCCGAGCGCTGCTGGGCTATGGCCTGTTCAATGCGGGCCTGCGCCTGCAGGATCTCGGCGCGGAAGGTGGCGATCTGAAGCTGCGCGGATTTCAGGGCGGCGGTGGCCTGCGCCAGCTGGGCATGGGCCTGCGCGCTGCTGTTGCGCAACTGGTCGTAATGTTCGTTCGTTTCCGCCCCCGTGGCGGCCAGCGCGCGATAGCGGGCAACCTGCCGGTCGGCAAAATCGACCTGTGCCTGTGCTGCATCGCGCCGGGCCTGCGCCTGTGCGATTTCGGCATCCTGCGCGTCGATCTGGGCCTTGGTCTGGATGATCGCGGCATTACCCTGATCCGCCAGCGCGCGGGCCTGTTCAAAGCGCGCGCGCGGGTCGCGTTCGTCCATGCGCACCAGTACCTGTCCCTTTGTCACCGCTTGGTTTTCCGCCACCAGAACCTGATCGACAAATCCGGCCACGCGGGTGGACACCGTGACCTGATCGGCCTGCAGGTAGGCATCGTTCGTGGACTGGATGAACCGCCCATGTGTCCACCAGTGGACCAGCCACACCACGAACGCGATCAGGGCAAGACCCGCGATGCCTGCCAGCACCAGCCGGCGCATTGCGGTCCTGCGCGGGTCCGCCGGTTTTTCCGGTGGGGTGTCCGTTGTCGCACTGTCTGGTGCGCGCTGGCCTGAGGAAGAAGGATTGGTCTGGTGTATATCAGGCATGCGCCACCATCATATGGAACGGTTTGGTACTGTTTTGTTAGGTGGACATCACGATACGGTCAAGCCATCCACACGTTGTGAGATCAGTCGGCCATATATACGCCGGAAAACTGCGATCCCGGCCATTCTCCCGACCCGCGCCAGCATGAAACAGCCGCCACCGGCCATGGCGCCCGGCTTCTGGCAACCGTCTGGCCATTTCCGGGCATATCATGGCGTTGTCGGGACAATCGCCGGGAATGGGCGGATCAGTAATGGTGCGTGGCCCGCGAGCTGCAGGATGCCGTTTGCGTGCGCCCGGCGATCCATGGGACGGATCACGACAGGTCAGTTGTGTTTTGCAAACGCACCGGCAATGATCAGCGTGACGGTATCGCCCGGCATTGGCATATAGGCCGTGATCCCGAATTCACTGCGGCGGAGTGTGGCCGTCGCCTCGAACTTCACGGTATTGGCCCTGTTCAGTGGGTTGACGCCCGCGCCGATATAACGGGCCTGCAGGACCATCGGGCTGGTCACGCCATGCAGTGTAAGATTGCCCGAAATATCTGTGCCATCCGTGCCAGCGGGCACGACCGATGTGGCGGTCAAGGTCGCATCCGGGTAACGGTCCGTGTCAGACCAGTCCGCATCCTTCAGTTCCCCGGTCAGCCTGTTGCGGGTGGCCTGAAGGCTGCCGATTGGCACGCTGACCGTCAGTCGCTCAGCGGGTGGATGCGCCGGATCAAGCTGCAATGTACCGCTTACACCTGAAAAATCATGCCTGAAAACATGCCCGAATAATGCGTGAACTCCATGTGCAGCAGGAAAAAGATGATCTGGGTATGGGCTGGATCAACCCGTTGGCATCCGGCCTGTAGCTTCCCCACAGGTGGCGCGGCAGCAGCAGGGGCCGCCAGCAGCATGAAGGCTGCGGTCATGCTGGTCATGTAGCGTGTTATGAAACCACTCCATGGACGGGACATCCGCCCCCTTCAGCCAAACCGGAAACCCGACAGCGCCTTGCCCATCACGGTATCGCTGTAATCGCGCACGCCCCGGTCCGTCCCGGCGGCCCCTGCCGCGAACATGAGTGGCAGCAGGTGCTCGGGCCGGGGGTGGCAGATCCGCGCACCCGGTGCGTGCATCCACTGTGTCAGCGCTTCGGTCCGTACGTCCGGTGGGGCTTCCACTGCATGGGCCAGCCATGTGTCGAATTCCCGTGACACGACGTTGGACTGAGGGTTCTGGCCCATGAAATGATGCAGGTTATGATATGTCATGCCCGTACCTACGATCAGGATGTTCTGGTCGCGCAGGGGACGCAGCGTCGCCCCGATCCGTATTTCCAGTGCGGCGTTCAGGTCGCGTTGCAGCGACAGTTCCACAATCGGGATGTCCGCCTGCGGAAACGCCAGCAAGAACGGGATGAACACGCCATGGTCAAACCCGCGTTCGGGGTCCTGCGCGCAGGCAATGCCCGCCCTGTCCAGCAGGGCGCACGCACGGGCCGCGAGTTCTGGCGAACCCGGTGCGGGGTACCGGAGCTGGTACGTATGCGGTGGAAAGCCGGAATAGTCATATATCAGCGCGGGATTCATGCCGGATGTCACCGTGGGCATCCCCGTTTCCCAGTGGCTGGACACGACCACGATTCCGTCCGGACGTTGCGGCAGGCCTGCTGCCACCCCACGCAGGTAGGCCGCCATACGGTCCCACGTATCGGGCCAGTCCATGAAGAAGCACGGCCCCCCGCCATGTGGCAGGAACAGGACGGGCTGGCGGGGCCGTGCCGTTTCGTTGCTGGGGCTTGGGTGCTGTTCCATGCCGGTCACCTTCCTGTTGTGGTCATCATGATCCCTTCATATCGGGATCAACGCCCCATATGCGCATCCGTTACGGGGCAGGGGCCGCATGTCGGCTACTGGGGCGCGGCTACATGTGGATGGGGAACGTCAGAATTTTATCTGGAACATCGACATGACCGCATGAAAATGTTCAGGCATGTCACCGCCCGTAATCTGCCCGTATTCATACTGTAGGGTCGTGCGGATGATCCCCGTGGGCCACCAGTTTATGGCCAGTGACCCGGTCTGCTGGTCACCGCCGTGTATGGGGCCGGCATCAAGGTCCGCCTGGGAATAGCGGGCCGCGACCTCCAGCACGCCATAGCCGTTGCATGGCATGCTCTGCTTTCTGTCGCATGATGGTGAGGAAAACGCCGCCGTGCGTCCCTTCCACTCCCGTCCCTTTCCATTGATGGTGTAGCCAAGCTGCCCGTACCACCCGTGGAAGCGCAGTTGCTGGCTGCTGCTGCTGTTGACGTGGCTGTTCAGCACGATGTCATAGGCTTCACCCTGAAACAGCAGTTTCTGCCATGATACGGCGGCCTCCACCCCGAAAGCGCCCGCGCTGTCGGACTGGATTTTTCCTGTATTGAGGTATTTTGAAACCGTTCCGGGATTGATTTCCGGGTTGTCGGACAGCGACAGCATGGGGGCCGCATTCCCCGCGGAGGCCGGGCGGAATATCCATTCCCCCGAAAACCCCAGATGGAACAGCAGTGAGCGCGTGCGTACCGGCAGGCCGACCAGTCGGAATGCCATGGCGCGCTGGTTGCCGTTTTCGCCCGGGCCTGCGGTGCCAGCCGTGGCGGACAGGGCAAAATGATATCGTCTCCCATACGTTTCCGCCTGCACCGCCTGCCGTTCGATGCCCGTAGCCAGATTGCGGGTCAGGGTGGAGATGCTGGAACGTTCAATAAAGACGGTATCGCCCTGCGCCTGCATGGATTCAAGGCCGAAGCTGGGTTTGAAAATACCCGCCGTAAACACGAAATGCCGCAGCCCGATATAGGAAACCTGACCTTCAAACAGGCGCATCGGTCCGCCGGGCGCAGGCCCGAAATCCCATATCGCCCCGATTTCGACCTGTTTATGGATATTCAGCCGCACGCCATTGCGCAGGCGCGCGCCACGTGCCCCCGTGCCCGGACGGGCAGGCGACGCGCCGGGAAACCCGCCGACATCAAGCTGGTCCGTGGCGTAGGGTTTTATGGTTATGCCGTGCAGGTCAATGGTGGGAACGCTCTGGGCATCGGCCGCGGCTGCGCCCATCATCACAACGGTGCACAGTGCGGTTCCGGCTTGCAATCGGCATGACAAGGGGCAGTGCTCTCCACGCAACGTCATGGGGTGGGTTTACAGCCCATAGCATGGAAAGGGGGGGGAAGAAGCCATCAAATCTGTGCAGCGGCGCGTTGCCCATCAGGGAACAGGGCGTGGCGTTCACCGGGCATGGTCCTTCGTGCGCATAACCCGGCCAAAGGGAACCTGTCCAAAATCATGGGTATAGCCGCCATCGGTCCACGCGGTCCGGCCTGCGATCATGACATGGCGCACGACGCCGGGCGGCCGGTTGATGACCTGACGGCAGCCGAATGCGCTGCGATACACGAACTCATAGGTTTTTTCCGGATCCCACCGGCGCAGGGCACCGGGGTCGATGACGCACAGGTCTGCCTGTGCCCCGATTTTCAGCACACCGGTATCAAGGTTGAAAAAGGCCGCGGGCAGCCCGGTCAGCCGATGGACGGCAATGGCCACCTGCTGCGGCCCGTCAGGCTGGGCGATCTTCAGGGTGCGCAGGTTGCCGTCATAAAAGCCGATATTGGCCAGATGCGCCCCACTGTCATTGAATCCCGGTAGCGTGTGGCGACTGAACAGCAGTTTTTTCAGGGTGACCGGGTCGTTGTTGGCAATGACCGTTTCCCACCGCAGGTCCGTATCCCACTGCCGCAGCAGGTGTATGAAAAAGGCGGCGTCATCCTCGATGGGGTTGGGAAAGGTCGCGAAGAACGCGGCTTCCGCCGGGTTGGCGGCGCCATGGCGGCCCCGGCCTGCCTGCCACCGGCGCAGGCGGTGATAGGGCTGCTGCAGCGTCTCGCCTTTCCAGTGGGGCAGGGGGCATTCGGCCACCCGCATGTCCGACAGTCGGCGCGTCAGCACGGTGTCCTCCAGCCGCAGCAGCCGTCGCAGCCGTGCGATGGACCATCCCGCCTTGCCCTTCATCCACATCGCGCGAAAGGCCGCGATCCATTGCGGGCTGTCCAGAATACGCAGGCGTCCCGCCCGGTCATCAAGTTCCAGTTCATTCAGGGCGCGCAGTTCGGGAATTTCATCCGCAATGGGGTTGATCGCCCCGTCGCTCCATATCCGGAACGGACCTGGCAGCACCTGAAAACGGAAGATGCCGCGCAGCAGCTTTGAATTGAGGATGGCCGACAGCATGAGGCACATCGTGACCGCCGCGCGGTTGGTGCGCAGATCGATCGCTGCCAGCACCGTGGTCCGCAGCGGCCGGCCATACAGGCGCCCACTGCTGAGCAGGAAGGTGCGCACTGCCCTGAAGATATGATCCTTGGGTGGTGTCGCCTGCCATACGCGCCCGTAGCGGCGCACGATGCGGGTCAGGCGCGACAGTTCGCGAAAACTGGCGTACTGCGTGGGGATCCGGCGTTTTTTGTGCGGGGCATTGGCCAGGAAATGAAAGGGCAGCGCATCGGTGGAAAACCCGGCATAGCCCTGCGTCATGCCAGCCTCAAGCAACTGCGCCATCTTCGCGCGTTCGCGGCGGCTGGGCCGGCGTTCAATGGACCGCCGCAGCCCCATTACCGCAATGCGCAGCATGGAATGGGGAATGAGCGGCACGACATTGGCACCCAGCGGCAGGCGGGACAGGTGATTGAGATACCCCTGTGAATCCGTCCATGTGCAGGCATCCGCCACCCGGGCCAACACGGATTTGGGCATGTTTTCCACCCGGGCGAAACAGTCTACTATGGGGTCTTCCCCCCCATTGCGCAGGTGCCCATAGGTCACGCCGATGGAACAGTTGCCAATGACGACCGTTGTGGTCCCGTGCCGCACGACCTCAGGCAGTTGGGGGGCCAGTTCCAGTTCAAGGTCAAGGTGTGTGTGGATATCCAGCAGCCCCGGCATCAACCATAGTCCGGTGCAGTCCACCTGTATGGCGTTTTCATCCCATTGCAGGTCGGGTGAGATCGCCGCGATGCGGCCATGGGATACGGCAATGTCTGAAATGACGGGACAGCCACCGGTCCCATCAAAGAAAAGCGCGTTGCGGTAAACGGTATCGGGCACGCGGGCCTCCATGCATCAGGGCGCAGGTACGACCGGGTATGGCCTGCGTCCCGTCTTCTGTATGACAACAGTATGGCGCGGATGCGGTTGCGTTACGGTTTGCCGGGACGACATAAAACCCGGCCCGTACGCGCGTGTACGCTCTGGCCATATCACGCGCCCATGCGTATGGAGATGCCCCACATAATCATGACGCAGGTCCGGCCATACCGCATGGCCGGGCAGCACGGCGCAGGTGAGGAAATGATGGACGCACGGAAAATGACATGTCGGTCCTGACGCGGCTGTTCCCGCTATGGGCGGTGCTTGTTTCGGTTGCAGCCATTGCGTATCCCGCGCCGTTTCTGGTGCTGACGCCCGCCATCACGCCACTGCTCGCCTTCATCATGTTCACCATGGGGGTGACGCTGACGGCAGGGGACTTCATGCGTATCGCGCGCAGGCCGATGCCGGTGGTGGCGGGGGTCGTGCTGCATTACCTCGTCATGCCACTGGCGGCGTGGGGGATCGCGCATGTACTGGGCATGCCGCCCATGATCGCCACCGGCATGATACTGGTGGGCTGTGTGTCCAGCGGCACGGCGTCCAATGTCATGATCTACCTGTCACGTGGTGACGTAGCACTGTCGGTCAGCATCAGCACGCTGTCCACGCTTGTCGGTATTATCGCAACGCCGGTGCTGACGCGGTTTTACGTCTCGTCCGGCGTCAGTGTCGACAGTTGGGGGCTGTTTCGCAGCATTATTGAAATTGTTGCCCTGCCGGTCATGGGCGGGGTGATTGTCAATACCATGTGTGCCCGACTGGTCCGGCGGATTGAACCGGTGCTGCCGCTGGTGGCCATGGTGTCGATCATGACGATCATCGGCAGCATCGTAGCCGGCGTACGTCCGTCACTTGCGACGGTGGGGCCGCTGGTGCTGGTGGGCGTGGTGCTGCATAACGCGATCGGGCTGCTGGGTGGGTACTGGGGCGGGCGACTGCTGGGGTTTGACGAGGCCGTGTGCCGCACGCTGGCGCTGGAGGTCGGCATGCAGAATTCAGGTCTGGCGGCGACATTGGGGCGTCTGTATTTCTCCCCGCTGGCGGCCCTGCCGGGGGCGGTGTTTTCCGTATGGCATAACATATCGGGTTCGGCCCTGGCCGCCCTGTGGGCGGGACGGCCCCCGCGCGACGGCCGCCCATGACCCCCTGACGCGCCACCATCATGGCGGCGGCGCGCTACCAGGCGTATGCAGCAACAAAAAAAGCGCGATGACCAGCAGGATGATCGGCAGCAGCCCGAGGCCGTTGAAACCGGTTCCCCTCGGGCCGCCGTACCAGCCGGAGCGGTAACCATAGCCACCCCCGCCAATGGCGAAGATGATAAGGGCAATGATAAGAAGGGTCAGCATGGGATATACTCCACAGAATGCCTGCTGACCCAACGACCCATCAGGGGGATGGTTCCTGTATTCGGCCCCGTTCTGCCGGACTGTTTTTGCCGAAAGTATTTCACGATAACCCGGCGGATGGAAAATAACCGGCGGTTCAGGTGTATTTTTTCTGAAATAACAGTGTTTCCAGATGCTTTTGGAAAAAAGCTTCACCAGAAACTTCTGTATGCCCCGTGCTGGATTTCATGCGGATCCGTTTCCATATCTACCTGACCTTCCGTGTTTCATGTGTGCCGAGGTGCTGGTGTGATCCCGTTTTCCGTCCTTGACCTTTCCCTGATCACGCGCGGCGGCAGCGTGGGCGATGCCTTTCGCAATACGCTGGATCTGGCGCAACGGGCCGATGGTCTGGGGTTTGTGCGGTACTGGCTGGCTGAACACCATGCCATGCCGGGTATTGCGTCGGCCGCGACGGGAATCCTGATCGGGCAGGTGGCGGCCGCGACGCACCATATCCGCGTGGGGGCAGGGGGCGTCATGCTGCCCAACCATTCCCCACTGGTTATTGCCGAACAGTTTGGCACGCTGGAAACCCTGTTTCCCGGACGGATCGACCTCGGGCTTGGCCGCGCGCCGGGGGCGGACCAGCGCACGGCCCGCGCCCTGCGCCGCGATCCGCACGCGCCCGAACGCTTTGCATCCGACGTGGTTGAACTGCTGCAGTATTTTGAACCGGCGGCCCCTGAAGACACCCACCTGATCCATGCCATACCCGGCATGGGCCTGCGGGTGCCGGTGTGGCTGCTGGGGTCATCCCTGTTTTCGGCGGTTCTGGCCGCGCGGCTTGGCCTGCCCTATGCCTTTGCATCCCATTTCGCGCCGGGCCAGATGGCGGAGGCGGTCAGCCTGTACCGCGCACGCTTCGAACCCTCGGCCCGATGTCCGGCGCCCCATGTGATGCTGAGCGTCAATATCATCGCGGCGGATGATGACGCGCAGGGCGCGCTGCTTGCAACGTCCCTGCAACAGTATTTCATCGCCCTGCGGCGCGGACGTCCCATTGCCTTCCCGCCGCCGGTGGCGGATACGTCCGGCCTGTGGTCGCCTGCGGAACAGGCAATGGTGGACCATACCCTGTCCTGCACGTTTGCAGGTTCGGCCCGGTCCATCATGCCCCGCCTGCGTGATTTCATCGCCCGCCATGAACCCGATGAACTGCTGGTTGCACTGCCCATTCATGACCATGGGCTACGGTGTCATGCCCTGGAACTGACCGCCGGCATGCGGACCGTTCTGGCAGCCGGGTCCCCCACCGGTTCGTGAGATGCACGGCACAATGATCCGCCGGTTTCAAGAACGCTTCCGGCGAACCCTATTTCCAAAGATCCCGCAGACATCGCCGTTGTGGAAAAAGACGATACCCGGAAGCCCTGATTCCCTACCTGACCGTTCAGACCACCGGGGTGAGCAGCGGCTGGCCCGCGAAATGGGCGGCCAGGTTGCCTACGACCAGATTGCCCATCGCCAGCCGGGTTTCCACCGTGGCGCTGGCGCGGTGGGGTTGCAGGACCGTGTGTGGCGAGGTTCGCAGGCCGTCGGGCACATCGGGTTCATGTTCGAACACATCAAGGCCCGCGCCGCCCAGCGTGCCGTCGGCCAGGGCTGCGACAAGGGCTGCTTCGTCCACCACCGAACCCCGCGCCACGTTGATCAGGACACCATCCGGCCCCAGCGCATCCAGCACCTGCCGGTTGACCAGATGCCGCGATTCCGCACCGCCGGACGCTGCCACCACCAGCACGTCGCTGTGGTGTGCAAGTGTTGGCAGGTCCGGCACGAATGCATAACCGGGCAGGGCCTTGTCACGTCGGTCGGTGTAGGACACCGGCATGCCAAATGCGCGTGCACGCGTGGCCACCGCCTGTCCCACATGGCCCATGCCCAGTATGCCCAGCCTGCGCCCCGATACCCTGTGGCCCAGCGGTGGCGGGGGGGTGCTGCCCCATGCGCCGTCACGCACGTAACGGTCCGCTGCCGGCAGGCCGCGCAGCAGCGACAGCAGCAGGCCCATGGCCATGTCCGCCACGTCATCGGTCAGTACGCCCGGTGTAGTGGTGACATGAATGCCGCGACGTCTGACCTCATTCAGGTCGACCGCATCTGTGCCGATCCCGTTTATGGCAATGATTTCAAGGTGCGGCAGGCTGTCCATGACCGCGCGCGGCACGCCCGTGCCGCCGCCGGTGGCAATGCCGCGGATTGATCCGGCAATTTTTTCCAGCTGTTCGGGTGTGGCGGCACGGTAGACGGTATAGGCAGCATCAAGCTGTTTCTCGATTTCAGGCATCATGGGTTCAAGCAGCAGGATGGCAGGCTTCATGACAGACCTTTCATATAAAGGGCGCGTGTTCAGGCAAGATGGGTGCTGACCTGCCCCACTGCGGGAAAGCTGGCGGTGACATCCGTGCCATGCGGCACGAATATGGTGCCGGTGGTGGACCCGGTGGTGACCAGGCAGCCTGTACCGATGCCGATCCCCCGGCGGGATGCATGGTTGGCCAGCCAGACCAGCATGCGTAGCGGGTCGCCCGCTGAATTGCCGCTCTTTTACGACCCTGCCATCAATGCGCAGCACCACGGGTTCGTGGACCGGGTCCAGCGTGCGCCATGCGGTGGTGCCAGGGCCTACGATCAGTGCGCCGTGGCTCTGGTGGTCCGCGGCATGCAGCAGCCTGTGCTGTGATCCGGGCTGATCGAAACGGGTATCAAGAATTTCGATTACCGGATGCGCGGTGCCAATGGCACCCAGCACGTCTGCACGTGTCCACGGCGTGGCCCGTGGGGGCAGGGCACGGGCGAAACGGTAGCCAATCTCCGCCTCGACCCCCAGATGACGGCATGTGCCTGCCGGTACGGTCCCGCCATCCCTGAAGATGGTCGCGGCATGAATGGGTGCGCAGGCGGGTTCGGCATCCGGGCCGGATGCGCCGACCTTCCAGCCTTCGATCGGTCCCAGATGGCGCGCGACCGCATCCTGCACTGCATATGCCGCTGCTTCCGTGGCTGGCACCAGCGCCTGATCCACGGCCGCGGGAGGGGAAAGCTGGCCACGCCGGATGGCAAGGAACAGGTCAGGCAGGCTGGTGGTGCTGGGCATGAAAACTTTTTTCCCGGTACAGATCATGGCCCCGGCACGATGGCACATCCTACATCCGCATGCCATGTCACGACCGGGGATGTGCCCTGTGGTTGCGGTTAACTGGCGGGGATTTGACAGGACGATGGCGTATTTCAGACGCCCGTCCGGAAATCCGGCCTGATCTGGAAACGGTGATATCCGGAAACTTTTATTTTCCAGCGGGTTGTTTCCAAATATTTTCTCAACGCCCTGTCACGACGGGGCAAGGGGAAAATGACAGGCGGCTTCATGGCCTGGCCGGATGGGGCGCAGGACAGGTTCATCCACCCGGCAGCGGTCCTGCGCATACGGGCAGCGTGTGTGGAAACGGCACCCGGCGGGGCGGTTGACGGGACTGGGTATGTCACCACCCAGCGGCGGTGGAGGGCGTGCGCCCACTACGGGTCGGGGCACGGCGGCGGTCAGGGCGGCGGTATAGGGATGGACGGGATGATGCAGCACGCTGTCCGTAGGCCCGATTTCGACGATCGTGCCCAGATACATGACGGCCACGCGGTTGGAGACCTGACGGACCACGGCCAGGTCATGCGCTACGAAGACATAGGTCAGCCCAAGTCGCGCCTGCAGGTCGGCAAACAGGTTGACGATCTGCGCCTGCACCGACACATCCAGCGCGGAAACCGGTTCATCCGCCACAATCAGCCGGGGTGACAGGGCAAGCGCGCGGGCGATGTTGATGCGCTGGCGCTGGCCGCCCGAAAATTCATGTGGATACCGCGCCAGCGCGGTGGCGGACAGGCCGACCAGATCCATAAGGTCGTGCACGCGCCGGTCAATGTCCGCACCCGGGCGCCTGCGTCCGTCCGGGCCGGGATGGACCCGCAGGGGTTCGGCCAGAAGATCCCTGACACGCCGGCGCGGGTTGAGACAGGCGCTGGAATCCTGAAACACCATCTGCATGCGCGGGCGTAGCGGGCGCAGGTGGCGTTCGGGAAGGGTGGTGATGTCGCGCCCTTCAAACATGACCTGTCCTGCCGATATGTCCGTCAGCCGCAGCATGCACCGGCCCAGCGTTGACTTGCCGCAGCCGGATTCTCCCACCAGTCCCAGCATTTCGCCCGGCATGACCGACAGGGATATACCATCCACTGCCGTCAGGTGCTGCCCATGTCCCACGTGGTAGGTCTTGGACAGGTTGCGTACCGCCAGCAGTGCTGTGGGGGCAGGTGGTGTTGCGGTCATGGGCATGTGTCGTTGCTGGCGCGGAGAATGCGCGGCGGCAGGGGCGTTCCCTCGGCTGGCAGCACGCAGGCCGCGGCATGGTCGGGACCAAGCGGGACCAGCGCGGGCGGGGTCGTGGTGCAGGCTGCGTGGACATGGGCACAGCGCGGGCCGAAGGCGCAGCCGGCGGGACGGTCCATGGGCGTGGGGGGCGTGCCGGAAATGGCGGGCAGCCGGTCGGGCCGGGGGCCATAAAGCGGCGGGATGGAATCCAGCAGGGCCGCGGTATAGGGGTGGCCGGGCCGGTCAAACACGCGCGCCGTTGGTCCCGTTTCCGCCACCCGGCCGGAATACAGTACCAGCGTGCTGTCGCAGGTCTGGGCCACGACGCCCATATCATGCGTGATCAGCAGTACGGACGACCCATGCATGCCACGTAGTGAGCGGATCAGGTCAAGGATCTGTGCCTGCACCGTAACATCCAGCGCCGTTGTCGGTTCATCGGCAATCAGCAGGGTGGGGTTGCATGACAGCGCCATGGCGATCATCGCGCGCTGGCGCAGCCCGCCCGACAGCTGGTGGGGATAGCGCCGCGCCACGCGTTCGGGGTCGGGCACGCCCATTTCCCCCAGTATCCGCACGGTGCGCGCACGGGCCTGCGCGCGGGTCACGCGTTCATGGGCGCGGATCTGTTCATCGATCTGCCAGCCGATGGTGTAGACGGGGGTAAAGGCTGTCATCGGGTCCTGAAAGATCATGGCGATGTCACGCCCGCGCAGGCGGCGCATCTGCCGTGGGGGCAGGCCGATCAGTTCGCGCCCGCGAAAACGCACCGACCCGCTGACCCGCACCCCCGGCGCGTCGATCAGCCCCATGATCGCCATTGCGGTAACGGACTTTCCGGATCCGGATTCCCCCACCAACCCCAGTATCCCGGCCTCGGGCATGGTGAAGGACACATGATCCACGATCGGCACCATGCCCCCCCGCGCGGGGAAACCGATGCACAGGTCGCGTACGTCCAGCAGCGGGGCGGACCTGTCAGCGGGCATCACGCACCCTTGGGTCAAGGAACAGGTAGATCACGTCAACCGCCGCATTGGCCAGCACCACGAACACGGCGGAATACATGACGGTGGCCATGATGACGGGCAGGTCCAGCGTGGTCAGCGCGCGATAGGTCAGCCGCCCGACACCGGGCAGGCCGAATACCACCTCCGTCAGCAGCGCGCCACCGCCCACAAGCTGCGCGAAATCCATCCCGAACAGGGAGACAAAGGTGACCATGGACGTGCGTAGCCCATGCCACAGCAGGATGCGCACGGGCGACAGCCCCTTGGCGCGCGCCGTGCGCATGAAATCCTCGCCCGCCAGTGCGACAAGGTCCGTGCGCAGCACGCGGCTGTAGATGCCGATGAACATGACCGCCAGCACGATCCACGGAATGACCAGTCCCCTGAACCACCCCGACGGGCTCTGGCTGAATGGCACGTAACCCAACCCCGGCACCCACGAAAACAGCCATGTGTCGTGATAGCGGCTCTGGGTTACAAGGTTGGCGACTTCCCCCAGCCAGAACACGGGAATGGAAATCCCCACCAGCCCCAGCATCATCAGTCCCCGGTCCACCCATGTTCCTTTCATGGCGGCGGCCATCGTGCCCATGGCGATGGACACCGTAACCCAGATGAACGCCGCCCCGCAGACAAGACATGCCGTAACGGGGGCGGCCTGCAGGATTTCGGGCACCACCAGTTCGCCCCGGTCGGCATAGGATGCAAGGTCGCGGGTGATGAACAGTTTCTTCATCATGATTGCGTACTGCACCGGCAGTGGTCGGTCGAAGCCGTATTCGTGGCGTATTTTTTCCATGATCTGTGGTGATGCGTTCCGCCCGGCAATGCGCGCGGTCGGGTCCGCGCCGGGCGTGGCGAAAAACACGCCAAACACCAGCACCGACACGCCCAGCAGCACAAGCAGCGTCTGGCCCGCGCGGCGCAGCACGGCGGTCATGACCGCCGCCCCCCGTCACGCACATCCAGCGCGTCGCGCAGCCCGTCGCCCAGAATGTTGAGCGCAAGAACCACTGTCACGATTGCAAGCCCCGGCGCTACGGCCACCATGGGGCGGGTATAGATCAGGCCCTCGCCATCCTGGATGATGGTCCCCCACGAAGGCTGTGGCGCCTGCACCCCCAGCGAGAGGAAGGACAGCGCACTTTCCGCCAGTAGCGCCAGCGCCATCAGCAGCGGGCCAAGTGTCACCAGCGTGGTCATGACATTGGGCACGATGTCATGCAGCATGATCCGCCACCCCGGCACGCCCAGACAGCGTGCGGCGGTGACGAATTCCGCCTGGCGCAACGCCATGACCCGCCCGCGTATCGGGCGCGCGGCATAAGGCACGTAAACCAGCGCGATGATCAGGACGGGAACAAGCAGGCTGTCCGCCCGCAGCACGAACGGGCCAAGGCGCATCTGCTGGCTGACCATGACAATGGACAGCGATATGGCGAACAGATAGACCGGCACCGCCCACATGATGTCCATGAGCCGCGACAGGACAGTATCGACAATCCCGCCGAAAAAACCAGCAACAACCCCTACCGTTGCCGCCAGCAGAAGGCACAGTACCGCCGCCGCCGCTGAAATCACCAGCGAATTGCGGCCACCATACAGCAGTCGTGCCATCACGTCGCGCCCCTGGCTGTCCGCACCCAGCAGGTAGGTGGCGCACCATGTCGGCCCGATGGGGCTGAGGCCAAGGTGCAGCGGGTTATCATCGGGCTGCATGATATCCACCTCCCGCCCGTCCAGCATGATGGTGCCCGCAACGGTGGACTGGAACGGATTGGTCCGCGCTACGTCATGGGCATAGACCGGCGCCAGCAGGCACGCCACCATCACGGCCACAAGCACGCCCAGCGCCACCATGGCCGATGGCGTGCGTGCAAGCTTGCCTGCGGCCTGCCGCCATGGACCGGGGGATACGGGCTGGGTCGGGGCGGGCATGATGGTATGGCACTCGGACACTTGGGATCAGGACGCACGCACAAAGTGACACCATATCCCCCGCTTGCGAAGGGGCGGGGCATGGTCAGGGCCATGTCTTATCGCATTTTACCGTCCCGTCACAGCCACGGGGCCGTGCCGGGCGGGATGGCCACGGTCGCGGTATGGACAGACAGTGCGGCAGTCGCGGCGCGCGGATGCCGACCATGTTCCGTACGGGCGGCGGGGGTGTATCCGGTTACCCTCCGGTTGCGTCAGCCATCTGCGGTGCCCTGTGACGGGTCCGGTATCGTACCATGGTTTTCCAGCAGGGCCACAGCGGTCGCGAAACTGGGGGCAAGGGGCAGCAGCGGGGTCATGGTGGCCTGCCATGCATGGTACAGGTCGGCCTTGCCTTCGTACACCACGGCGGACGGGCGGTTGTCGCGGTCCAGTTCCTGTATCCAGCCGCCACGCCTGCGGTCAATCATGAAGGTGTCGATATAGTCCCACAGGGTGCGGTACCACTGTTCATACCGCCGGTGGCCCGTGCGTTTCAGCAGGGCGGCCGCCGCGGTCATGGCCTCTGCCTGGCACCAGTGGGGACGGTTATGCACCATGGGGTTGTGGTTCCAGTCGATGGTATACAGCAGGCCCGGTGCGCCATCACGTGCCCAGCCCGCCGTCATGCCGGCCTGGAACAGCTCGACGGCATCTTCCATCAGCCATGATGGCGCACGTCCGTCCGCACGCAGCAGGGCGGCTTCCAGCTTAAGCAGCAGGTGCGCCCATTCGGTGAAATGGCCCGGCGTCATGCCATACGGGCGCAGGGCATCGGTGGGCCGGTCGCGGTTATAATCCTTCAGCATGCGCCAGTCGCGGCTGTAGTGTTCGGGCAGGCTGTATCCGGCATTGCGCGCCAGTATGTGGATGAAGCGTTCAGCCACCCGCACGGCCCTGTTGCGCCACAACGGGTCGCCCGTTACATCCGCGGCCGCCATGCAGGCCTCGACCGAATGCATGTTGGCGTTTGCGCCCCGGTAATCTTCCTCATCCGACCAGTCTGCGGCGAAGCTTTCGCGGAAAACGCCTTCGTCCTCGCTCCAGAAGTGCCGTTCCCAGACCGCCAGCGCCTTGTCAAGCAGCCTGCGCGCGCCAGCAATGCCCGCAACAGTGGCGGATGATGCGGCCAGCACGACAAACGCATGCAGGTAGGCCTGCTTGCGTCCGCCACCGTGCTGCTGCCCGTCCATGGGTGGGGCAAGGAACCAGCCCCCGTTTTCATGATCCGCCAGCGGGCCCAGCATGGACGTGACCCCATGCGTCGCCAGCGGCCCGCAACCGGGCAGCCCGCGCCCCGCCGCCACGGCATACACATGCGTCATGCGCGCGCCCAGCGTGGCATCGGACACGGCACCCGGCTGCAGGTTGCCACAGTCATCCAGCGCGGCGAACCCGTCAGGCACCCGGGCGGGCCTGTAGAAATCCAGCAGTCGCTGCCCCTGCATGTCCAGCCAGCGCTGGTGCGGCCCACGGCGCAGCCACGAGGAAACCGGCACCATGAGCGCGGGCAGGGTCTCACCCATTGATGATCATGCCCCCGTTTACATGCAGCGTCTGTCCCGTCATGTAAGAGGAATCCCGGGCCGCGAGGTAGACATAGGCCGGACCCAGTTCACTGGGCTGGCCAATGCGGCCCAGCGGCGTATCCTTGCCAAGACTGGCCACGGCCTGCGGGTCCACCGGCCCCCAGCTTGCGGGTTGCAGCGGCGTCCAGACCGGGCCGGGGGCAACCGCATTGACCCGTATGCCCCGTGGCGCAAGCTGGAGCGCAAGGGCGCGGGTAAAGCCCATTTCCGCGCCCTTGGTCGTGGTATAGGCAACCAGTGATGCATTGCCCGCAAACGCGTTGACCGAAGACGTGTTGATAATGACGCTGTCCCGCCCCAGATGCGGCAGCGCCGCACGGGTCAGGTAGAAATAGCCGTTGATGTTGACATCCATATGACGCTGCCAGACCTCATCCGAAATATCGGTCAGGTCATTGCTGACGTACTGGACGGAGGCATTGTTGACCACGATATCCAGCCCGCCAAGGGCCTGCACCGTGCGTGTGACCGCGTCATCGCAGGTGGCGCTGTGGGCGACGTCGCCCCGTATGGCCAGTGCGTGCACGCCTTCGGCCTGTGCCAGACGGACGGTTTCATTCGCATCCTCGTCTTCTTCCAGGTACACGATGGCGATATCCGCCCCTTCACGGGCAAAATGCAGGGCCGCGGCCCGCCCGATGCCGCTGTCGCCGCCGCTGACCAGCGCCCTGCGGCCCTTCAGCTTGCCGCTGCCCTGATAATCGGCGCGGATGTGTTCGGCCGGTGGGTCAAGCAGTCGTTCAAGACCGGGCTGGTGGGGCTGGCTCTGGGCGGGAATGCTGCGGGGCATGTTGTATTTCCATCAGGAGATGACAGGGGGAAGGAGCGCCCGTCGGGCGTGCATGCAGGTTCAAACGTCGTGATGGCGGGAGATGTTGCACGCCGGAATGCCTGCCCCTTGCAGGGTAAGGGAATATGACCGGCTGCCTGCCGTGCCTGTTACCGGGATATCTGGCAGACCATAAAAAAAGCGTTACGAAATTCTGCGTCTGTCATGAAAAATGTGGCCTTCGGACTGACAGCGTGCCTGAAAGAACATCCTGCAATCATGAGAAGTTCCTGGCGCAGCTTTTATGAAAAATCGACATCCAAAAAACTTTTGTTATTTTTCATGAACAGGCTTTTTGAAACAGTTTCTTTTCATGTTCTGGTCAATGGACGGCTACGAAGCCATCCTGTTGCCATCAGGCCCCCATGCCAGCTTTTCTGATGGCCTGCGCACAGGCATCGCGCCGTGCCGGGATGTCGAAATCCGTCATGCGGGGGGAACCGTGCGTACCGGGCTGCAGGACGCCTGCCGTGCCATATGCATAATCCATGTTGCCCCGTTCATCGGCCGGCACGGCGCCTGTATTATGGATCAGCGTGTCCAGCAGCGGGGTTGCGCCCGCATGGTCCGCAAGGCCATTGCCAATGCAGAAATTCAGGTAACCTGCCAGCCGCGCCCCCGGCGCGGCGTCAATCATGGCCTGCGGTATGGCGGTGGCAGGGGGGGCGGCCATGTCACGGGCCATGGCGGGCAGGCCGCCACCGGCCAGCATGAGGCCAATCGTCATGACGGGCAGGGTTATGATCGGACGGTACGACATCTGGTGCATCCTGCTGCGGGACGTAGAATGACGTTGTGGCGTGGGAGGGCGGTACGCTGGATCATGTCCTTTACCCCTCCAGCAACCGCGGTCATAAACCCGCGACAGGGCAGCAGGTTGCATCGGCCCTGACAGGAAGGTGCCTGACCATGATGCCGTACGTCGCATGACAGGTACATGGACACCGGCATGATCCGTCCGGGAACCTTCCGGCGGCAGATTGCGCGGAATAAATGCAGGTGACAACGTGGCCCGTTCGTCCCTGATCTCTGGTACAGGAAAGAACAGTCCGGTTGTGGCCCCGCGCCGGAATGTCGGGAATAACACCCCACCATGGCGTCAATCGTAGCGAATCAGGCCGACCATGTTGGCGGACATGGCCAATATCATCACCACGATGTCCGGCCGATTGCCCCGGCAGGCCCGAATGGAAAATAGGCTGGTGCTCGAACCTTTTCAGGGGCAGGCGCCTGTTACCCCGGTCTCTGCGGCCATTTTGCCCGTGATGCTGCCCTGGCGGTCGAAATCACGGTAATGGTCAGGACGCATGAGAAAATTGACGGATAGTGTGATGCTGATCATCTGCTGTTCGAGCGTTTTTTGTGGGAATGATCGCATCATGCCGGAAATAATCCTGTGCCTGCGCAGGCGGGCACGTGCCGTTTTCGCATGATGAAAGGGGATTGATACGGCACTGGACGGCATGAAAGGCGGCATGCCGCCCCCCATGTCATGTCGGGTTGAGTGGTTTACTTCTTTGCCGCTGCGCGCTTGCCCAGAAGCTGGATTTCAGCGGCATTGACGCCGTCGGGGTCAAGCGCGGCCCGTTTGGCGATTGCCTGCTCCTCTTCCGTGGCGTGTTCGCCGCCTTTCAGCACGTGTTCGGCCAGACGGATGGTTTCCGCCTTTGTCATGATGGCAGGCGAATGTGTGGCCTTGCGTACCAGGTCATGAATGGAACCGGCGGCATGAGGAACTTTATGTTCGGGCATGTTAAGATAACTCCTTATGATATCAATATATGTTGATGGTCAGAGGGAGCGCTTCAATGCATGAACACAAATATTTTCCATAAGTATTCCGGATCAGTATATAATTATATATCTGATATTCCATGTCATGAATACCACCACATATATGCACCAGACCGGGCGCACCAAATGAATCCGCCCGGTGTTGTATCAGGGCAGTAGGGTGATCAGGTCGCCAAGCAGGTTATCAAGGAACGTGCGGGGCGAAGCCGTATCATCCGGCGTTGGTGCCGCTGTCGTCGTGGGGGCGGCCGCAGGTGGTGGCGGGTTCTTGCCCGATGCAAGCTGCCACAGATATTCGGCCCACTGCCGTTCGGCCTGCATGGACACCGCCGCCTTGCGCAGGTTGCCCAGTGCCTGCACGGCGTTCTGGTCGCCGCGCCGGACAAGGGGGATCAGTGCTTCGGCTGCATCACTGACGCGCGCCTGACTGTCCTCGATATGGGTGCCCAGCGTGAAGTAGGCTTCGGCAATGGTCTTGGGGTCCATAATGTAATCTCTCCACGGCAATCGGGGTGCCAGCCTAACGTACCGGCGACAGCGACGCCAATCAGGGGAGGTATGACACCCCGACGCGACAGCACGTAACAGGACAGCAGAAAGCCCGGCAGCGCTGTGCCACCGGGCTTTCCGGAAAAAGGGATGAGAAGGATGTCAGAACAGGAATATCATGGCCGTGGACAGTGCGAACGCGGCGGCGATCAGCGCTGGTCCCATAATATCCCATCTGCCCATCCATCCTGTCCGTGGTATGCCAGCCAGACGCTGGCGTCGCAGGTGTGTCCACATTGCAGCCTCCGGTAGATGTAGTGCGGCAGGACAGGCGATGCGTCCATGGGACGCGCCTGCACCATCAGATGAAAATGAACGACAGCCATAGGGCAAGGGTCAGCAGGACCATGCCAATACCGATCATATCGATCATGTCGGGGTTTGAGCGGTAACGGGTTTCCCTGACCATGGTGACCTCCAGTCCGGACGGAAAGGACCCGCCCGATGGATGCCATGTAGGCAGCCCCCATTTGCTCCGAAAGGGGGGCATGGCCCCCGCAAGCGGGCAGGCGGGCAGGATCTGCCATCACGTTTCCGGCATCATGCCGGCCGCCCCGCCACGATGTCCGTGCATCGGGAGGGAACAGGGGCGACAGTCGGCCGGATCAGTCCCCGGCCTGTTCCAGTTCGTCGTTGATCTTCAGCGCCAGACGCGCCATCTGCAGCGCGCCTTCCCTGCTGCCTGCCCCGCAGATGAAGCGGGCGGGATGGGCAAATACCGCGTCAGTCACGCCTGATACCTTGGCCAGTGCCGGGCCGTCCAGACCACGCCATGCCTCGGGCAGGGAGACGCGCTGCCCGAAATCGCCGCGTGTGGGGGGCACGGCCTTGACGTTCCAGCGGTCGGGCGCGGCGGGCGAGACGACATAGACGACAGGCAGGTCATTTTCAAAAATGACCTTTTCGGTCGGCATGCCCGTATCCATCAGCAGGATGCGCTTGTCTTCGGCGGCTTCATAGGCGGCCATGACCCGGTTTGCCGCCTTCAGGCTGGCGCGCACGCGGTCCACCACGTTGACCAGATGACCGGCAACGGTTGTCGCGGCATTGGCGAAGCCCAGCGTTTCACGCCGCTTGGCTTCTTCCGGGCCATACAGTTCGGTGGTGTCCCATGCCGGACGACAGGAGGAGACGATATCCGCCAGCGACAGCTTGCCCATCTTCACGACGCCATTGTCGTCCTCGTCAATCGGCAGGACCAGCGACCTGTCGATGGCCTGCCATATGGCGGCGACATCCGTATCCTCGGCCGGAACCCGCAGGATATTGCGAATGGCGGCCGTGCCGTAATCCTTCCACAGCAGGCCTGCGGCGCTGTAGGGCGTTCCATCATCACGCAGGGGCTTGTCCTTCATGTGATGGTCGTATCGCCCCCTGTCCGGGGCATACTGGCCGCCGACGTCAAATACGATATCCGATGCCGCGATCCGCTCGGGCGAACGCGAACGGGTGAACGCCAGCCGGTCCGCAGGTGCGTCCCCCAGAACGCGCCCGCGCAGGTCGCCTTCGGGTGCAAGGGCATAGTGAAGGATGACATATCCCAGCGTCTCATCAACGTGGAAATTCCCCGAATGGGTCAGCGCCCGGACGGGGGCGGCCGCGTTATCAAGACCAATGGGCGTATGCTCGGACATATAAAAACCTGCTGACAGACAAGAATTGGAGTGCTGGTACGCACCCTCATGCCGCAAAGGCCACGTCAAGACAACAGGCTTCATGGCTGCCTTGGTGCCGCATGCAGGGCAGGGTGTCGCCGTCCTTGATACATGTCCGGATATCTGTTCCGGGGGCATCCGCGCATGGACCGTCCTGCTGGAAGCATGCTGTCTTTATAAAAAAAAGTACCTGCCGGTTTATTTTGAAATGACAGTCTGCCCCGCTGCCTGCGCAGCGGGGTGACCTACGGGCGCCGCGTCCGGGTGCGCGGTCCGGTGCTGCACTTCATGCCAGTACAGGGGACGTTCACGGTGCCGGTCCTGACAGCCTGCAAGGCAGGAGGTGGCGGCCCAGAGCATGATTGTGTTCAGGATACGGCGCATGACAGGCCCCCGGTCGCTGCGGGTGCAACGCCGGATATGGGCGATGGTTCAGGGGTGCGAAGCCGTGCCGGTTTCGGTCTGGTCAGATACCGGGATGCAGTCAGGACGCCGTGCGCCAGGCACTGACGGCCTCCATGCCGGTTTTCAGCAGTTCGGCCGTGCGTTCCGGACTGTCGCCCTCCACATAAACCCGCAGTTCCGGCGCGTTGCCCGATGGGCGCAGGTGCACGATTTCACCATTGTCGAAGGTCATGCGCAGGCCATCGGTTTCATCGACATGCGCAAGCCCGCCGCAGGCATCAAGCAGCCCTAGTGATGCCGCCCCCGTGTCCGGGTCCTGCCGCAGGGCTGCGATCTGTGCCTGGCTGCGGGCCGTTGGCATTTCTGCCAGCCGGTCACTCAGCGTAAAGCGCCGGGGCAGGGTGGCCACAAGGCCCGCCAGATCTACCCCCTGCTGCCGTGCGGCGACAAGGGCGCAGATCATGGGCAGGATGGAATCCCGCGTGGGCAACGCCCGAAGGGTGCGCGTGTCCTGCGTTACGTCACTGGCCAGTAGGAAACCGCCATTGGCTTCATACCCGACGGAGGGAAGCAGCCCGGCTTCGGCCGCTTCGGTCATGGCGGCGACGACAAAGGGAGAACCGATGCGGGTGCGCCGGATATCCCGCGCAAAACCCGCCTGTTCCAGCGCGGTATTGCTGCTGACCGGTGTGGTCACGGCGGCTGCGCCAAGGAAACGCGCGGCAATGATCCCCAGAACATCCCCCCGCAGCCAGTTGCCGTGCCGGTCGGCCAGCAGCGGGCGGTCGGAATCGCCATCGGTCGTCAGGATGGCGTCCAGCGTGCCATCACTGGCCCATTCGCGCGCCAGTGCCGCGTCTTCAGGCCGCACGGCTTCGGTATCGACGGGAATGAAATCGTCCTTGCGGCCCAGCGGCACGGCGGTGCCACCCAGTGCCTCGACAATTTCCACCATCACGTCACGCCCCACGGCGGAATGCTGGTAAATGCCGAGTTTCAGCCCGGACAGGGCATCGGGACCAAAAAAATCACGGTAACGGGCGACAAAGCCCGGCACGACATCCGTTATGACCGGCAGCACGATGTCACGCGCAAGTGCGCCGTTGGCATCGAACCAGCCATCAGGCAGGGTGACGTCCTGTTCGCGCATGGCGGCTTCGTCGGTTTTGAGGAATTCGCCCCGCGCACGATTGAACTTGATGCCATTGCGGTCCGCCGGGATATGGCTGCCTGTTACCATAAGCGAGGGGATACCCAGCGTGAACGCATGCAGGCACAGCGCGGGCGTGGGCACGTACCCGCAGAAAACCGGCACGCCCCTCATATACGTAATGGCCGCGACACAGGCCCGCAGGATATGCGGCGTGCTGGGCCGCAGGTCACCTGCCACCGCAACCTGCGTGCCCGGCCCGAATTCCCCCAGCGTGCCCAGATGCTCCAGATAACCCACCGTATAGGCGAAGCAGACGGAATCCGTCATGGCGGTTACAAGGCCACGCGCGCCGCTGGTCCCGAAGGCGACACCGGACTGCTTCATCCACTGGGCTATTTTCATGTGGTTCTCTCAACAACTGTGATGGGGTTCGGGGCGGGGACCGGGCAGTTCGCATGCCCGGCCATGAACACATGGAACGTGTCGCGGTTGACGCACATGATCGTGGCCGCCCGGCCTGGTGCCGTCGTGGCAGGCGGGATTTCGCACGTCAATCCCATCAGGGCGGGCGGTGTCATGTCACCCTGTCGCCATATTCCATCCTGATCATGCTGTTCAGTGAATCATGAAAATGCGGCCAGAAAAAGCCCCGTCGCCCATGGCGGCAATATCAGGCCGGAGGCGATAAAGACCGGGGCAGGGATCAGTCCAGTGTTGCCGGGATGGCGGCAGCCCCGGCGCCGGGGCACGATTTCGCGACCTGCATGCGCTGGATGGCTTCCATCTTGCCCTTTTCACGTGCCAGCACGCCCGCCACGTCCGATCCCGTCATTTCCGACAGAGGCACGCCCAGCGCAAGGACACCCCATGTATCGGTCTTGTGCGCCCGACGCTGCTTGTTGGTCAGGGTTTCCAGCGTATCCCCTTCCTTCAGTTCCTCCTGCCCCAGCTGCTGGCAGTCCAGGCTGGAATAGGCGGTATCGGGAATATAGGTGGGCTTGATGTTTTTCGGGCTGGATGCGCATCCGGCCAGTACTGCCAGACCGGACAGGACAAGAAATCTTTTCATTCTGTTCTCTCTTCGTAGACGAAGAGCGGGTGTTACATATCGTCACATGGGCAGGTAGCCGCATACTGCATGGCAGTAACGCATGCCGGATGGATGGCCGGATGACAGGATGAGTAACTGAACCGTACCTGACGGCACGGGCGGCCATCCGCGCGCCAGCCGATGCGGCGGGTGCCCGCGCCGGACCTCTCCATATTGTGTAGCCCGCGACCAGTTTTATGGGGTGGGCTGCGCAGCCCGCAGGCAGGCATGCGGGGCCAGAGGCACCGGGTGGCGGTCAGACGCCACCCGGTTCGCAGGGCGGTCGCGGGCATCCCGCCCACCGCCATCAGGCGAGTGTATCGACCAGGATGATCTCGCTATCTTCCAGCGCGCGGACATGCAGCGTTTCGGTGTCGGAAATGGCGGCGCCATCACGCTCACCGACTGTCGTGCCTTCAATGTCCACCCGGCCCCGCGCGGGAACCAGATAGCCAAGCCGCGTGGCGCCCAGCGGGTACTCCACCACCTGTCCCGCCTTCAGCGTGGCCCCCAGCACGCGGGCATCGGCATTGATCGGCAGGGCGTCTCCATCGCCCGTACGGCCGGATGCCAGAACCACGAACTGCCCGGCCCGGTCTGCCTTCGGGAACGAGCGCGTACCCCATGAGGGCGCATGGCCCGCGCGGTCAGGCATGATCCAGATCTGGAACAGGCGGGTGGCCACGTTTTCACGGTTGTGTTCGGCATGCCGGATGCCGGTGCCCGCCGACATGACCTGCACATCGCCCGCTTCCGTCCGGCCCGTGTTGCCCAGGCTGTCGGTATGGGTGATCGCGCCTTCGCGGATATAGGTAATGATTTCCATATCCCGGTGGGGATGCGTGCCAAAGCCGGTGCCCGGTGCGATCATGTCATCATTCCAGACCCGCAGCGCGCCCCAGTGCATGCGCGCAGGGTCGTGGTAATGGGCGAATGAAAAATGGTGGCGGGCATCCAGCCAGCCATGGTTGGCGTGACCCAGCCGGTCAAAGGGACGTACTTCAATCATCGGGCTTTCTCCATATGCCAGTGTTGGCCATGGACAGCACGGTATCGTCCCGACAGGGTTGTGAATATAGAAACAGAGGAAAGTCACTGTTTCCATTTATTGACCATAAATAACCGGGATGGGGAGACAGGCACCGGACGATCAGTTATGGAAACAGCCAGTGGGAACCAGTGCGCGGGACGATGCAATGCGGCTGCCGGATTTTGAGGCATGGGCCATTTTCGCAAAAGTGGCCGAACGGGGATCCTTCGCCCGCGCGGCGGAGGACATCCAGCTATCGAAACCCACGGTGTCCAAGGCCATAGGCCGGCTGGAGCAGTCGCTGGGCGTTGCGCTGTTCAACCGCAATTCACGACAGATGTCCCTGACCGAAACCGGGCGAAGGCTGCTGGGGCATGCCAGCCGTATCCTGGCTGAAGCGGAGGCCGCTGAAATGGAGGCGCGTGGCGGCACCCTGACGCCATCGGGCCTGATACGGGTCGCCGCCCCCATGGTGTTCGGGGGGCGGCACCTTGCGCCCCTGCTGCCGGATTTCCTGATGCGTTATCCGGAAATAGACATCACCATAGATTACAGCGACGCCATCGTGGATCTTGTGGCCGGTGGCTACGACATGGCGCTGCGTATTGCGTCACTGGCTGATTCCGCCCTGCTGGCGCGGCGGCTGTGCACGGTGCGGCTACTGCTTGTGGCCACGCCGGAATATCTGGATCGGATCGGCCATCCCGATGATCCGCGTGCGCTGGAAGGCCACAAGAGCTTCGTTTACACCAATACATCCGCCCCGGGCATGATCCGCCTGCGGCAGGTGCCGGACGGGCGGGAGGTTGTCCTGTCACAGACCGCGCGCCTGCGGGCGGATAATGCCGAGACCTTCCTGCCGGCACTCGAGGCCGGGCTGGGCTTTGGGCTGTTTCCGGAATTCATGGTGTGGGACGGGCTGAAATCCGGCAGGTTCGTGCGTGTCCTGCCGCAGTGGGAGGCGCCTCCCGTGGCCCTGTACTTGGTTACGCCCGCCAGTACCCTGCGGCCCATGCGGGTGACGGCCTTCATCGATTATCTGGCCGGGGCGTTTGTCCATCCGCCCTGGGCGAAGGACAGGGCGCCGACCGGGACATGACACGCCCGGCGGTCGGCCGGGCGTGGCGTGCGGGTCAGGCCAGCTTTCTGGCCAGTTCCGCGACATGCTGGCCCAGGAAGCGTGCGCCATCCAGTTCGGTGGCGCTGGGCTGGCGGGAACCGTCGCCCGCGGCGATTGTCGTCGCGCCATAGGGCGAGCCGCCAGTCACTTCATCCACCTTCGTCTGTCCCTGGAAACTGTAGGGCAGGCCGCTGATCACCATGCCATGGTGCAGCAGATTGGACATGAGTGAGAACAGGGTCGTTTCCTGCCCGCCATGCTGTGACGCGGTGGAGGTAAAGACCGCGCCAACCTTGCCAATCAGCGCGCCCTTCATCCACAGCCCGCCCGTCTGATCCCAGAAATTCGCCATCTGCGATGGCAGCCGCCCGAAACGTGTGGGCGCACCGACAATGATCGCGTCATATTCAGGCAGTTCCGCCGTGGTGGCGACGGGAGCTGACTGTTCTGTCTTGAAATGGTGGGCTTTGGCCACATTCTCCGGCACCAGTTCGGGCACGCGTTTTACCTCTGCCTCCAGCCCTGCCGCGCGGACGCCTTCCGCCACCGCATGAGCCATGGTTTCAACATGGCCGTAAGTGGAATAGTATAATACGAGAACCCTGGACAATGTCGTAACCCCTTGCTGTGTCATGGATCGTTTCCAACTGGAACCTTCCTGACAATACGGCCCGTCACGCAGGTGCATACGCCAAAATCGGAAATGCTTCGTTTCCTGTCTTTGCGCCGGTCACGCGCGGGCAGGGGGCATTATGTGCCCGCAAGCGGCTCCCATCCCCCTGCGCTTCGGCCAAACATGGGAATATGGCCAAGGGCATGCACCAGTCCGGGCATATCCTCTCCCACCTGCTGCAGCGCGTCGCGCCAGGCCCAGCCTTCGGTCAGCACCGCCGTAATGCCGACGATGCGTGCCTGCACCCGCTGCATGAGCCCGATGGCGGCAACTGCCGTCCGGCCTGTGTTCAGCACGTCATCCATAACCAGAACGCGCCTGCCGCGAACCCGCTCGATCAGGGCGGGATCAAGGTACAGGCGCTTGGCCTGATCGGGACTGGTGGAGGATGTGAGAGGCTGTGACAGGGCGTCGTCATACCAGAATTTGCGCGAGTGACCCAGTGCGACATAATCGTCAAAACCAAGGTTTTCCGCCACGGGCCGGGCATAGGCCAGACCCATGGTGGGCACGCCGACAATGACCTCCGGCTGAAGTTCCCGCGCCAGATCGGTCAGCAGGCGGACCAGCGCGTGTTCAACCGCAAATGCCGTCTGGTTGGACATGAGCAGCGCGATGGCCTTTTCCCCGTCCGGCAACGGACGTAATGGCAGGACCAGCGTGGACCCGTCACGCAGGCGGACGGGATAGGTGGTGTCGTGGCAGGGCCACTCCCCGGTCATGGGGGACGGGTAAAATCGGGTCTGGTAGGGTGGTATGGACACGGATGCTTCCGGCTGGGGCTGACAGGATCATGGACCGGCAGCGGGATGGTGGCTGCCGGTCCGTTACGATAGCCGTATGGTCTGCCGCGCGCCAGTCCCCGATTAGTGCCATGCTCCGCTTTCAACCATGCACTGGGCATAGAAATTGCGGCGCGATGCCATGCTGACGCCAACCGTCACGCTTTGCGACGTGACATTATCCAGCCCACGGGCGGAACATTTTGCATCTATGTTGCGATATTCGCTGCTGTCGGGCGGCAGGGCGGCTGTATGGCCATGGAAGTGGCCGAATTCCGTATTGACCTGCCGTGGATGACGTTCCGTCGTGGGAACGTGGATACGGTGCGTCCGGCCCAGTGCGGGCGCACCCATCAAAACAATCCACAAAACAGGCAGGGCAGACAGTATGGTTTTCATGATCACACGGGCACCTTGGGATATGTCGGGTGCAGTATATGCGGGCAACGTGACCAGCCTGTGTTTCGATCCTGTCGTTATGTATCTGGCAGATTAGGAATTGTTCATGTCGTGGAAGTACGCCGCCCGTCCCTGCGGACGGACGGCGCGGGTGATGCGCCTTACACGCCCACCATGACATCGGACGCCTTGATGATGGCCGTCGCCGGTTCGCCGACCTTCAGATTCAGGTCGGCAACCGCTTCATTGGTGATCGATGCGGTGACAATGGTGCCGCCACCAATGTCGATGCCAACATGGGATGTGGTCGCACCCTTGGCAATGGATGTGATCTTGCCCGCGATCTGGTTGCGTGCGCTGATTTTCATTTTATGCCCTTTCCTTGGGTTTTGGCCTGCCGGCTGTAATCACGAAATGGGGTGCAATGCAAACCATGGCCACGGCAGCGGCCACGGGCATTCGCCTGCATTGTAGTGGCGGAACGGTCCTTTACGCGCCGGTCTGTGCGATCACGACCGAGGCCTCGGTCGTCAGTACGCGGAACGTGAAGCTTTCCTGCAGGTACAGGTTCACCGACGTGTCGGAATGGCTGGTATAGCCGATCGAGACATCCTGCCCGATCGACAGTTCGAAATCCCCGCCGCGGGTGGACACGATATAGGCGCCTTCAATGGCCGGGGCGCAGATGATCTTGCCTTCGGTCATCCGCTCGATATGGCGCAGCACGGGATAGCCTTCCTCGTTCCCGCCACTGACGGCGGCAAAGGCGCGCGCACCCAGTACGACGGCGTACGGGCCGTTCACGCCGGCAATGCGCAGTTCATTCAGGCCATCGGCAATGATGGCGGGATAGTCACGCGCGGATGCGGGCAGGGTGAACTTCGCGTTGGATGTATCCTGCCCGATGCCGGTGATCCCGGCGGCGGCATAGCCGTCGAATATGGCGCGGTCCTCGGCATAGGCGATTTTCTTTGCCGCGTCCTTCAGCGGCTGCCAGTCGGAATCCAGTGCGCCGCGTTCCACGTCGTCAATGGCGTCACGGTCCAGCGTAAAGGGCACGCGCAGTTCAACCAGCGGCAGCACCTTGCGCTGCAGCGCCCGCACGCCCTCTGCCGGGCTGTCGATACGGGCCGTGTGGCCGGTATCCACCGCGGCGAAGCCGACACCGCGGGCATCAGGCACGTCCACCACGCGCCGCCCGGCAAGGTAGCGGCGCAGCGTGCGGGACGCCTCCTGTTCAATTTCCGCCCATGCGGCGTCGGAAATGGGGGCAAGGTTCCGGTGCAGGTTGTTCATGTCAGGCTTCTTCCTTCAGTGACCCGATGCCAAGTGATCCGGTCGGTACGGGGCGTGTGTCTTCGTTGGTTTCCGCAGGCGCTGCTGCCGTGGCGTCATATGCCGGGGCGGCGTCAAGGAAATCGGCGGTGGGAATGAAAAACAGCGTGCCCGTCACCGCGCGGCTGACATCCAGCAGGCGGTCGTAATTTCCCGGCGGGTTACCAATGAACATGTTGTCCAGCATCTGCTCGACCCGGGAAGGGGATTTTGCGTAACCGATGAAATAGGTCCCGAATTCTCCCCGGCCGACTTCGCCAAAGGGCATGTTGTCGCGCACGATCTGCAGCTGTTCGCCATTTTCCTCGATATTAGTCAGGACGTTGTGGGCGTAGCTGGGCTTGGCGGCTTCGGGCAGTTCAATGTCCGACAGCTTCCTGCGGCCAATGATTTTTTCCTGCTGCTCGACGGGAATGGCGTCCCACTTCTTCAGGTCATGCAGGTATTTCTGGGTAATGACGTAGCTGCCACCGGCAAAGTCCGGATCCTCGTCGCCGATCACGGTCGCATCGGTCGCGGCCTGGTTGACCGGGTTTTCCGTGCCATCGACAAAGCCAAGCAGGTCGCGGGCATCGAAATACTTGAAGCCATGGACTTCATCGACCACCCGTGCCGCCCCGTCCAGCCGGGCGGTGATGGCGGCGGCCAGTTCAAAACACAGGTCCATGCGGGTTGCGCGGATGTGGAACAGCAGGTCACCAGGGGTGGAGGGTGCTTCATGGACGCCATGTATGGCGCGGAAGGGGTGCAGTTCCCTGGGCTTCGGCCCCTTGAAGATACGTTCCCACGCATCCGCCCCGAAACCCATCACGCAGGACAGTCGCCCGTCGGGAATGCGGAATCCTACGCCACGGACCATGGCCGACAGATCCCCGCACAGGTCGCGGACCGTAGTGTCATGTCCCTCTCCGGGGTCAAGCGTGAAAACGAGGAAAATCGCCGCACTGGTCAATGTGGTGTCAACGGGCTGTGGTGTCGCTGAAGGCACGCCTTACTCCCTGCATGGCGCCATGAAGAACATGCGGCAGACCCGGCGCGGCGTAGGTCTGCGGTTGACAGGGGATTCTATATGGTTCGGCCCGCCAGCAAAAGGGCCGCCATAATGATTTCCCCCTGTGTTCTGACATGATGCGCGTGCATCCCTGCATCCGCCCGGACGTTTGCAGGCAGTTTTCCGCGCCTGTGCCGGGATGTGTGGCGGCCAGGCGACGGGTGGCCATGTGGGGAAGGGCGCGGGAGGGATATTCAGGCATGCCTGGCCGGAATATATTTCCGCGCGACTGCTCAAGGAGGAGAGGGAATGGCGAAAAAGAAGACCATCTATCATCTGACAAAGGGTCTGCGGGACAGGGTCGATGCCTTTGTCATGCGGTTTTCCCTGCTGCCGGATCAGGCTCTTTTTGATCCCTACATCATGCAATGGGTTCGTGATCTGGAGCAGAACTGGGAAAGAATTCGCGACGAGGCGCTGTGCATGGCGGCGTCCGATATTCCCTCGCTTGGTGAGATTTCCCCCGATCATGGCCGGATCGCGGCGGATCGGCGCTGGCGGTCCTTCTTTCTGGAAGGTTATGGCTACAGGCGGCAGGAAAACCGCGCCCGTGTTCCCACGACGGCGGCGCTGATCGACCGGATCCCCAATTTATGCACCGCCAGCTTTTCCGTGCTGGAACCCGGCTGCCACATTCCCCGCCACCGGGGCATGACCAAGGGCATGCTGACCTATCACCTTGCGCTGCAGGTACCTGCCGACCGCGAAAACTGCTGGATCCAGTTCGAGGAAGGCGACAGGCTGCATGTCTGCCCCTGGACGGCGGGCAGGTCGATCCTGTTTGACGATACCTATAACCACGAGGTGTGGAACAACACGACCGACACACGCTACGTCCTGCTGATCCAGGTCCGGCGTCCGTGCCGGTGGCCTGCGCGCCTGCTTATGGATGTCTTTTTCCAGGGTGTCCGGTATTCACGTTTCGTTCAGGATATCCGCAAGAACCTGGACCGTCGCGGCACATAACGCGCGTTCCCCCAATTGCCCTTTCCGTGGTCCGGCCTGCGGGGCGCAGGGACGGCATGATGTCCATGCTCCCGCTGCTCCCGGTAAGCCGTGCCAACATCGCAGTCATCCATTGTTGCCCGCACGGCATGGTGGCGGGGCACTGTGTCCGGAATAACGGCCGGCCCCCGCGGGCGCGACGGCTGAATGCCTTTGGGGTTTTTTCGTAGATATTATTAAAAAACAGCATATTGGACTGGATCGGGACGAGGGGTCCCGCCTGCTTTTCCCATGGCGATCCGCCTTGTGAACATTTTGTATCTTCCGGTGCGCTGAAACGCGAAATACGTCTATTCCATCCGGATGTGGAAAGTGCCACAAGGCAGCGGAAAACCGGCGTCATGACACGGACGCCATTCAAAGCAGGTGATCATGCTGTTCAAAACCCTTCCTCCGGGCGCCATGGTCGGGCTGTTTGCCCTGTTTGCCTGCACCTTTACCGCCCTGACCAGTGAGGTCGCCCCTGTCGGCATCCTGATCGAGATGGCGCAGGCCTTCCATATCCGCGAAGGTCAGGCCGGGCTGGCCGTCAGTGCCTTTGCGCTGATGGTCATGATCGCGGCGATACCCCTTACGATCATGACGGCGCATATCGACCGCAAGCGGCTGGTCGTTCTGTCCCTGCTGGGTTACGTCGCATCCAACCTGGCGGTGACCGTGGCGCCGACCTTCCTTATCCTGTGTGCCGGTCGCCTGATCGGGGGGCTGGCGCATGCGCTGCTCATGTCGATCGCGGCGGCCTATGCCGCGCGGCTGGTGCCGCAGAACATGACGGGACGTGCCATTTCGTTCGTATATGGCGGGACGTCGCTGGGCATGGTGTTGGGTGTGCCGGGGGCTGCGGCCATCGGGCACATGGTTGGCTGGCGCATGGCCATGGGTATCATGACCGTGCTGGCGGTGGTGCTGACGATCTGCATTGGGTTTTTCCTGCCGCCGGTCTCGTCACCAGTGCAGGTCAGGGAAGGGTTGCCGGCAATGGCAGGCCAGCGGGCGATGCGGATATTCCTTGTTGTCGTGGTAGTGGATGCGGTGTTCTTCTTTGCCCATCACCTGCTGTACACATACATCACGCCGCTGCTGCTGGCGCATGGGCTGTCAACCGGGACACTCAGCATCGCGCTGCTGATGACGGGCGGGTTCAGCATCCTTGGCCTGTGGGCGGCGGGGCTGGTGGTGGACCGCTGGCCCGCCGCCGGGCTGTTGGGCAGCGGGCTGGCCATGCTGGTGGGCATGGGGCTTATGTACGGGCATATCCTGTCGGGCTGGATGGCCGTGGCGGCGGTGGGCCTGTGGTGTATCGGATATTCCGCCGTCGTGCCCTTTGTCATGTCCGGTGCGATCCGGGCGCGCGCCACGCGGCCCGATGTCGCGGGGGCAGCGATCAATGCTGCGTGCAACATGGGCATATTGCTGGGATCGGCCGTAGGGGGAGAGGTACTGTCCAACGGGGGATTTGCCGTCCTGACCCCGCTATCCTGCGCCATGGTGCTGCTGGGCATGATCGTGGCCATGCTCAATCCCGCCGCTTTCCCCCGCGCGCTGACCCCAGCCGAGGAAGAAGGCTGAAAAGCTTTCGGGTGTCCCCTTCTTTCAAAAAGGCGATGTCCGGGGAAGCTTGCGGGATAGGCATGCCGCCCCAGGGAACAAGGACGGCATCCGGAATGTCGGTAGGGTTTTTGTCAGTGGATTCCGGCTCGGCCCATCAGTGAATGGCCACCTGCGTCGCAGCGGACAGAGGCATCGGCGCCGTGGGGATGGGGGGCTGCGTGGCAATCCGGGCGACGTTGTCCCCTGTGACGGGAAGCAGGCCGTCTATCCGCGCCAGCAGAAAATCGGCCCCGCCGCGCGACAGGTGCTGCTGGTCTACATAAAACGGGTCATTCCCCGTGCGGAATTTGCACCCGGCTGGCGAACACAGCCCGTCCGCCAGGGAAAAATAGGTCACATCCGCCGTGTCCGCCACCGCATGGCGCACGGTGTCGGCAATGGGCTGTCCGGGGACGGATAGCAGCGGGACCGGGGCGATATCCCCCGCGGTCAGGAATGACGGGTCCAGCATATGCGCGACATGCTGGCGCACGGGCATGAACGCCGTAACGGCTTCGCGTGCGGGATCAAAGCGGAACTGCGGCACATCCCCCAATATGATGACATGCCTGTGCGCGCGGGCCAGCACCTGTGTTGTGGTACGTACCGCAACATCCAGCCGCGCAAGGCTGGCTGCCACGCCGTGGTTCATCCTGTCGCGTGGGTCGATATAGGCATCCCCCCCGGCGTCAGCTGCGAAAGGGGCGGCCCAGTACCCGGCCAGAACGACCGTCTGAACACGTGGGTCGCGCATGACGGCAGCGAAGGCCCGGTCATTGTAAAGCGCGCACTGTGCGGCATGTCCCGGATGGGACGGCATGAGGCGTGCGGTCCCCAGTAACGGGGGGCAGGACGATTTGGTAAACTGAACGAAATCAAATCCCGCCTGGTCGGCCAGATGCGACAGCGATGCGGCAAGTGCCGATGCATGGCTGTCACCCAGCAGGGCGATGCGCGGCCGTCCCGCATCATGCACGCAGCGCGGGGACACATTGGGTTTGGACACCCCGTAATACCAAGGGCTACTGTCTCTGACTCATCTGTGAAGTGACGCGAAGGGCCTGTTCTGATTCTGTCGTGAGAGGGAGGATCGGGAATGGCTGGTGCGATT
>NZ_NKTX01000219.1 GCF_003207815.1 Komagataeibacter oboediens | reverse complement strand
CCCACAGGCCCTGGTGCTCGAACACGAACCGTGCGCCGATACAGGGCGGTATGACATCCTGCGAAGGGACAGCCGCCATGCGTCATGATCCTGCTGCTGCTTCACTTGTCGTCATGCTCCGTGGATTGCGGATGTATGGCATGGCCCAGGCCACGGCCGACCTCATCGAGCAGGGCGCGCCCGCCTTCGAGGCGGCCATCCCCATCCTCTCGCAGCTCCTGAAGGCGGAACTGGCCGAACGCGAAGTCCGCTCCATCGCCTACCAGACAAAGACCGCCCGGTTCCCCGCCTACAAGGACCTGTCCGGGTTCTCCTTTGCCAATACGCAGGTCAACGAGCCCATGATCCGCCAGCTCCATGGCGGGGACTTCATCGAGCGTGCTGAAAATGTCGTGCTGATCGGCGGCCCGGGAACCGGGAAAACCCACCTGGCGACCGCGCTGGCCATCCAGGCGATCACCCATCACCGCAAGAAGGCGCGCTTCTGGTCAACGGTCGACCTGGTCAATGCGCTTGAACAGGAAAAGACCGCCAACCGGGCCGGGCAGATTGCCGACAGGCTGCTCCGCCTGGATCTCGTGATCCTTGATGAACTCGGTTATCTCCCCTTCAGTGCATCAGGGGGCGCCCTGCTGTTCCATCTGCTCAGCCGCCTCTACGAGCGCACCAGTGTCATCATCACAACCAATCTGAGCTTCAGTGAATGGGGAGACGTCTTTGGTGATCCGAAGATGACGACGGCGCTCCTCGATCGGCTGACCCATCACTGTCATATCCTCGAGACAGGAAATGACAGCTACAGGTTCCGCGCCAGCACCGCCGCGTCAAAAAACAGAAAGGACAGATCCTCTTCTTGACCGCCCGCCCGACTACGCCTGAAATAGCAGCTGGCTGGGTCAATTCCTGATGAAAAACCCGGGTCAGTTCTCGGCTCTTCCGCAAAGT
>NZ_NKTX01000218.1 GCF_003207815.1 Komagataeibacter oboediens | reverse complement strand
ATATCCGCGCGCCAGACGTCGAACTGGGCGTTGAGGTCATCGAGATCATGGAAACTGCGGCCAAGGAAGAAGTCCTGACGGATGTAGCGGAAGGGTCGCTCGACCTTGCCCTTGGTCTTGGCGCGATAGGGCTGGCAGGCTCTGGGGGCGCTGCCATAATGGGCCAGAAGCGCCACCAGCGAGGCATTGTAGGTCACCACGCCCGCATCATCCTCACCGATGACAGCGGTCTTCATGCGATCGTAGAGAATTTCCGTGCAGCAGCCCGCCATCGCCTCGAAGGCGGCGATGTGGCAACGCATCACTGTTTCCAGACCCTGGTTCGGGCAGAAACGTCCCCACAGCCAGCGACTGTGCCCCAGCACCATGCTGAACAACCAGACCTTGCGCACGATGCCTGGCTCGCCGGTGAAGACTGTCTGGAATTCCGCAAAATCGACCTGCGCCTGAACGCCGGCTCCGGTCTCGAAGCGCCGCTCATAAGGCCTGGGCAGCGGGGGGCGGATTTGCCGGAGATATTCCGTCAGCGATGAATAGGCACCGTCATATCCCATGTCGCGAATTTCACGATGCAGCCTGCGCGATGAAAGTCCGGGATAACTTGCCATCCGCTCCAACAGATAGGTTCGATAAGGTTCTGCTGCGCTGGCCACCGGTTTACGCGGTGCATAGGCTGGAGTCTCCAGCCCATTGGCCAGATACTTCTTCACTGTCTTGCGATCGAGCCCTGTCTGGCGCGCGATGGCGCTGATGCTGAGCCCCTGTCTTTTGAGTTCCTGGATCAAAACGACCTCCCTGAGTCCTATCACCTGCTCGCCCTTCCTTTGGCATCAGCAGGGATAAATGTGCCGCGTGATCGTCATGGGGGCATGCCCCCATGACGATCACGCACAGTCCTCAAACTGGGGAATTTTCAACCAGCACATTTGGGGAGATTACAACCAGCACTCACA
>NZ_NKTX01000217.1 GCF_003207815.1 Komagataeibacter oboediens | reverse complement strand
GACGAGAGCGAAAAACCGCTCCACCTGATTGATCCATGAGGCCCCGGTCGGCGTAAAATGAACGTGCCAGCGCGGGCGCCTGGCCAACCAGTCACGGATCAGCTTCGTCTTGTGGGTGGCATAGTTATCCATCACCAGATGGATATCGAGGTCAGTCGGCACATTGGTTTCGATCTGGTCAAGGAATTTGCGGAATTCCGTGGATCGGTGCTTCGGATAACACTTTCCAATGATGGTGCCGGTGGCAATGTCGAGAGCTGCGAACAGTGAGGTCGTACCGTGGCGGGTATAGTCATGTGTCCGCCGCTCGACCTGGCCGGGCCGCATCGGGAGCATGGGCTGGCTGCGATCCAGCGCCTGGATCTGGCTCTTCTCATCCACGCACAGTACCAGCGCACGCTCCGGCGGTGCCATATACAGACCAACGATGTCGCGGACCTTCTCCACGAAGAGGGGGTCGTTCGACAGTTTGAAGGTCTCTGTTCGATGCGGCTGTAACCCGAACGCTTTCCAGATGCGATGGATCGTTGACGGTGCATATCCCACGGCCTGTGCCATCGAGCGCAGCGACCAATGCGTAGCACCGCGCGGGGTTTCTTCCAGTGTCCGGCGGATCGTCTCCGCGATTTCCCCGTCGCCGATCGAGCGTGGTGTCCCCGGCCGGGGTTCATCGTAAAGCCCGTCCAGACGGTCCGTTGCAAAACGCCGGCGCCACTTGCCAACCGTGTTGATGTCCGCGCCCGTCAGGTCACGGATCGCCTTGTTCTCATGCCCATCGGCTGCGGCAAGGACAATACGGGCTCGCCGCGCAAGCGCCTGGCCCGTCTTGCGCGCCCTTGCCAGAGATTCCAGTTCCTGACGCTCCAATGCCGTCAGTTCAATCGCAACCGCTACACGTCCCATTCGATTACCCCTGCCATCAGGATAATCATATAAACTTCTCGATCAGGACACTAG
>NZ_NKTX01000216.1 GCF_003207815.1 Komagataeibacter oboediens | reverse complement strand
TCCATGGTGTTGCCATACTGGTTGATGGAAAGCGTGTACTGCTCCACCGCCCATTCGTCCGGCGACATGCCGTTATCGAAGTTGGTGTTGGCAGTGGGATTGAGCGGCGTGGTGGCGGGCACCAGCAGACCAGCGCGAGTGTCGGTGATGGTCTGACCGATACGGGCTGGAAAATCCATACGATCCGCAATGGAGCGGAACCCCAGCTTGGACTGCAGCGCATCCTGAAACGCGCGGGAGAGAAAGCCCTGCTGGATTATGGGCTGGAGCGAGGCGGGAAAATTGGCGATTGCCATGATTTATGTCCTTGTGATGCCGGAAATACGCCCCGGCATCAGCCGGTCAGCGGAGCCACATCGGCGGCAGTTGGTGTTATTTCAGAGGGTCGGCCAGCGCAGGCCAGCGGCAGCGGCGGCTGACGCCACATCCTTGGTGTCGGCCTTGGTCGCATCGAACGGCGCCGGATCACCCGCCTTGGGCGCGGGCGTCGTCCGGGTCGTGCCGGTTTCGGTGCCGGGCTTGGCAGGTTCGGTGAACAGGTAGGCCCGACTTTCCTTGGCGGCTTCCATCACCGCGTCCAGACCTTCGATCTTGCCATCCTCGCCCATCTTGACGGTGCCGAGGTCGATCAGCTTGACCACATCCTCGGGATTGACTGCGCCCAGACGGACGGCTGCGGCCTTGGCTTCGGCACGGATGACAGCGGCATCTGCCTGCGCCTTCGCTGCCTTTCCTGCCTCATCGGCGGCAGCCTTGGCCTGCTCCACAGCGGCGTTCGCGTCGGCCAATGCCTTTTCACCATCGGCCTTCTGCTTGTCGAACTGCGCCTTGAGGCCGTCGCGGGACTTGATCGCCTCGTCGCGTTCGCCACGAATGGCGTCACGTTCGGTGCGGGCGGATTTCAGTTCGCTACGCACCGTTACGAGGTCCGCGCGTGCCTTTTCCAGTTCGCGCACCGTGTT
>NZ_NKTX01000215.1 GCF_003207815.1 Komagataeibacter oboediens | reverse complement strand
TGGGCGTCAGTAAAGCGATCACTCTTCATCAGAATCTCCTCAATTCTTACGCTGAGAAAATTCTCATTCAAAAGTCACTCTTTTTATGGGGGGATTACCAAGGCTCTCATCGTCTGCAATCACGCTCGCAATGATTTCGTTAGAGGCCGATTCATGATCGAAATGCACGCTAATCTGTGCCTGAGTAGAGATCGCCTCATACACACAGTGACGAGCCGTGATCACTCGGGAAGGTGTGACCAACCATCCGGTCCCAGTGTTGCCGTCACAATTAACCTCACAAGTTGCAAGCTTAATCTGCACGTCAATCATCTGTTTGTCCTTTAATCTCAATCCAATCCGTAGCATTGTCATCCACGGTAAATGGTACCCCGCTCTTAGAAACGTGATCGCGAAGGAGGGCTGAAGCTGGCGTTGGGTAGTTGAAATAAATTGCGCGGGGAAACGATGCCGGCCGGTCTACAATGGCCGTAAGCACTTCGATGTCAGGATGGCCATGCGCATTGCCGTTCGACGAAACGATGTACCTAGGAGCATCGACAATTCGGAGCAAGTCAGGACTTGTGTTGCGCAGACTTCCGTGATGGGAAATCTTAATCACGTCGAAGAGCATTGAGGCACCGTTTGACTGGAGCGTCTGGAGCGCTGGAACAACATCCTCTGCCCACGCATCTGCGAGCATCAAGACACGAGCACCGCCAAGTTGAATGATCGTCGCGATTGAGCTGCCAGAAGTGGTCCCCATTTTTCGGACAGGGCGATAAGCTATCATCTGGCCTGAACGAGGACGTGTTTTATGGGCAAGGTTACGCGGAAACGGTATGCGGCGGAGTTCAAATCACGGGTTGCCCTGGAGGCGATCCGTGGGGAACTGACGCTGGCGGAGTTGGCGTCGAAACATGGCGTGCATCAGACGATGATCGCCCAATGGAAGCGCCAGGCGATCGAAGGCATGGCAAGCCTTTTT
>NZ_NKTX01000214.1 GCF_003207815.1 Komagataeibacter oboediens | reverse complement strand
CCATGGGCCGGCGCGTCCGCGCGCGATCGGATGGAAGGGGGCGGGTGGCTGGGTGATGCTCTCGCAGTCCCGGCAGGTGAACTTCTCCCGCACCGTCTGTATGACCTTGAACTGGCGCGGGATCACCTCCAGCGTCTCGGTGACGCTCTCCCCCAGTTTGCTCAGACGATCGCTGCCACAGCACGGACACTGTGTCGGTGCGGGGATGACGACCCGCTCGCGCGGCAGATCGGCACGCAGGGGCTGGCGCCCCCGGTTGCTCCTGGGTGCTGTCGCACGGACGGCGGGATCCGCCGCATTTTCGGGTGCGTCCTCGGCGAGTGTCGTCTCCAGCTCTTCCAATTCGAGTTCGAGCTGGGCCAGCAGGCGGCGCCCCCGTTCCGACGAGGCGCCGAAACGGTCCTGGCGCATCCGCGCGATAAGATGTTTGAGATGGGCAACCTGCGCTTCGGCGCTGGCCGCACGGGCTTCCGCGACCTCGGCACGCGCCTCGGCAGCGGCAAGTGCCGCGCGCAAGGCGATGATGTCGTCCGTGTCTCCCGTCATGAAGGCAGTTGATCACATGGGCGCTCAAAAGGGTACCAGTATATGCTGACCTGGCGCGGTTTTTATTATCCCGCCAGTTCAGGTCTCCATGTTTTCTGCGGATTGCGCCAGTCCACACCCTCCAGCAGACAAGTCAATTGTGACGGGGAGAGATGGATCGCTCCGTCCTTTGCCGAAGGCCACAGGAAATGCCCGCGCTCGATCCGCTTCGCATATAAGGAAAGGCCGATCCCATCGTGCCAGATCAGTTTCACCAGGTCGCCGCGTCGGCCCCTGAAGGCATAGACGTCACCCGCGAAAGGGTCACGACCCAGTGCTTCCTGGACCTTCAACGCCAGCCCGGGCATCCCCAGGCGCATATCGGTTACACCGGCCGCCAGCCATATCCTCAGCGTGGAAGGAAGCGGGATCATGATCGTAGTGC
>NZ_NKTX01000213.1 GCF_003207815.1 Komagataeibacter oboediens | reverse complement strand
GCACTACGATCATGATCCCGCTTCCTTCCACGCTGAGGATATGGCTGGCGGCCGGTGTAACCGATATGCGCCTGGGGATGCCCGGGCTGGCGTTGAAGGTCCAGGAAGCACTGGGTCGTGACCCTTTCGCGGGTGACGTCTATGCCTTCAGGGGCCGACGCGGCGACCTGGTGAAACTGATCTGGCACGATGGGATCGGCCTTTCCTTATATGCGAAGCGGATCGAGCGCGGGCATTTCCTGTGGCCTTCGGCAAAGGACGGAGCGATCCATCTCTCCCCGTCACAATTGACTTGTCTGCTGGAGGGTGTGGACTGGCGCAATCCGCAGAAAACATGGAGACCTGAACTGGCGGGATAATAAAAACCGCGCCAGGTCAGCATATACTGGTACCCTTTTGAGCGCCCATGTGATCAACTGCCTTCATGACGGGAGACACGGACGACATCATCGCCTTGCGCGCGGCACTTGCCGCTGCCGAGGCGCGTGCCGAGGTCGCGGAAGCCCGTGCGGCCAGCGCCGAAGCGCAGGTTGCCCATCTCAAACATCTTATCGCGCGGATGCGCCAGGACCGTTTCGGCGCCTCGTCGGAGCGGGGGCGCCGCCTGCTGGCCCAACTCGAACTCGAACTGGAAGAACTGGAGACGACGCTCGCCGAGGACGCGCCCGAAAATGCGGCGGATCCCGCTGTCCGCACGACAGCACCCCGGAGCAACCGGGGACGCCAGCCCCTGCGTGCCGATTTGCCGCGCGAGCGGGTCGTCATCCCCGCACCGACACAGTGTCCGTGCTGTGGCAGCGATCGTCTGAGCAAACTGGGGGAGAGCGTCACCGAGACGCTGGAGGTGATCCCGCGCCAGTTCAAGGTCATACAGACGGTGCGGGAGAAGTTCACCTGCCGGGACTGCGAGAGCATCACCCAGCCACCCGCCCCCTTCCATCCGATCGCGCGCGGACGCGCCGGCCCATGG
>NZ_NKTX01000212.1 GCF_003207815.1 Komagataeibacter oboediens | reverse complement strand
CCGCCAGTAGTGCCGCCATCGCCTTCCGCGCCTGCCGGATCAGCCTGACCGGCCTTGATGACCAGCTTCGGGTCTGAACTGTATTTTAGACCGCGCCCCGACTGCGACAGCAGGTAATCGCATTCGATGACCGTATCGATGGCACGTTCGAATGTGCAGGGACCATCGACCATGCCGGGCGGCGCCATGTTGGCCATCCAGATCCACGGCACGAAGCCGAGGCCGTGCTGGGTGGTGCGCGCTTTGTCCACGCTGCTCGGCATACCTTCTGATACGAGGCGCGGCACATAGACCCGGCACTCCATCCGGTCCCATTCCCGGCACCACCAGAACGCGGCAGCCATATCATCGCCGGATATGGGCCAGCCCTGCGCAGCGAGGTCCGCGCCTTTGACTTTGTAGCACTCCATCACTTCGACCAGTTGCCCGGCCGCATCCCATGATGGCGTCAGATAACGGGTGTCGCGCATCGAAACGCATGGCTTGCGGTCCACGGTCTCAACCAGAAGGGCCGACGATCCAACCGAACCGGACATGACCGCCTCGATCATCACGGCAGGTAGGGCACATTCCCGGTCCAGCGCCGCCATGACGACCGGCACCGTTTCATCCTCTGCCGCCAGCGCGGGCCAGTGCATCTCGCCAAACACCAGCGAGGCGGATTCATCCACCACCGTCGCGCACATGTTGGTGCGAACGGACGGCCTGCGTTTGTCTAGCGGGATGTATTCCCCTGCCCCGTTGTATTCGCTGCTGAACGGGTTCGGAATATCGTCATACTGCGTGCAGTCACGCACCCGCATCAGCGCCGTCAGGCGGTTTGCGCGCGCGGGCAAATCCTGATCCTGCGGATAGGTTTTCTTTAACTGCTGCCAGTCCATGCGACCCCGTGGCCGCTATCGGCCCAGATTGAAACGTGTTGGCACAAATCGCGCCGGTGCGGCTGGTGGTGGACCAAGCATCAGGTCAGTCAGC
>NZ_NKTX01000211.1 GCF_003207815.1 Komagataeibacter oboediens | reverse complement strand
GGGCAATACCAGTCCATGCCACCATTCACTCCATCTCTTCGCAAAGACGGATGAATCACAACATGCTGGTATTGTTCAAAAACTTTCGGATCAGGCTCTAAAGGCTCGTTCTATTACTATTTTGAAAGCAAGGAGGCTTTTGGCGCCGAACTGATTGATCACTATGGTCATTATTTCGCACGCAAGCTGGATCGGTTCTTTGCCGATGATGGCCTCTCGCCGTTGGATCGGCTGAAAGCTTTCATGGTCGATGCAGAGGCAGCAATGGAGCGCTTTGCGTTTTCGCGCGGCTGTCTTGTTGGCAATCTGGGGCAGGAGATGGGTGCGCTTCCAGAAGCCTTTCGTCAGAAACTGAGTGATATTTTTGCAGACTGGCAACGGCGCACGGCCCTGTGTTTGCGCGCAGCGCAGGCAGCAGGTGAGATCCGCAACCATCATGATGCCGATCATCTTGCCGCGTTTTTTTGGATCGGCTGGGAAGGAGCAGTTCTCCGCGCCAAGCTCGAACGCAACAGTACCCCACTTAGAACCTTTGCAGAGGGATTTCTTGCGATGCTCCGCACCTGATCCCTTTTTTTCGGCAACACTAGACGATCGGTCTAATTATAAAGGAGGCACGGCACTATGAGCACATTTCGGGCGATCGTGATCGAGAAAAACGACACGAGTCAGATCGTTGGACTGAAAGATTTCAGCGAGGCGGATTTGATGGACGGAGACGTCACGTTTCGAGTGACGCATTCCACGGTCAACTATAAGGATGGCCTGGCTCTGACAGGCAAGGCTCCGGTCGTCCGGCGCTTTCCCATGATCCCGGGCATTGATGGTGCTGGCGTAGTTGAAGCATCAGGTCATCCGGATTTCCGCGTCGGCGACCAAGATGGGGTGGACGGCCTCCATGCGGCATCAATGTGCCATGCTGGGGTCGGAATGACCATTCAGAGGAGACCGCCCGGATGAAAATTACCATGATCG
>NZ_NKTX01000210.1 GCF_003207815.1 Komagataeibacter oboediens | reverse complement strand
CCCGTGCTGCTGCATGTGATTACCGAGAAGGGCCATGGCTACAAGCCGGCCGAATCGGCGGGCGACAAGTATCACGCGGTCTCGAAGTTCAATGTCGTGACCGGCGAGCAGAAGAAGGGCCCGTCCGGCCCGCCGAGCTACACCTCGGTCTTTGCAAAGGAACTGGTCCGCCAGGCCGCGACCGACGACAGGATCGTCACGATCACCGCCGCCATGCCGTCGGGCACCGGGCTGGACAAGTTCGCCAGGGCCTATCCCGACCGTTTCTTTGACGTCGGCATTGCCGAACAGCATGCCGTGACCTTTGCCGCCGGCATGGCGACCGAGGGGCTGCGGCCGTTCTGCGCCATCTATTCCACTTTCCTGCAGCGCGCCTATGACCAGGTGATGCATGACGTGGTGCTGCAGAAGCTGCCGGTGCGCTTCGCCATCGACCGCGCGGGGCTGGTGGGCGCCGACGGCGCGACCCATGCGGGCGCGTTCGACATCGCCTATCTTGGCTGCCTGCCGGGCATGACGCTGATGGCGCCCAGCAACGAGCTGGAACTGCTGCACATGACCGCGACCTCCATCGCGTTTGACGAAGGCCCGATCGGCCTGCGCTACCCCCGCGGCGGCGGGCTGGGGCTGGAGCTTCCGGCCGCGGGCCAGATCCTGGAGATCGGGCGCGGGCGAATCGTGCGTGAAATGACCCGGCAGTCCGGGCCGGAACAGGGCGGCATCGCCATCCTATCGCTCGGGCCGAGGCTGGCGGACGCGCTGAAGGCGGCCGACATGCTGGCAGCGCAGGGCCTGTCCCCCACCGTGGCCGATGCCCGCTTCGCCAAGCCGATCGATACGGCCCTGGTCGAACAGCTGGCGCGCAACCACGCCGTGCTGATCACCATCGAGGAAGGCTCGGTTGGCGGATTTGGCAGCTATGTCATGACCCATCTGGCCAAAACCGGCCTGCTGGACCGCGTGCGCTTCCGCCCCATGACCCTGCCCGACCGCTTCATCGATCACAACACCCA
>NZ_NKTX01000020.1 GCF_003207815.1 Komagataeibacter oboediens | reverse complement strand
CTGGACCGGCATTTTGCAGTCAGACGCCTATGCGGGTTATAACACTCTGGCGAAACCGGGACGCCAACCCGCGCCGGTTGTCTCCGCCGGATGCTGGGCGCATGGACGCAGGGGACTGTTCAAAATCGCCGAGAGGGACAAGGCGCCCCTCGCCATAGAGGCAGTAGGCAGGATCGACGCCATATTCCAAGCCGAGCGCACCATCAACGGTACGCCCCCAGAACATCGGCTGGCAGTCCGTCAAACAGACATAGCCCCTCTGGTCGACGATCTGTTCGACTGGATGCGGGAGTGTTGCCGGCGCATGTCGACCAAAAATCCCGTTGCCCACGCCATGAACTATTTTCTACGGCGTGCCGATACATTCACACGATTCCTCACAGATGGCCGTATCTGTCTGACGAACAATGCAGCAGAACGCGCCCTACGCGGCATCGCCCTGGGCAGGAAAGCCTGGTTGTTCGCCGGGTCCGATCGTGGCGGAGAGCGCGCCGCCGCCATGTATTCCCTGATCGTCACCGCGCGCCTGAACGATGTTGATCCCCAGGCATGGCTCGCCGATGTCCTGGCACGGATCAATGACATTCCCAATCCACGCCTCCATGAACTCCTGCCCTGGCACTGGAAAGCCCACCAGCAGGTCCACAATACCATCGCCGCCTGAATACGCCCGCGTCTCTCGCCGGATGATTACGGGCAAGCTTTATCCGTGTCATATCGCGTGCACTCCCATTCACCGCCATGTCAGCTATTATTCTCATGGCAGATAGGACTTATTCGCATAACTTTCAAGATACGCACGGTGGCCTAAAAGGTTATTTTTATTTAATCCATGTCATGACATGAAATACAGGACCGTCCGTACCGGCCCCATCCGTGACAAGGATGGCCCGAACCAGTTCCTGTCATGGGGGATATCTTGCGTTATCTGTTCCTGTTTCTTGCCCTTATGTCCGGATATTGCGGCACCGCTGCCGCCCAGACATCTCCGTCACAGGTGATCAGTACATTATTTGCCGACAAGCTGACCATGATGGACCTTGGCCTGATCCGGGCCGAGCGCGCCATGCAGCATGAAATCGACAGCCTGCCCGACAGCTATGACAGCGACATGATGCCGGTGGCCGATTTCGACCCCCGGCGCAACAGCATACTGGTCGGCATATGGTATCAGGACCACGACAGCTTCACGCGTGGGCAATGTGACAAGCTATTGGAAACGATCAAGAAATCTTTCGGTACCCAGCCCACGACCATCGTCGCTTCATGGTTCCGCCATCACGGCTATACCTCACTGAAGGATGCAGGGCAGTTCTATACCGGGCTGCGCAATATCATATGGCTGGTGGTAACCGATGGCGAGCGGGCCTGTTCCTATTCCATGGCCAACGGACAGACCACGACCAATGGGTTCTGACGGCATGGACCTGAAAATCATAAGCAGTTTCTGGTGAAGCTTTTTCAGAAAGCTTCGGAAAAATGCCGCCTATTTCCCAAATAAGCGACACACCAAAATTTCCATTTCCCCATCAATGGATGATCAGACAGCCGACGTGTTCTTTTCCCGCCAGAAGGTACGCTGCAATTCAGCAGCTTCATCTTCCAGCAGGGGACCGATGACGGCCACCGGTCGCTGGCCCGCCGCGAACACCATGCGACAGGGCAGGTCCAGCGTCGGGTTTTCGGGATGGTTGCCCGTTATCTCCTTCAGGCTGGCCTCGCTCTGTCCATAGACCACGCGGCCGATCCCGCTCCAGTACACCGCACCCGCACACATCGCACAGGGTTCGGCGGAAGTGTACATGGTGCATGACGCCAGCATGTCCGGCGCATAGGTTTTCGATGCCCGTGTGGCAAGCAGGCGTTCGGCATGGGCAGTCATGTCGCCACCTTCCGCCGTGTAACCATTCCCCTGTTCCATCACCACGTTGCCCTGGGCATCCACCAGCACGCAGCCGAAAGGATGGTCGCCGCCCTGACGCGCGCGCTCCGCCACGGCAAAGGACTGCCGCAGGAAATGTTCATGATCCAGATCGGGCAGGCAGGTCGGTTCGGTCATTCCATATCCATGCAAAAAGGGTTTTCCCCTTGCTTCTGCCGGTTCCCGATTTCATTTTCAAATGGAAATATTCAGGCCCCGCCCCACTGAATGGGATCAGTCCCCACCCGTGAGCTGTGGGTGTTCGATCTCCATGCGGACCGTTTCCATTTCGTCATCCAGATAGCCAAGGATATCCGCCCCGTCATATGCGCCATCAAAGCAATCGGCCGCCAGTTCCGTCCGGATCGTCTCCAGACGGTCAAGGCGATGCCGGAGCTGCGTGACATAGGACGCGACCCATGCGGGTTCTTCCGGTTCGAATCGGGCGTCGATGTCAGTCTGGGTACAGCCTGCGGGCAAATGGGGATCGTGCATGATGTGTCCTTGTATGTGTATGAAAAAAATACACAAACATCTGGCAGGCATGATTATATTTTTTCTATCCTCACTATTTTCTTGCTGCATGTGTATTTTTTTAACACAAGTGTCGTATGGAATATGCACACAAACACGCGCAGAGCGTACAGACATCCCCCACACCCTGTCGCCCACGACTGGACTGGGCGGCCATTGCCCCGGCCATTGCGCAGTTACGCAGGCAGGGCTGCTCTAATCGTGAAACCGCGCGCAGGCTGGGCCTGAACATCAAGACACTGGAGGCCCACCTGCGCCGCCACCGCATCCGCAATGCCCTGCCCATGGACCGGCCGGACCAGGTACGCCGCACCTGCCTGAACTGCGATACCGCCTTTGTCGCGGATGGCCGTTTCCTGCGCCTGTGCCCGGACTGCCGGGCCATGTTCAGCTAAGCGGCTCACATTTATGTGCAACCGGAACCCGGGTAGCGTTTTCATAGTTGAGGATTCATCATACCACGGCAGGAACCCGCACATGGATACGCATACGTCTTCGTCCACGACACCATCGGGCACAACCCCCGCATTGACCCGTATCCAGTTCCGCCTGTCCCTGCATCATGACCATCCCACACTCCCGTCCCGCCGCCGTGTGCGTTCACTGACCGCGCTTGGTCTGGCACTGGTGCTGGCGGGCACGGGGCTGAGCGCGTGCAAGCGCCACCACGAAACCACGGGCGAGAAAATAGATCATTTCGGTGACAAGATGCAGGATACCTTTGACCCGCCAAAGGGACCGGCGGAAAAGGCCGGACGTTCGATCGACCGCACCATCCATAACGACTGATGCCGGATCCGGTCAGCGTATGGGGGTGTTCCCGACCGTATCAAAAGGCAGGTCCATGACCGGATAATCCTGCCAGTCAACATAATCGAAATGCCACCATTCCTCGGCCAGCGGCAGGAAGCCGCTTGCCGCCATGATACGGGCCAGCAGGTCACGCCGGGCACGCGTCCCGGCATCACCGCCCGCATAGGTGACATGGGCACGCGGCGTCATTTCATCAAATCCCGACGGCATGGACACGACCTGGCGCGTGGCCAGATCCCAAAGGGTCAGGTCCACGGCGCATCCACGGTTGTGGCGTGAACCGACAGCTGGATCACCAACGAATTCATACAGGGCTTCCGGCACCGCCTGCCGGAACAGGTAACTGACATGCCAGGGGCGATAGGCGTCATAAACCAGCAGTCCATAACCATGTCGTGCCGCAAGCCCGCGCGCATGGGACAGGGCAAGGGCCGCCGGACGCTGCAGGAAGGCGCGCGCAGCGGGGTAGATGGGAAACCCCAGAAAATTCCGCGCCGTGGCGTACCGGATATCCAGCGCGATGGCCGGATCAACCTGCGTGATGTCAACCAGATCGGACACCCTGCGTGATGGCGCGAAGACCGGCATGCGCACGGCCCGCGCCTGGGCCAGCAGTACCTCAGGCGCATGCTGCAGTGGCACGCGAAACGTATCCCCATCCGGCCGCGCATCTGCAACCGGGACAGCCTGCCGTTGCGTTTCATGCGGCATGCGCGGCACTTCCCATCACATCAGGCAGTCAGCGTACCATCATTCAGGCGGGTGGAGTATAGGACTGTACATCTTCCAGCGTATGGCTGAGCAGGATCTTGCCGCCATCGGTAGACTGCACCCATGATACGGGAATGGTGAAGGTACTTTCCGCCGGACCATCAACCGTGATCTGGATGGTAGCATTGGTGTTGACGGCTGTCAGCGTGCCCATACGGCCCGAACCTGTCGCGAACACATCCTGGCCCAGCATGGACTGCGTTACATCTGTCATGAATTTCCCTTCCCTGCGCGGCATGAAACACCGCGCTACCCTGTCGGCCTGAACCCCGCCATCATTACAGGATCATCCAGTCACGGGGCCGCCCTGACACCACTGGCCGGCAGACAGGCTGCGATTGATGTCGCCACAGACGTGGCGTCCGGATGCATGCCCCGCATAACACACGCCGGGGACACAAGTTGCCCTGCCCTCAGTTCACGCCAAACTGCTTGCGCTGGGACATAACCCTGTTCAGACGTTCGTTATAGCTATGGTAGGTGCCACGGGGCACGCAACCCATTTCCTCCAGGTCCTCAAGCTTGATGCTGTCATTCAGCCATGAATTGACTTCATTGAACTCGACTTTCTGCGGCACTTCGCGGCCGCTGAAGATCACCGGGTCATCCTGTCCCTGCACATAGCCGAACTTCATGAACACCCCGCCGGCGGGCGGATTGTGCGGGGCCATTTCGCCGCACACCACCGATGTCGCATCCATGGGGTGCACCGCAACGTTGCGGAATGTCACCCCGTGCGGATCAGGCAGCGTGGCCGCGACGTGACGCTCGGCCTCGGCAATGACGGGCGCCGTCTCCCCATGGCGGGCGGCACCCGCCGCGTGGGCCGCCCCGGAAAACAGGCATATCGATGCGCCCAGTATGATGAACCTTTTCATGCTTCCGCCTGCCCTGATCGTTCGTTCTGTATCAATCTTCCTGATGCGCTGCCCTGTCCCATCGGTCAAGCGGGTGGCCCACGACCTTTCCATATATAATTATTAAACGTGCGATAACAGAATAAACCGGGCCAGACAAAATCTCACTCCCGCGTTATAACGGGGGCACAGACGCACCGCCGTAACCGGCACATTGCATGAAGGCTTCGTCCATGTCGCAGCGCCCCCCTTCCGATCCCGCCCCCGATTCATCCGACCGGGCGGATTTCGTACATGTGCGCGGCGCGCGCGAACACAACCTGAAAGACGTGAACGTGGACATGCCGCGTGACCGGCTGGTGGTGTTCACCGGGGTTTCAGGATCGGGGAAATCATCCCTCGCCTTCGGGACGCTGTATGCTGAAGCGCAACGACGGTACCTGGAATCCGTATCGCCCTACGCACGGCGGCTGTTCCGGCAGATGCCGGTGCCCGACGTGACCGCAATCGAAGGGCTGCCCCCCGCCATCGCCCTGCAGCAGCAGCGCGGCACAGGCACCGGGCGGTCTTCGGTCGGCAGCATCACTACGCTGTCGAACCTGCTGCGCATGCTGTATTCCCGCGCGGGGCATTATCCCGCCGGGATGAAACGGCTGGAAGCTGAATCCTTTTCCGTCAACACCCCCATGGGGGCATGCCCGCAATGCCATGGGCAGGGGCGGATCATGGACACCACCACAGCCCTTCTGGTTCCTGATGACAGCCTGTCCATCCGCCAGCGCGCCGTGGCTGCCTGGCCCACCGCATGGCAGGGACAGAACCTGCGTGACATCCTGATCACCAAGGGTGTGGACGTAGACTGCCCATGGCGCGACCTGCCGCAGAAAACGCGCGACTGGATCCTTTATACCGAGGAAACGCCAACCTATCCCGTCTATCCCGGGTTGGACCACGCTGCCGTGCAGCGCGCGATACGTGACCATGTGCCGCCGTCTTATAATGGCACGTTCACCGGCGCGCGGCGGTACGTGCTGCATACCTTCGCCACGTCACAGAGTGCCAACATGCGCAGGCGGGCCGAACGTTTCCTGACCGCCACCCCATGCCCAACCTGCCATGGACAGCGCCTCAACCCCGATGCCCTGCGCGTGACGCTGGCCGGTCTGAACATTGCGCAGATGACGCAGCAGACCCTGTCCACCATCGCGCACACGCTTGCCCCGCTGGCTGACGGCACGCAGGTGCTGGCGGAAACACCGCAGGCGGGTGATGCCACCGCCATTGCCGCCCGCCGCATGGCCGCCGACCTGATCGGCCGCATCGGCGTGCTGGAACATCTGGGACTGGGATACCTGCAGGCCGACCGGTCCGTCACCACCCTCTCACCGGGGGAATACCAGCGGCTGCGGCTGGGAACACAGATCCGTTCCAACCTGTTTGGCGTGGTGTATGTGCTGGACGAACCCTCCAGCGGGCTGCACCCGGCGGATGCCCATAACCTGCTGGATGCGCTGGAGGGGTTGAAGGCAGCCGGAAATTCGCTGTTCATCGTGGAACACAACCTCTACCTGATCCGCCGCGCGGACTGGATTGTCGATGTCGGTCCCGATGCGGGCACGCGCGGGGGAAAGGTGCTGTACAGCGGGCCGCCCGACGGCCTGCGCAACGTGAAGCTGTCACGCACCGCGCCCTACCTGTTCGCCAGTGATGCGCCGATTGCGGGCACGCCACGCACGCCGAAGGGGTGGCTGAAACTGGACGGGATCACGTGGAACAACCTCCGTGACCTGAGCGTCGAAATCCCGCTGGGCACGTTCGTGACCGTGACCGGCCTGTCCGGGTCGGGCAAATCCAGTCTGGTCAGTCAGGCGCTGCCCGCCATCATCGCCCGCGCGCTGGGGCAGAAACTGGTGCAGGACACCGACGGCGAGGACATCGGGGACATGCCCATCGGCACACCGCAGGGACATGTTGCCGCAGGCGTCGGCCAGATCAAACGGCTGGTCATGATCGACCAGAAGCCGATCGGCCGCACCCCGCGTTCCAACCTTGCGACCTATACCGGCCTGTTCGACACCATCCGGCAGATGTATGCCGCAACCGACCTTGCGAAATCACGCGGTTACGATGCAGGCCGCTTTTCCTTCAACCTGCCGAAGGGCCGCTGTCCCACCTGCGAGGGCGCGGGTTCGGTCATGGTGGAACTTCTGTTCCTGCCCAGTGTCTATTCCCCTTGCCCCACCTGCCACGGCACGCGTTACCAGCCGGATGTGCTGGAAGTCACGATACGCGGGAAATCCATTGCTGACGTTCTGAACATGACGGTGGATGACGCGGCCACGTTCTTTGCCGATACGCCATCACTGGCCAACGCACTGGGTACGCTGCAGCAGGGCGGTCTTGGCTACCTGCGACTGGGACAGCCCGCAACCGAGCTGTCGGGGGGCGAGGCGCAGCGCATCAAGCTTGCGACCGAACTGCAGAAGCAACGCCGGGGCCATACGCTGTATATCCTTGATGAACCGACAACCGGCCTGCATCCGGCGGATGTGGACCGGCTGCAGACCCATCTGCAATCGCTGGTCGATGGCGGCCATACTGTGGTGGTGGCCGAACATGACATGCGGGTGGCAGCGCGCGGGGACTGGATCATCGACATGGGACCGGGCGCGGGGGATGCCGGCGGCCGGATTGTCGCCGCAGGCACGCCGCATGATGTCGCCCGCGCGCCAGACAGCCGCACCGCGCCGTTCCTGCTGCCGCTGACGGGCTGAAAACCACCAGAAGTTTTGTGTGAAGCTTTTTTCAAAAAGCTGCGAAGAACGCCGCCTTTTAAAAAAGGCGGCACCCAAAATTTTTATTACCTATGCCGATCAGGCAGGCAGCACCGCCCACATCGTTGCGACACCAGCGAAGACCAGCAGGGCGGCGACCAGCGTCATGATGCTCCAGCTCTGCAGGCCTTCGCGCACGCTGACGCCGCACATACGGGTCACGATCCAGAACCCCGCGTCATTGACATGCGACAGCGCCATGCCGCCCGCCCCCATGGCCAGCGCCACAAGGGCCAGATGCGTCTGGTCCAGGTGCAGCCGCCCGATCATGGGGCCAAGAATGCCCGCCGTGGTCATCAGCGCCACGGTGGTCGGCCCCTGCGCCACACGCAGGATCATGGTCAGGACAAAGGCCAGCACCAGCAGCGGCAGCCCGCTGGCCGCCAGCAGCCCGCCCAGCGCATCACCCACACCGCTGCCCACCAGCACCTGTGCGAAAGCGCCGCCCGCGCCGGTAATCAGGATGATGATGGCCGTCCCCGGCAGGGCTGCGGCCACCACGTCGGACACCGTAGCCAGCGCCAGCCCCCGCCGCAGCCCCAGCAGCCACGCGCACAGCATGACATCCAGCCCAAGGGCAACAAAGGGAATCCCCGCAAAGACCAGTACCGAACGCAGGCGGCCCGGCTGCATGAGTTCCCCCGCCAGCGTACCCGCCACCATCAGCACCACCGGCACGGCAATGACCGTAATGACTTCCCCCATGCCGACCGGCCGGTGCTGGCCTGCCTGCAGGAACAGGCGTGCGGGTCCATCCGCCGCGTCATGGTTCCGTACCGCATCACGCGCCTCATCCACCACGGCGCGGATGTCGGGTGAGCAGCCAAAGGGCTGTGCCATGATCGGGCGCGTCAGCACATAGGTCAGCACGGTGACCACCGCCGCCAGCGGCAGGCCAAGCAGCAGCATGTGCCCCGCCCCCACATCCAGCGCCGCCGCAACCGCAACCGCGCCCGGATGGGGGGGCAGCAGCGCATGCACCGTCAGCATGGTCACCGCCATGGGAATGCCGAACACCGCAGGCGGCCGCCCCGTCTGCCGCGCCATGCCATAGACCAGCGGCATGAGCATGATGACGCCCACTTCAAAAAAGACCGGAATACCCACACCGAAGGCGGAAATGACCAGCGCCAGTGGCACATGCGCAGCTCCTACGCGGCGCACCAGTCCACGCGCCACCACGGCGGCCCCGCCCGAAAGGTCGATCATCCGCCCGATCATCGCCCCAAGCGCCACGATAATGGCAATATGCCCCATGGTGCGGCCCATGCTGCCCTGGACCGCGTCGGCCAGCTTTGCCACCGGCATGCCGGTCAGCAGCGCCACCCCCACCGCCACAACCAGCAGGGCAACGAAAGGATGCAGCCGCATCCGCAAAATCAGCAGAAGCAGAACGGCAATGGAACCGATGCCGGTCAGAATCAGCGCGAACGGAGTCATGCAGGGAATCCCGTCGTAAGGACGGCCAGTTTCGCATGGCCAAACGGATCTTATCGGGCATCCCGACACGGCCCGCAACGCCGCTACGCATGAAAAGCATATCCCGTGGAAAAAACGGCGGCCAACTGGCCTTTTTTACGTGATGACCGTGCCCTCTCCGGATGGGATGAATTTTCCTGCTTGACAGGGTTCGATCCTGTCTGCATTACGCGCCACCGGTCACGAACCGCAGTCGCTTTTTTGGGGCCTCAGCACCCCGGGACGTCACGCCATGACAACCATGATCAATACGCCAATGCCCTCCGCACGCAGCGTCCAGACACGCCGTGCCGTGGACCATGCGAAAAGCATTATGCGCGAGATGTGGATCGTGCCCATGGTCGTCATGGGCAGTGTCCTGTGCGGCGGGATATTTACCCTGCTGTCGCACCTGCTTGGGCACGCCGGATAAGGAATAATATCCCCGGCCGCAGGACCACGCGTTGCGGACAGGCGGTCATGGCAGAAAGCCGGCACAGCGTCCTGCGCCTCATGCCGTATTGGTTGCGCTACCCGGTGAACATGGGCGTTACGTGATATGTAGTCCCATCACCATCTGCACATCCCCCGCACGGGCCTGCTGACCTGCACCTGACATCATCCATGTTTCCCGTCCCGGCACGGACGGCCCTGCCAGACCTTACGGGCGGCTGTCGCCTGCACGCCGGGCCATCATGCCGTTTTGATGCACCAGCCCTGACAGGTCGGCCATATGCCCCGCCCTGCCTGAACGGGCCGGGACAGTCTGCTCCTCAATCCACATAAGCCTATCGCCCGCGTCTGGACGCCGCCACTTCGGGGCCGTGACCACCACGTGCGTCCCCATGCGCACGCCCGTCACATCGCGCTGTCGTCCCTTCGTCCCACAGATCGATGCTCCCCATAGGGAATGGTTAACCATCATCGTCGATACTGCGTCGCGTAACCGGATGGCCCGCGCCACCGGCTGACGGGTCTTTATGGGCACACTCTGGCCGCAACGGTCAGGTCAATACCGAATTTGAATCGAACATCTATATGAATACATTAAAAATATTATTGACCGGAGGCTGCGGTTTTATCGGTTCAGCCGTGGTGCGGCATCTGATCCACAGGACAGCGCACAGTGTCATCAATGTCGACTGCATGACCTATGCCGCATCACCCGAAACGGTGGCACAGGTTGCGTCCAGCAACCGTTACCACCACGTTCGCACCAGCATTCTTGACGCTGCGGCCATGAAGCGCCTGTTTGATACCCACCAGCCTGATGCCGTCATGCACCTTGCGGCGGAAAGCCATGTGGACCGCTCCATCGACGGGCCGGGCGTGTTCATGCAGACCAATGTAATGGGCACCTATACATTGCTGGACGCAGCGCATGCGTACTGGCAGGGGCTGGATACCGCCCGCCGGAAGGCATTTCGTTTCCATCATATCTCGACCGATGAGGTTTTCGGGCATCTGGATGCGGGTGATCCACCCTTTACCGAAACCACATCCTATGATCCACGCAGCCCCTATTCCGCGTCCAAGGCGGCGTCCGACCATATCGTGCGGGCATGGCACCATACCTATGGCCTGCCCACTTTTGTCACCAATACGACGAATAACTACGGGATCTGGCATTTCCCCGAAAAGCTGATCCCGCTTGTTACCATCAATGCCATCGAAGGAAAGGACCTGCCGGTTTACGGCCGGGGCGAAAACATCCGCGACTGGCTGCTTGTCGAAGACCATGCCGAAGCCCTTGTCCGGGCCATCGAACACGGGAAACCGGGGGAAACCTACGCCATTGGCGCACGCCAGCCCCGCACGAACCTGCAGGTCGTCAGGACCATCTGTAACGTGCTGGACGAACTGGTGCCGGACCCCGATGGCCCGCGTGACCGTCTGATCCGCTTTGTCGCCGACCGTCCGGGCCATGATTTCCGTTATGAAATTGATCCCACCCACGCCGAACACGCGCTGGGGTGGACCGCACGGCATGATTTCGAAACCGGCATCCGCCACACGGTCCAGTGGTATCTGGACAACCGTGCGTGGTGGGAAAACATCCGTGCGCAGCACTACACAGGCCACAGACTGGGAACCCGGGCATGACAGCCATATCCGCCACACACACCCGGCCGATGAAGGGAATCCTGCTGGCCGGTGGTTCCGGGACACGCCTGCACCCGATGACGATTGCCACATCCAAGCAGTTGCTGCCCGTCTATGACAAACCGATGATCTATTATCCCCTGACCACCCTGATGCTGGCAGGGATTCGGGATATCCTGATCATCGCCACCCCGCAGGACATGCCGCAGTTCCAGCGACTGCTGCGCGATGGATCGCAGTTCGGGGTCCGTTTTACCTACCGTGTCCAGCCCGCGCCCGATGGGCTGGCGCAGGCATTCATCATCGGGGAAGACTGGATTGATGGCGCGCCGTGTGCACTGGCGCTGGGTGACAACCTGATTTTTGCCGATCATCTGAGCAGTCTGCTGCAGGCAGCGGCGCAACGGGCGCAGCAGGCGAACGGGGCGACCGTTTTCGCCTATCAGGTGCGTGATCCTGAACGCTATGGCGTCGTCTCGTTCGACAGAAACGCTCGCGCGCTGAATATTGTCGAGAAACCTGAAAAGCCCGATTCCAATTGGGCTGTGACCGGACTGTATTTTTACGATCACCGCGTGACGGAATTCGCACGCCGGGTCCGGCCCAGCGCGCGCGGTGAACTGGAAATCACGGACCTCAACAGGATTTATCTGGAAGAAGGCACGCTGGATGTTGACCAGTTGGGACGCGGCTGCGCCTGGCTGGATGCCGGCATGCCCGACAGCCTGATGCAGGCTGGCAATTTCGTGCAGACCATCCAGTCCCGTCAGGGCATGCTGGTCGGGTCGCCTACCGAAGTCGCGTTCCGTATGGGGTTTATCGATCGCGATGCCCTGCTGGCGCAGGCAAAACGGATGGCCAAGACGGAACTGGGCTACATGCTGCGTCTGGTCGACCAACCGCAGGCGTGAAGGGATAAAAAAGATCGGCTAACCAGAAACGCCGCCTTTTTGAAAAAAGGCGACACCAAGGGACTCCTGTTTTTATCCATGGTCTTTTTCAGGCAACCTGCAGGCGTTCATGACAGTTGAGCGGCTGGGCCACCCCATCTGGCCATGGAGAAACGGTATCCCCATGCCAGCTTGCAATCTGCCCGTTAGCGGGACGCGGAGCGTTCATTACCCACATGGCGATGATCCGCCTTATGTGGCGCCGGTTCCGCCAGCCAGTGAATCCGGGCATTGCGCAGTTCAAAATTACGCTGCCCCTGCACTCCCATATCCCCGAACGGGTCGTACACCACGCCACTGACCTCGGCCTGGCACTGTTCATGCTTGCCCGTGTCACCGCAGATCTGCTGGGCCTTGCGAAAGGAGGATTCCTCCATTGTCGGGCCATCAAGCGGCACCGCACCGTTCCAGTCCACCTGTCCCGGCAGATCAGCAATACGGAAGGCCGCGCAATCCGCCCCGCCTGAATTGGCCGAGGTAATGTAACACCCCTCAATCCGCACCGGCTTGCCAACATACTGCGCCGCCTGCGTCTGGAACGCCGCCACATCCAGCGTCGCGACCGGGGCGGGGGCAGCATCATGGCGTGCCTTTGTCTCCCGCGCCATGGCGGGTGCCAAGACTGTTCCCGCCGCGATGATGGCCAGCCCGCCAGCCAGCGCGCCAAGATGAAAACGTCCCCTCACGTCCTGTCTTCCTTTTCTGCAGGTCAGCCAGCGCTGACAATCCGGAAAGGAAGAATGTTTGCCATACACACGCCCGTTGTCACCACAGCCCAGCGTGCGGGCTGCCATGCATGCGCAACCGGGGACTGTCCCGCCGGCCGCAACCCAGGTCATATCCGGGCACATGCAGCACGCCATATGCCCTGCCATCTGCAGGAAAACAGGTCACGGCAGGGGAAGATGCGGCAATGGAACCCACGAATATATCTCTATCCTTCAGGGGGCAGCATCGCTAGTGTGCCGCGATCCGTTCCTGTCAAGTGGTTATGTCAAGATATTACTGATATAGAATCAATGATCTGAAAATAAAAATGCATCCACGACCACATGATCAGGAATATAGATTTCCCCATATCCTCATTATCAGCCTGCCACATGCCATACAGCGCCGGGAATTATTAACCCGACAACTGGCAGGTTTCGGTCTTGATTTTGAATTTATGAATGCGGTTGACGCCACCAGCCTGACCGAACGTGATTACGGGATATACAATCGGTGCAGGCGGCGGATTTTCATGGGCAAGGACCTGTATCCCGGCGAGATCGCCTGCCTGCTGTCACACAAGAAAGCCCTGCAGCAGATCGCGGCGAAAGACAGGCCATGGATCGTTCTGGAGGACGATGTCCTGCTCTCCCCCGACTGGCCGTATGTGGTGCGTGCCCTGATGCAGCGACGGGATGAATGGGAGTTCGTGCGTTTTTTCGGCGACGCCAAGCACGCCACCCGCCTGCAGCGCAAACTTGTGCCCCTGGGCCGGAACTACTGGCTGACGCGTATTTCCACCACGCCCGGCGGGGCACATGCCTATCTGGTCAGCCCGTCCGGCGCACGCAAGATCCTGCGCTGCCTGCATTACACCGCCACCCCGATCGACACATTAATGGGACAGCCGTGGAAAACCGGACTTGGCGCACTGAGCGTCTGGCCTGGACTGGCGCGGGAAAACGGGGAATTCCCGTCCTATATCGGCAATGCCCGCTTTGTCAGCGCACCCACCACCACCGGTCTGGAACGCGCATTGTATTTTGCCGCCAATCCGGGCCTGCGGCTGGTGCAAAACATCCTCAAGCGCGGGTTCTATTACGGCCACGCGCTACCTGACCGCTGGCACCGCTGCACCCGCCAGCAGGCCGGTGTGGCGCCCCATCCTGCAGAGCACTGAGCCTGCCTGTGGAACATCCCGCAGATTATAAAGGCGTTTCTGGTAAGGCCTTTTTCGACAGAGACGGCACCCGGATACTTCTGTTCCCATTTACCTAGAAAGGCGATGCCTTCTGTCCCGCGCCCTGACCCAGATCGGCAAAATGCTGGGTTTCGGTGCAGCCCCGGAAACGGTCCAGCACGGGAATGCTGCCCGCCAGATTGACGCTCAGCGTCGTTCGGTCGCCAAATTTCACCAATGCCACATGCGACTTCGCCATGGCATCCAGCAGGTGGGTAAGGTCATCGGCATGGATATCAGCCGCAAGGGTCGTGGCGTCATTGGCCTGCATGTGGAACACGCGGGTGTAAGTCCCTACCGTAACCGTCATGTCGCCTTTTTCACCACTGGCCAGCGTCCAGTGATCATCGGCACTGCGCACCTGTAGCGATTCGGCATCGGCGCGGAACATCAGGATCTCACTTTCCGATCCGGCAATGCACAGGTCAGTATGCGCGCCCGCATCGGGTGTGTGGTGGATGGCAACCCATCCACCCGCGCGTTCATCCACCAGCATCTGCGACGGGCTGGGGCTGCTGTTCTCGTCTTCCGGCTGCATGGCCACGGGCACGGCACGGGGCCGGTCATCATAGGACTGCGCCAGCGCGATCCCCGGCAGGGAGATCAATGCCATACAGCCCAGAAGAAAAATCTGTTTCCTGCTCACTTTGCGACAATCCCATTGCAACAAAGACCGACGAATCGGGATGATGGATCATTCCAGCATCACCTTAACGTGACGCTGACATATATTGTCATAATTCAGGACATGGAAGGACAATCCCCGCATGTCTGTTCCCACGATCTGGAAACGGGGCCACCATCTCACGGGATCGTGGCCAATCTGCGACAAAGCATGTCCAGCCCTTCAACGTGGTGCGTGCCATGTCGGTGGCAAAAATAATAGTAAAGAAGAATTTCATTTTCCCGCCGCCACAGGGGCGACCTGTGCACATGGCATTGGCCTGCCGGTATCACACCGTTATCATGGGGCCACTAACGGGATTTCATGGATACTGGAAGGAAAGGGCCGGGATGCGCCTGCTACCTGCTGCCATCCTGGCAATCGGGACACTCTGCGCCACATCACACGCGCACGCCGCCGACCCGGACTGGATATTCGCCAATAGCGGACCAGCCGGCCAACCCATGGTCATGTCCCATCAGGGTACGCTGGATATCATGTTCTACCGTGCAACCAGCGGTACCGTGGGCATTGCCATCCACCAGCGCCACGGTCGTTACCGCAACCCCAAGGGGGTGGAAACGGCCATGGTCATGATCGGCAAGTTCACCATTGCGCTGCAGATCTTCAGCACCAACCAGAAATGGGACACCGCTGGCGGCGACCTGAACCCGGATACCGTGCCGGATCTGGTCAATGCGCTGAAGGCCGCGGCTACGGGCGCGCTGATCCCCTTCGAACATGAACCGGTACCGTTTTCGGTCAAGGGAGCGCTGGTAGCACTTGATGACCTGGCCCGGTATGCAACCCAGCACGGCGAAAGCCTGCCACCACCGCTGCAACCCGCCCCTGCGCCCCATGCGACGACCCCGGTGGTGGATATAGAAAAGCTGGCCCACCACCCCTACGACACCCAGCACGGGCGCAGGTTGACGCTGCCGCAATATGACATCGCGGCCAACTGCGACCGCGCCCATATCGAAATGCAGGATACGGATGGCGAATGCGTGTCCGCCGAACAGAAAAGCCAGGCAGCCCTGACAGCGCACTGGACCGGGTATGACAGTGACCTGCGCGCCGCCTGCCTGTCACTGGTCAGTGATCCGGGGCGGCTGGAAAAATATCAGGCACTGCTGATGTGCCTGTCGCGCTATCAGGATGACCGGCGGCAGTGGCAGCTTGTCTCCGGCTCCAGCGGCAGCGACGACATCATGCCTGCCAAGAACCCGGCACAGCAGGGTGGGGCACCAGCCGCCACCGCCGGTTCCCCCTGAGAAGTCGTTTAAAATCCGCGTATCGATAACAAAAAATAAAAGGTTTCGGGTGTCGCCTTTTTCCAGAAAGGCGACGTCTCCAGAAGCTTTCCGAAAAAAGCTTCACCAAAAACTTCCTTATGTTTACAGGGTGCTTTCCAGACAGCTTCCGGGTCAGTCAGCGGTCTGGCTGCGGCGCGTCAGCGCGAATATGAAAAAGATCACGCCGCTGAGCAGCAGCCCGAACAGGATGACCAGCGGCTGGATGTACAGCACCACCAGCACAAGGAACAGCACCAGCAGGGCGCTGTATTTCAGCTTGCGGTCCTCGCTGGAGAACAGGTCGATCAGCCCCTGTGAAATCTGGTGCAGGGCCGATGCGCCATCCGTCCCTTCGACCGGGGCGACCGTCAGCCCCCGCTGCGCCAGATGCTGCAGGAAAACGCGCGCCTGCTCCTGTGGCGGGATGGAGGCCGTATCAGAGGCCGTAGTGGTGGGCAGCGATGCCGCCACGGCATCGATTACATGACTATCCACAGAAGCCTTATCGTTCATTTTTAGCAGTTCCCCGAGCCATTCAGCGCATGATGCGCCGACCCATCCACGCTGTTATCCACATCACTTCCCGGGTTATCCCCAAACGGGGATTATTGCCCCCCGGCATGATTATGCCCCACATGGGCGCATGCGATGCGCCTGCCATCACGCAGGGAGGGATCGACCGTCATTTCCCCCCGTGGCACCGGGCCGTCCGCTATCCGGTGGCCCGTGCCCATATGGCCCGACCATGTGGCATAGGACAGCGTGCGGTATGTATCCGCGGCACAGTTGTACATGACGGAAAACCTGACCGAGGCAAACGGCAGCCCGTGACGGATCATGTCCTCGTCAAAATCCTGGATGAACGTGGCGGATGAATGCGTGCCATGCACCTGAACCGATGCAAGGTCGATATATTCATTCACCTTGTTCTGGTACGGCGGCAGCTTCTGCAGGTCCGTCTCGCCATGCGGGGCCGGGGATGCGGGCAGGTCCTGTACCTGTTCCGCCCATGCGCCGTCTACCGTTCCACCGCAGGCAATGCCCGCAGCCATCAGCGCCACCACAACCCTGTATCGCATTTTCTCCCTTTCATGCGCACGAACCGCACGCGTACACACCAGAACCGGTTTCATTGCCCTGTTTTGCAGGATCGTGCCAATGGCGGCAAGATAAACAGCAGATAACAGGATTTCCGACCAGCCGGATCATGACAGGAATGCTCCATGCACGCTTCTTTTTCGCGCTCGGAATACCGTTTTTCCCTTGCGGGGCTGCTGCTGGCGGCAGCAATGACGACAGCGGCGCACGCTGATACCGCCCCGCCCGTAACGCTGGACCGCGCCCCATTTGGCACCATGGCGGATGGCCAGGTGGTCGAACGCTTTACCATGGCCAACCGGCACGGCATGCGCGTGCAGGTCATGACCTATGGTGCGACCATAACCGCCATCGATGCACCGGACGCACGCGGCCATGTGGCGGATGTCGTGCTGGGGTTCCCGACGCTGGTGGGATATACCCGTGACAGCGCCCATGGCGGCCTGTTTTTCGGGGCGACTGTGGGGCGCGTGGCCAACCGCATCGCCAATGGCACCTTCGTGCTGGATGGACAGACCTACCACATCCCCCGGACCGAGGGGACCAACGCCCTGCATGGCGGTCGCAGGGGGTTCGACAAACATGTATGGACAGTGGAAAACGCGGGCACCACCGCTAATGGCGCCAGCGTGACCCTGAAGCTGGTCAGCCCGAACGGAGACGAAGGATTTCCCGGCACGCTGACCACCCATGTCACCTTCAGCCTGAACGACAGCAATGAACTGTCGCTGCACTACGTCGCGACAACGGACCGGCCCACCGTGGTCAACCTGACCAACCACAGCTATTTCAACCTGAATGGCGAGGGCAGTGGTTCCATTGAAAACGAGATGCTGCAGGTCAATGCCGACAGCTTCACCCCGATCGACGCAAAATCGGTGCCGCTGGGCACGGTCGCGCCGGTCGCGGGCACGGCGCTTGATTTCCGGACACCCCACCGCATTGGCGAGCGCCTGCGCAATACGGACCCGCAAATGATGTATCCGCACGGTTATGACCAGAACTGGATCGTCAACAGCCAGCTTTCACCCACCCCGGTGCCAGCCGCCCACCTGTGGGATCCGGCCTCGGGGCGGGTGCTGGACGTGCTGACCACGCAGCCGGGGTTGCAGGTCTATACATCCAATTCACTTGACGGGCGTTATGCCGGCCCCTCGGGGCACACCTATCGCCAGACGGATGCCGTGGCGCTGGAAACCCAGCATTACCCCGACAGCCCGAACCACCCGGCTTTCCCCGGTATCGAACTGAAACCGGGACAGACATACAACGAAACCACCCTTTATCGTCTGGGCGTGCAACCCGTGCCGCCCCACCATCCTTGATGGCCGTAGGGAAACACCGTTGATTCCGGGGGGAATATCCTTACATACCTCACCATAGCGTGATTGAAGGACGTAAGACCCAGATGAAAAAAATTGCCGTTCTGCTACTGCTGGCGGGACTGACAGCATGCCAGTCCGGCCATCCCCCCACCGACCCGAGCGAAAGCGGCGGCGTAGGCGGCATGACCGGATCGCCAGGACAGGATGCGCCCAGTGACGGTCCCGGCGGCTCTGGCGGGCCGGGCATGGGTAACTGAAGGTGGAGAAAAGCGGGCGCGTCGCGGTCAGTCGCGTCCGCCACATATGTTGATCACCCCAAGACCAAGCAGGCCAAGGCCCGCCAGTCCTTCGGCCACCATCCATGAGACCGGGCCAATCCCGTCAGCGGTCATACCGCGCACCAGCACCCCCACGCTGCCAATCATCAGGAGCAGGGACATGATGGTGGCCCATTTTATAATCTTGCCGCGGTTCATAAATCTCTTCGCTGTCTGTCGATCGGGTTACCGGCAGGCCCGGCCCCGTTCCTTCTAACACCCGGAAGGGACAGGCGTCCAAACACGGCATGCGCAGCCGCAATGCATGTATCGCACATCAGGGATATTTCATGCGGATGTGAATCCCGCCAGTGCATCTTCCATGCCTGTATGACGTTACGGAATTCACGAACCATCCGGGCCGGTGCCCTGCCACAGGGCCGGTCCCGAGACAGGCAAGGAGCATGGTCATGCAGGCACCCCGCGCGCCCTCCATCCCTTCACGCGACTGGTCCGTGCGGATGCGGCACCTTGTCCAGACCTGCAGGGCCTATCCTTACGCGTTCCTGCGCCTGTGGGATGGGGATTGATCCCCGTCCCGTTCATTCATGCCGCAGGTCGGATGCGGAAAACCATTCGTCATTTCCCGTGCTGTCGCTGCGCACGCGAATCTGTCCGTTTTCGATAATCTCGACAATCGTGCCCTTCATGCCGCGCAGTTCCGGTCTGACGGCCGCATCATCCTTGACCACCACAATATCACCCGCCTTGAAATCCACGTCCGGTTCTCCCCTGCCAGCTGTTCCGGTGGCCCTGCCCGGTGCCCATGGGCCACCGTGCTCCACGATCCGCCAATCATGCCAATGATGGCCGACATCGCAAGCCGCTGTCCGGCCATGTCATACCACATCCGCATAAAGGACAGGTTGCAGCGGGAAAATATGTTCCGACATGAAGGAACAATCCATTACGAAACACAGGAATTCTTTATGTCAGCAGGACACCACCTTCCCTCCGCCACGGATCTGCAGCGTGAACTTGAACAGGTGCGCCGGGATTACGCCATTGCGCTGAAGGACCGGCCCGAACACGCCCGCGCGCTTGAAGAACGCGCCAGGAAGCTGGAAGCCGAACTCGCCCGCCAGAAATAGGCAAGGCGGACCCACGCCCCCGTATGGGCCTGTCCCATGTCAAGAGAGCGACATGACAGGCTGCCATGCGGCGACGGCCATGGATCACGACGCTGTTCGACCCCATGTGATTGGGAACGGACACGCCGTGTGTCCCCTACAGAACAAGAATTAGGATGCTATCATGAGCAAAGTGGCAACCAGTGGTCCCGACGCACAGGGCAAGTACAGCCTCGAAGTAAACATCGGTGGCCTGACCGGCACGCTGAGCGGCTTCAGTTCCGCCATGGAAGCCGAGGATTATGCCGTTTCCCTGCTGCGCCGCGTCAAGGAACTGGCCAAGGCCGACGGCCTGAAATAATTCCTGAAACCCGCCGGTAACGGGTGGCGTGCAGCATTACGCCCCCCGGCCGGCGTGGCGACGGCCATCAATGGTCGTCTTTGTGCCTTTTTTCTTTATACAGTGGGAAACCTGACTGGATCAGGACGTGAAGCTGTATATGGAAAAAGGACGCTCTTTCCCATGAAACGACTGACCCGGTCATTGACGGTACTGGCATTGGCCAGCCCGCTTGTCGCCTGTGTCGACGGTCCCGGCTATTATGGCGGCTATGGTGGGTACGGCTACGGTCCCTCCGGCGGCTATTACAGCGGATATGGCGACTATTACGGCGGTGCGCCCATCTATATGGGACGCGACGGCGGATGGGGCGGCGGCCACGGTGGTGGCCGCGGCGGACCCGGTGGCGGTTTCCGTGGCGGCAGGCCGGGCGGTGGTGGACCCGGTGGGGGCTTCCATGGTGGCGGACCGGGTGGCGGTGGCCCCGGTGGGGGCGGACGCGGTCCCGGCGGTAGTGGTGGTCATGGCGGTGGCGGCCACGGGGGCGGCGGTCCCGGCGGCCGACGGTAATGAAACGGGCTGGTTCCCTTGTGGGACCGGCCTTTTTTATCCATGTCGGCCCGCGCCGGACAGCAGGTTCATGACCAGCACGCCGCATATGATAAGCGTCATGCCGGCAATGGCCGCCAGATCCAGCTTCTGTCCCAGCACCACGCGGCAGACCAGCGCAATCAGCACCGTGCCAATGCCGGACCAGATGGCATACGCCATGCCGGTTGGGATAGTGCGCAACGCCAGCGACAGCGAATAGAACGCCACGGCGTACCCCGCCACCGTGACGCAGGACGGCACCAGACGTGTAAAGCCGTTGGACAATGTCAGGCAGAACGTAGCGGTGACTTCCGCCACGATCGCAACCAGCAGATAGATGTACGCCATGCCCTACGGGCGGCGTCCGTGGCCCGGCCCGCATGGCGGCAGGCCCCTCAGACGGGGGCGCGGTGCACGGGGGGGAAGCGGCGTCTCGTCACGAATCGCCACGGCGTCATGCCCACGGGCACGCAGGGCATCCGCAAACCGCTGGACATGGGTCCATTGCGCGCCCGCATACAGTTCACGCCCGTCCAGCATTACACGATGTCGTCTCAAACTTTTCCCTCATCCTGTCATATCTGACCGTAGAGATGGGGATGGCGGCCATAAAGCGCAACGGCACACGGAATTTGTTTCAACTTTGCAGGAAACCTTCGCTTTCGTGAAACGATTCATGTATAGGAAAGATAGGAGGTATGATACATGAGCAACTCTGCACGCATGATCGCCCATCTGCTGATCACGGTCCGGTTGAGTACGCGCAATCGTCCTTCCGCACCTGTTCCCGCAGCATCACGCGATTGACCATGTCGCGCCGGGGACACCCGGCGCGCATCCATCAGACACATTCTGTCATGTTATGACATGATGAAGACTCATGCCTTTTTTCGTGCCCGCGCCAGTTGGGCGGCAAAGGCAGGCAGTTCATCATGATGCAGCAGGGCCACGTGGTTCGACTGTGCCAGCTGCCGGGCGGATGTCGTGTAATCCGAGTTGGACACCACGGCCGCCACGTCCGCCTGATAATGCAGCCGGGCTGCCGAAATCTGCTGCACCGCCTCATTCCCCACCGCATTACGATACAGCTTGCACTGCACGACCAGACGCGTCCTGCCGCGCGTGGCAATGACATCCGCGCCCTGGTCCCCGCCGGGCGGCGTCGCATGCGCGTCCCAGCCACAGGCCCGCAGGCGTTCGGCGCAATAACGTTCATATGCAATGGGGTCCATGTCCGGCGCGTAACCGCTGCCGGCCTGCACGGCCTCCCCACGCGACAGTTTCTGGCTGGCCACATGTTCGATCCGGGCCTGCACGCGGTCCGCAATGACCGGCCATGCCCATTGCAGGCGGCGTGCCCGTAACGTGGGTTGCACGACCGTTTTGATGAATTCCGCCTGTTCGCGCCGCCATCGGGTCGTACGTTCCACGCCATAGCTGTTGACCTGCACCAGTTGCCTGCGCCGGATGCGCAGGGCATCGGCATGCCGGTTCACCAGCCCCCTGCATACGCGCCATGCCCGGTGCCGACGGAAAAACCGCCAGCCATACCGCAGCAGCGGCCATGCCAGCACCGCCCCCACCCCCGCAAGGACAAGGCGCAACAGGCCAGGTGGCAGCACCACCGCCATACCCGATGCAGGGCGCACGGCAGCAGCAGGGAAATAAAGCGGCACATCCCCTTTGCGGACAGGCAGGTGGCGCAGCAGCACCGCATCGCCATGATGGCCCAGCATTTGCCAGCTTCCTGTCCCGTCCACACGCCTGCAATGCAGTTGGGCCAGCACGCGCTCATGCGCGGCAGTGACAGCCAGCCCGTCCACCCGTTCCAACGTCGCCGCCTGCATACAGCCCACGGTTGCGGCGGGCACGCCATAACCTGACTGCCCCGCCATGGCGGGCGGCGGGGCCAGCAGCAGCCCGCATCCCAGCCATGGCACGATCCCTGCCCGCATTCCTGTGTTCCCACCCCATGTTCGCAGCGTGTTCACAAACCCTAAAGCATGAGAACAAAATAAGAAAGTGCAGAAGCACCAATCCGTTCCGCCATGGTTTTCCCTCGCCAACGCGCCTATCATGGGGGAATGCGAATCTGTTTTATCGGCGATAGCTACGTAACGGGAACGGGCGATGAAACCTGTCAGGGATGGGTAGGACGCCTCTGCGCCATGGAACGGCAGGCAGGATACGACGTCACGCCCTATAATCTGGGCGTGCGGGGACAGACCAGCCGTGACATTGCCGTACGATGGCATGCCGAAACCCTGCCCCGCCTTGCGGGACGCCATGATGGCGGCGTCGTGCTGTCCTTTGGCGTCAATGACTGCACCGCCACGGCGCATGGCCTGCCACGCGTGCCGCACGATGAAAGCATCGCGACAGCGCAGCAAATCCTGCAACAGGCCCGGCAGACATGGCCGGTTCTGGTTATCGGCCCCACCCCGGTCGGCCGCGCCAGCCCCGATGACCGCACGCGGGCCCTGTCACATGCCATGGCCGGATTATGCGCGCAGCTGGACGTTCCCTTCCTGTCGGTCTGGAACCCGCTGCTGGCGCATCCGTCATGGTGTGCCGAAATCGCCCATGGCGATGGCGCCCACCCCGCAGGCGGCGGTTATGCTGCACTGGCCAGGATCATCCATGGCTGGCCTGCATGGCGAAAGTGGATGGGACCGCTACCCTAAACCCGCACGCCGGTTTATCCGTTTTCCCTGGCATGGCACGACGGCAGGGTCACATTCGCCACATGCCCGCCATATCCTGTTTTGAACAAAGGCATACAGACATGAAAAAGCTCATTACCTGTGCCCTGCTGGGCGTATTGGCAGCAAGCGGCATTTCCACGGCGCGGGCCGAAGTGCCGGAAGGGGAACTGAACTCGCTTTACATCCGGCCCGAAGTGAAGCTGCCCGCCCCGGCGCTGGCATTCCCCAATTATCCGATCGTCGATGACTGCACGACGGAATTTGGCGATGAAGTCACCAATGCCTGCGTTACACAGGAAAAGGAACGCGCGCTGGTCCTGCAGCCCGCGTGGGATGAATATCAGGACAGCGACAAGATCGCCTGCCAGGAGGACGTGACGCATATCCGCCATATCCAGCTGTACAAAAACCTTGCCTACTGTATGGACAAGCGTCGTTATGACGCATGGCTGAAGAAGCACCCCAACGGGCAATAAGGGCTTTTCCAGCCCGGAATGCTTACCAAAAAGGAATGACAGTTTTCGGGTGCCGCCTTTTTTCCGAAAAGGCGGCGTTCCCCTGAAACATTCTGAAAACAGCGCCACCCGGAACGCCTGTCTTCAGTCCCGTGCGATATGGCACCTGCCATCATCATGGCTGTGGTCATAATCGACGTTCTGGTTGGTGCCGCTGTCCCCGTGCACGATGCGCGGCACACGGGCGGGATGGGCTGACAGCACCGACAGACCCGCATCCGCCGCACCGTAATATAGCCCCGCCGCGTCCAGTACGCTTGGCGGCAGGGCCGCAAGCGTCAGCGGGACATGCACGTTATCCCGCGCGGCCTGTGCCGCCTGCGGATGGGCCGCCTGCCATGCGGCGGATGTCCATAGATAGAACGGTATTTCATACGCGGCGCGCACATCCCCATGTGCGGGAATCCCGCCCGTGCATTCCGTAACCCGCACCCCATGATCGGATACATAAAACAGGGCGGATTCCCCCCCATGGGCTTCCAACGCAGCGCGCACATGGGCCAGCATGTGGTCGGTATAGGCAATGCTGTTGTCATAGGACGTGCCAAGACTGGCAAAACCGCGGGGATACCGATCGGCCGCGTTTTCATGGCTGCCAAACAGGTGCAGCACGATAAAGACGGGTCCGTGCGCATCCGCAATGGCATGATCCACGACCGGCAGCATGCGTTCATCCAGCACCGGACTGCTCATGATCCCGTCATGCACGGTGGTGTAAGCGATATGATGGGCCTGTTCCGAATAGGCACCAATCACGCTGTCATATGGGCCAAGGCGGGGATGGTTGCTGATCCACCAGGTATCAAATCCCGCCGCATTGAACACCGACACCAGATCATGCCCTGGCGCCGCACCGGGTCGCAGCCGGTCATATCCCGACAGGATGACCGGCACCGCGCCAACCGTGTAATCAAAGGGGGTCACCATGTCATCAAAGCGCACAAGCCCCGGCACCTGTTCCATTTCCGGCGTGGTGGACGGGCCGTAGCCATAGATATGGTGATGGTCGCGCCGCGCGCTTTCCCCGATCACCAGCACGACCACCTGTGGCGTAGCGGGCGGCGGGGGATCGAAATGGATCGGTTCATGGCTGATCCGTCGCGCCATATCGGTCACGCGCCGGGTTTCACGCCGGGCGGCGACGTAGCCGGTCACCATGCTCCACGGCCATGCCCGGTCAAAACGGGAATGGATGGGCACCAGCGGATTTTCGGTCCCGCCCCGCGTGGCGGGCAGGTGCCACCATAACTGCACGGTGGGAACAATGATCCAACCCAACAACAGTACCACGCAGGCCAAGCGCGTACGGACCCGCCAGTTCACCACCGCGCCACGTGGCCGCGACAGGTAAACTCCGGTCAGCCCCACCCACAACAGCGCCCATGCCACCAGATAGGGCAGGACAGGCCATACGTACCCCACCATAACGGGAAACGAGCAGTAAAACAGGATCAGCCACAGCGGATAGCCGGGCGGCGCGCCACCTATGCCGATGTAATACAGCGCGGCAGGCATCAGCACGACCACAGGCAGCAGCAGCCCCAGCAGTACCCGCCTGCTGTTGACCAGCAGCGCGATCACCGCCCACAGCACCACCGACCGTACCACCCCCTGCAACGCCGTACAGGCGGGCAGCAGCGCAAGGGCGGCCATAAGGCAAAACATTACATCGGGCCAGATACGCCGGCAGCGCGCGCGCCAGCAGGCCGTATCCGGGGGAGGACGGGCGATCATGACCGTTTCATGTCACACGCCCCCGCGCGCGGGTAGCCCCATCATGCGCCCATGCGGCAGGGAGATGGCACGTTTGTGAATGAACCCGCATGCGGCAATGCTTTTTATCCCCTGTCGGCACGCCTAATAATGCGACCGCCGGGAGGCCCGCTGCGCGAACGGGCGCCAGAAAAAACCATAGAAAAAACAGTCATTACAAAAACTGAATCATAAAGGCAGACAAACGTACCATGGCAAAAATAAAGGTCAAAAATCCCGTTGTCGAAATGGACGGCGACGAGATGACCCGCATTATCTGGCATTTCATCCGCGAACGGCTGATCCTGCCGTACCTGGATATCGACCTGAAATATTACGACCTTGGCATCCGCCACCGTGACGAGACCGATGACCGCGTAACGGTGGAAGCCGCCGAGGCCGTGCGCCGGTACGGTGTGGGCGTGAAATGCGCCACCATCACCCCTGATGAGGCACGGGTAGAGGAATTTGGCCTGAAGAAGATGTGGCGTTCGCCCAACGGCACCATCCGCAACATCCTTGACGGCACGATCTTCCGCGAACCGATCATCTGCTCCAACGTGCCGCGCCTTGTCCCGCACTGGACACAGCCCATCGTGATCGGCCGCCATGCCTATGGCGACATCTACCGTGCCGCCGAAACCCGTATTCCCGGCCCCGGCAAGGTCACCCTGCGCTACACCCCCGCCGATGGCGGCCCCGAGCAGGTGCTTGACGTACATGACTTCAAGGGCCCCGGCGTGGCGCTGGGCATGCACAACACCCGGGCCTCGATCGAAGGTTTCGCGCGCGCATCGCTGGCCTACGGGCGTGACCGGAAGCTGCCGGTCTACCTGTCCACCAAGAACACCATTCTCAAGGCCTATGACGGCATGTTCAAGGACGTGTTCCAGGAGGTGTACGAACGGGAATTCCGGGCCGAGTTCGAAAAGCTGGGCCTGACCTACGAACATCGCCTGATCGATGACATGGTGGCCTGCGCACTGAAGTGGAAAGGCGGGTATGTCTGGGCGTGCAAGAACTACGACGGCGACGTGGAAAGCGACATCGTGGCGCAGGGCTTCGGCAGCCTCGGCCTCATGACCTCGGTCCTGCTCAACCCCACGGGCGACGTGGTGGAAGCCGAAGCCGCCCATGGCACCGTGACCCGCCACTTCCGCGAACACCAGAAGGGGCGGCCCACCAGCACCAACCCCATCGCGTCGATCTTTGCATGGACGCGGGGCCTGGCCTATCGTGGCAAGTTCGATGACACGCCCGACGTGACCCACTTTGCCCGGACGCTGGAACGCGTGTGCGTTGAAACCGTCGAAGGCGGCCAGATGACCAAGGACCTCGCCCTGCTGGTGGGCAAGGACACAAAATGGCTTGATACCCAGCCCTTCCTTGACGTGCTGGATGAAAAGCTGGGCGCAGCACTGGCCAGGGCGTAAAAACACGGACGGGACGGCTGAAAGACCGTCCCGTTCCACATTCTGAAAACCAGAGAAGTTTTTGGTGAAGCTTTTTGAAAAAAAGCTTCAGGAAACGCCGCCTTTTCGAAAAAAGGCGGCACCCATAAAGTTTTACCTGTTCATTCCCCTTCCGCCAGCGGGCGGGATTCCAGTGCCCCTTCCCACCGTGCGGCGACAGCGGCGGCATAACCATTGCCCAACACGTTGGTTGCCGTACGCGCCATGTCGAGGAAGTGGTCGATCCCCAGGATCAGCGCCAGCCCCGCTTCGGGCAGGCCGAACTGCGGCATGACTGCCGCCAGCGTGACCAGGGCTGCACGGGGCACGCCGGCAATGCCCTTGCTGCTCAGCATCATCACCAGAACCATGGCGATCTGCTGGCCCATTGGCATATGGATGCCATAGGCCTGCGCGATGAACAGCGCACCGAAGGACTGGAACAGCACCGACCCGTCAAGGTTGAAGCTGTAGCCCAGCGGCAGCACGAACCCGCTGATACGGTCGGGCACGCCAAACTGCTCCAGCCGTTCCACAAGCAGCGGATAGACCGATTCACTGCTGGCCGTGGCGAAGCCCAGCAGGATGGGCTGCACCAGCAGCCGCGCAAGGGCGAATACGCGCCGTCCCAGCACGCAGAAGGTCATGGACGTCAGCAGGACCCACAGCACACCCAGCGTGCCATAGAATTTGCACAGGAACAGACCGAACGTGCCCAGTATCCCTGCCCCGCTATGGGCCACGCTGCCCATGACGGACCCGAATACCGCAACAGGGGCGGCGTACATGACCATGTCGGTCATGCGCAGCATGATACGCGCCAGTTCCCCCGTCCAGGGCAGAATCATGCGCTGCGCCCCTTTCCCCGCCGCCGGAAGAGCCAGGCCGAACAGGATGGAAAACACCACGATCTGCAGGATGTCGTTGCGGCCCATGGCGTCAAAAATACTGGTGGGCACTACATGCAGCACGAATTCGACCGGGTCGAAATGCCCATGCGCAAGCCCCAGATCCCCGACCGACAGCGGGGTGGTGAACCCGGACCCCGGCTGCAGCAGGTTGGCCGCAACCAGCCCCGTCACCAGCGACAGGAAGGACGCCACGATAAACCACAGCAGGATGCGCCCCCCGATGCGCAGGACCTGCGCCCCATCACCCAGGCTACCGATGCCTGACACCAGCGTTGCAAAGACAAGCGGGGCAATGATCATGCGCACAAGCCGCAGGAACAGGCCCGTAAGCAGGCTGGCAAACCGGGCGGCGGGTTCGCTGGCCGCAGGTCCCACCGCATGCAGGACCAGCCCCGCCACAACACCCAGCGCCAGCGCCACGACAATGGCGCGCGTCCGGTGGTTCGCATTACTTTTGCTGGGATGGGCCAATATCAGCATCCTGTAGCTGTGGAAGACACGCGGGAAGTAGCGCGGCGTCCCCCGGTCATGCAAGACGGCCACGCATCACGTCCAAGGCGGCCGCCATGTGTCGCCTGCGCATTTCACCTGACCGTGCCGTCACACTGTGCAATCCCGCCCCGGGGAACGGGACGGGCAGACACATAATCGTTATCATTACGGAATGGGAAAGAAAAAAATCCGATAAAAAAATGAGCGCTGCAATATAGACCTACCCATTCGGGTAGGATGAGATTATATAAGCCGCATGCACGATCACACGCCGCAGGCGTCGTCTCCTGTCCCGGCTGAGGGGACACCATGGCTGGAAAGCGGTCTGGAGCGGCTGTTTTTCCGGGCGAGGTGGTTGTGCGCGCCATTATATCTCGGGCTGACGGCCGGGTTGCTGGTGATACTGGTCAAGTTCTTCCAGACCGTGTGGACGCTGGTCAGGCATAGCTACACGCTGGAATTCGATGATGTGTTTGTCGGCATCCTCGACATGATCGACCTGGTGCTGCTGGCGAACCTGCTGCTGATCGTCATGTTCGCGGGGTATGAAAACTTCGTCTCCAAACTTGATGTGCGCAATCACCGGGATTTTCCCGACTGGATCGGCCATGTCACGTTCGGGGACATCAAGATCAAGCTTATGGCCTCGATCGTGGCCATGTCCGCGATCCATGTCCTGGCGGATTTCATCCGGGTGAACGAGATTTCCAGCCGGACACTGGCATGGAGCGTGGGCATCCACCTGGCGTTTGTCGTGTCAGGCCTGATGCTGGCCATGATGGACCGGATGATGGAGCCACCCGCCGCGTCGTCTGGCGCAATGACAGAATCGGGCACCCACTAACGGGACTGCCCACAGCCGTTGAGACGGCACGGACATGGCGCCTGGGGGCGCAGCAGGCACAACCGGCGCCTGAGCGGACCCGCACCCGGCACTTTGGGGCGAGAGCAAGGCGCTTGCGCCCGATTACAATCACATTTGCGTGATATTATAGGACTGTTTACGTCGCCTTTATTTGCCTTCTGCTAACGCAAAACAAGGGCTGGAGCGTATTTCAATAGATAAACTGCATGTTAAATGCAAATTATAGGGGCCTGTTTCTGCTGATTGCCCCCATGTTAGATAGCCTCATGCGCCTGACCCTGCACACTGATTACGCCCTACGCACGTTGCTATACATGGGAATCCATGCGGACAGACGTGTCTCCATTCATGAAATCGCAAGCGCGTACGACATTTCCGAAAATCACCTGGTCAAAGTCATTCACCGGCTGTCGCGCCTCGGGCTGATTGACGCGCGGCGTGGTCGGGGTGGTGGGCTGCTGCTGGCCCATGCGCCCGGGGACATACGGATCGGTGATGTCGTACGTCAGACCGAGGATGACATGCGCCTTGTCAATTGCGAACCAACCGATGCCGAAAACAACAGCTGCTGCATCCTGTCGGACATGTGCCGCCTGCGCGGGGTACTGTCCACGGCGCTGGGTGCGTTTATGAATGTGCTGGACGCAACGACGCTGGCGGACCTGCTGCCGCCAGAAGAACATGCCATGCTGCGCGAACGCCTGCCCGGTCCCCGGATGCCACTGCCGACGCCAGTCAAGACCACCACCCGCCCCACATTGCAATAAACCCTGTCTGTACCCTGTTGCGCACCCAGGGGATCAGGACGGGGTTTCTACCCCCTGTGCCGCGGCATCCGCACGGGCTTCACGCAGGGCCTGCTGGGTCAGGCGTTCTTCATTGCGGCGCAGGAAAACGGCACTGAGCACCAGCCCGACCGCCACCGCCAGCCCCATCGCGATACTGGCGGGACCGGAAACCTGGGTTACCTTGCGTCCCAAGTAATACGCACCCGTGGCATAGCCACCCGCCCAGCACAGACCGCCCAACGCATTGAACAGCATGAAGCGGGGCCATGGCATATGGTTGGCACCGGCCAGCAGGGCCACGAATACGCGCAGAAGAGCGATGAACCGCCCGAAAAACACGATACCACTGCCATGATGGCGGAACAGGAAACGCCCCAGCAGCAGCCTGTCGGGCGTCAGCTTGATGCGTGATCCGTATTTCTGCAACAGCGGCAGGCCGACTTTCCGCCCGATCAGGTAGCCGATATTATCTCCGATAACCGCCCCCGTCACCGCGGCAAGCGCCACCCACTGGATATCCAGCTTGTGGGTGGCGGCACAGTAGATGGATGCTGAAATAATCAGTGTTTCAGCCGGAAGCGGCAGCCCCATGCTTTCCAGCATCACAATAAAGGTAATCACCCCATATCCGTAATGCTGGAACAGATATTCAAAATGATGCAGCAGCGTTCAGTCCTCCATCGCCGGGTAACGGGCATGAATCCTGCATCCCGCACACCGGCGCCGACAGAACCAGACCGCCGGGCACGGAACGCCAGCATGCGGGCAAAAGCGCATCACCTGAATCTGACTGGCCCGAAACCCGGCAGGCACAATGGGTGAAACAGAGCAGTAGCAAAACCGGCTTTAGCGAATATCTGCCACCCATTTTTTTTGGGGCCTATATACTTAACTAGCCAGATTTCCGTTGACTGTCCAGAATTCATTGGCTAGATAGGTTATATGAGCAACAAGCCAGAAACTGTTAGTCTCTACCAGTTCTTCCAGCGGTTTCCTAATGAGGAAGCGGCTCGTAAGTATTTTGAGAACAACCGCTGGGCTGGCGAAATCTCTTGCCCACATTGTGGAGGCCTGTCCGTTGCAGAGGTCAAGAACCATAAGCCAATGCCATACCGTTGTCGGGACTGCCGTCATCACTTCAGCGTCCGCACAGGCACCGTTCTAGCTGAGTCGCGCCTACCGTTGTACAAATGGCTTATGGCAATATACATGATGACCACCGCACGAAAGGGAATCCCGTCCACCCAGATGGCGCGTGAACTCGGAATCACCCAGAAATCGGCTTGGTTTCTCGCGCAGCGCATCCGTGAAACTTGGTTGTCCGGTCAAAATGGCGGGATAGGAGATCATGTCCAAGTCGATGAAACATATGTCGGTGGCCGCGAGAAGAACAAGCACGCTGATAAGAAGCTTCGTGCTGGTCGCGGTTCAGTGGGAAAGACGGCAGTTGCTGGTATCCGCTCGAAGACTGGCAAAGTTCATGCCGTAGTGGTCGCGGATACCAAGGCCCGTACACTCGGCGCTTTCGTGCAAGCGCATGCCAATCCCGGCGCTACGGTAATCACCGACACGCACGGCGGATATGTTGGTCTTGAAGCTGCCGGTTTCACGCACATTCGCATCAATCACTCGGTTGGCGAGTATGTGCGCGATATGGCTCATACCAACGGTATCGAAAGCTTCTGGTCAATGCTTAAGCGAGGCTATGTCGGCATCTATCACTACATGAGCGCGAAGCACCTGCACCGTTACGTTAATGAGTTCTCTTTCCGTCACAATACTGCGCAAGCTGGAACAATGGGTTTTATCGACCAGACCATCGGACGAATGATCGGTAAGCGCCTCACCTATAAGGACCTGATCCATGTCTGAAGACAAGAAGATCATTGAGCCGATCGATGCGGATTTCGATGAAGTCGCGAAAGCAATAACTCCTAAAATCGCCCATAAGCCGGAAGTTAAAATCCTCCCTGACGACCAACGCAACGACATGCGGAACAACGAGGCGACACATAGGGGTATACTGCGGATCGGCGCAGTAGAGATACCATGTGCGGTTTTGAAGGATGGCAGGCGCGTTCTTTCCGAGAACGGTATTGCTAATGTTTTGGGCGGTCGCAGCGGATCGGCGAAACGCCTCAAGACCGAGGCAGCAAGCGAAGGGGCCCATTTGCCAGTATTTTTGGCCTCTAGAAGCCTTTTTCCTTACATTTCCAAAGAGTTGGTGGATGGGCCCCTTAAGCCTATCAGTTACATATCTGGCGACAGCGAAGTCATCGGCTATGCGGCAGAGGCATTGCCGGAAATTTGCAATATTTGGCTTCAGGCTAGGCAGGACAGGAAGCTGAATCCTCAGCAATCTGACAGGGCCCAAGCCGCCGAGATCGTCATGCGGGGGCTTGCCGAACTCGGGATTATCGGACTTGTCGATGAGGCAACCGGTTATCAGGCGACTCGCGATCATGATGCGCTGCAAGCGATCTTGGACAAGTATCTTCAGAAGGAATTTGCCGCTTGGGCAAAACGTTTCCCAGACGCCTTTTATCGCGAGATTTTCCGACTTCGTGGATGGAGTTGGAGTGCCATGTCTGTCGCGCGCCCCGGCGTTGTCGGCACCTACACCAATGATATTGTTTATGAACGCTTAGCGCCGGGAATTCTTGATGAACTCCGCAGCCGCAATCCAAGGCAGGATGAAGGAGGAAGAGCACGAAAGCATCACCAGTATCTTACTGAGGATATTGGGCACCCGGCGCTGGCACAGCATCTGCATGCCGTCATTGGACTTATGAGAGCATCTGCAACATGGGGACAGTTCAAGACGATGCTGGATCGTGCTTTCCCGAAGAATAGGTACGCAAATCGAATTACTTTTGGATGAAAATCTCTAGGACAGGGGCCCAAGGCTGACATTTCGTTGGCTAGATAGGTATATAGGTCCCTTTTTTTTCCTATCCCGTCATGTCCCCGGATCGGCCCCCTGCATTCGTCTGTCCGGCACCGCAATCCCGCGTCATGACCGACACCCGTACACGGCGGCACCGCATGACAATACACAGTGTTACAGGGACCCTCCAAAAATAAGTCACTGATAAAAATAAAAGTTTTTGGATGCCCCTTTTCTCAAAAAGGCGACGTTTCCTGAAGCTTTCTGAGAACAGCTTCACAAAAAACTTTTATTACTTTCATCACAATGCATATGCCGTCCTAGCGCTGGATCCATTCCCGCCGTTCGGGCGCGCGACGTTCCCAGCCGCGACGTTCCAGTTCCGGCGTGCTGGCAGGCTGGGCCGGGTATCCCACGCACAGATAGGCCACCAGTTCCAGCGCGGGATCCACGTCCAGCACGGTCTTGATCCGTTCGGGATCGATAATGGAAACCCACCCCACCCCGACACCCACCGCCGTGGCCGCCAGCCAGAACGTATGAATGGCCATGACAGTGGACCACGTGGTGGTCTGTGGCATCGTCCCACGTCCCAGACCACGCCCCTGCGTGGGGTCGGGATGGGACAGGACCGCCAGATGATGCGGCGCGTCATCCAGCCCCGCCAGCTTCAGCCGGGCATAATTCAGGGCATCCGCCCCCATATGGTCAGCCAGCGCACGGGCATTGCAGCTGGCAAAGTCCTCCCGCACCGCCGCCCGACGCCCCGGGTCGTCCACGCGCACGAAACGCCATGGTTCGCTCAGCCCTACCGATGGGGCAAGGCACGCGGTACGCAGCAGATCGTCCAGAACGGGTTCAGGCACCGGATCACGGTTGAAATGGCGCACGTCACGCCGCCAGCGGAACAGGTCTTGCAACTGCTCCCGAAAGGCATGGGAGAATTCGGGCATGGACATCATGCCCCTTCTTTCGTTCATTGCAGGCGGTCTGTCACGTCCTGGATACCGTCGGGATCTGCGGGCGTGGGTTGCGCGGGCGCACCCTCTTCCGACGTCAGGGGAGCGGCATAGGCCGGATCTTCCTCGAATTTCGAGGCGACTTCCCGGATTTCATCAAAACTGGCCTTGTACCAGTCCACCTGCGTATGGGTATGGCTGTTCACGACAAAGCTTAGGAAAGCGGGGGAGGAATTCTCCACCTCGCCATACAGTGCTTCGTCCTCGCCCCCTTTCGTATGAAATACGAAGTGACAGTTCACCGCGTCCGTATACCGCAGGAAGGTGTGGTAGATGATGGTCGGCACGATTTCATGCATGGCCTGACCAATATAGTAGGCCGGGCGCCTGCTGATAACGGCGGGTGTGACGTTATCAAGTATGCCTTCATTTTCCAGCGCGCTGGCGCTGTCGGCAAAACGGGACTGGTCGACCGTAACCGTTACCCCGCACCGGCGCACATGATAGGCGCTGGTGATCGTAATCCCGAATTTCTCGTAATCAGGCAACTTGTTGAACGCGGTCGTGGCTGCATGGGCTGTTCCCATCTGCGCCAGCGCTGCAATCACCAGCCATGCCGCGCGTCGTGGCATCTGTCTACCCATATCCTTCCGCTCTCCCGGCTGCCTGTCAGATGTATTTTACGCCCCCCTTATGTCGCGTCCAATGAATATGGCGGCACACCGGAATGCGCCGCCATACATCATGATACAGGATCAGCCCGCCCGCGGCTGACTGGTCTGTTCAGGACCGGTCCCAGCCCCGCAGCGCCAGCAGGGAGGGCGATCCCTCCATCCCCGCATGGCAGCCTGACGGCACGGCGATACTGGGCAGCGTCGCCAGCAGCATCATCCCCTGTTTGCGGTAGGCCGCGCCAACCCAGCCCACAACGCGCTGGCGCAGTGTGCGGATCGGGAGGGGATTGGAAGAAGGGGAAAATCCCACGGCGGGGACAGGAGAAAAACTACGCATCAAGGCGTTTCCCGTGAGCCTAGCGGGCGAGACTGCCGCATGCTGCTCCTGCGCGCACGCTACGACGCAACCGGGGGGTTGGAAATACGATATTTTCGCAGATTTCCGGGGCGATCCATGCTTTTTTCGCAAAGCTTATTCCGGCAGGTGTTGCATGGAAAAGACACCTGCCGGAAGGGACATGGATCAGATGCAGCCCACTTGCCAGGAAGCGCGCCATTCCTGCCCCGGCTGCAGGTGAAATACACCCGGACGCGTGGAAAAATCGCCCTTGAATCCAACCGGACTGGCCATGCCATGCCACGGTTCAATACACAGGAAATCACCACCGGGCTTCATCCAGATTCCCAGTTGCGGGAAACCTTCCCATGTCAGGCGCAGACCCGGGCCGTCCGGAATGCGATAGGTCAGCCCCGTGCTGGCCGGCTGGTCCAGAATCAGCGCATCCGCCGCAAACAGGGATTCATCCAGATGCAGTACGCGCCCGCGCACCGGTGTGGGGAAGGAATCGGGCAGCAGCAGCCCGCCCTTCAGGCGGCGCACGTCTTCGGGTTCGGGCTGGTCGAATTCAATGATATGCCGGTCCTTGGGCACATCAGGCGACAGCGGCCAGGCAAAGGCGGGATGCGCGCCCAGTGAGGCGGGCAGGACACGCGTCGCATCGGGATTGGTCACGCAGTAGCCAACCCGCAGCCTGCCCTGTTCAATGCGGTAGTCAATGACAAGGCTGAAAGCGAAAGGATAGATCCTGCGCGTCGCCTCCGTATCGGACAGTTCAAGGCGGCAGCCGGTCTCATCACGTTCCAGCCAGCGGAATGTGCAGTCACGGGCAAAGCCGTGCTGGGTCATGCGGTAGGCCTGCCCGTCAACCCATGCCGCGTCATCCACCAGACGCCCCACGATGGGAAAAAGCACCGGGGACTGGCGCCGCCACGGCTCCCCCCCGGCCCATAACAGGTCGCGGCCGTTCGCGCGCAGGGCGCACAGTTCCGCGCCATGGGCACGCACGCTGGCCGCAAGTCGGCCATCACCAAATGTATGGGTATCTTCTGTCATGCTGGTGGCTCCATCCGTTCAGGTAATGGAGCCTACCATGCACGATCAGGGGGCAGGCTGCCTATTCATGGGAAGCAGGGGTGGCACTCGCGGTTGCAAGGCCGGCCTTTTCTTCCGGGGTCAGGCTTATGGTCAGGCGTTCGACCGAAAATGCAAGCCGTGCGCCCGTGCTGCGCGACGAGAACTTGATATGGATGCCGTTGTTATTTTCCATAACGGCGCCCCCTTTGCCCGCGCCGACCGTCGCCTCGCCCTGAACGGACCAGTATGTCCCCTCGATATCCGCGACGCGGTACAGGTTATAGACGGTGCCAGTGGCACGGGTTCTGGAAAAGCCGATGGCCGCCCCCGAACCACCGCGGATGCGGAAGGGGTAGTCATGTCCCTCGAACGTCAGGACACCTTTCCCCCACGACATCCCCGCCCCCAGATCGGCCGCCGACAGGGTAAAGGCGATCGTTGCCGTATTCTGCCCCAGTGCATCCGCCGCATGGGCGCAGGTGACAGGGGCGATACCGGACAGGGACACAGCCGCCGCGACAGCGGCCAGAGATACTAGGCGCAAAAGCGGACTCCATGACTTCTGGCGGGCACAGTCACCCCGCGTCCTTACATGACCGACATGATTTCCATGTCATCCACTGCACTGTGCAGCACAAATAGCAGCCATGCAAACTATATCATGGACACGATCCCAATGACTTGCCGTTTATTTCGTTTCGCCGGGACGGACCGGCGCAAGCTGGGCGCGGGCCTCGCCATTGGGCTGGGCGGCGGTGTGCAGGTTGACATAGACCTGACCGTTCTGAAGGGCCTCCGCCTGTTCGGATGACAGCAGGACGGACCCGTGCTGGCCGGATTTGTAGGGGCCGGGAATGGGTACCAGCACGCCCGCTTCCTCCCCTGCTGGCGCGGGGCCGTGGAAATGGGCGGCCACCACCGGCCCGCTCAGCCCGGTCCATGTCAGGGTATATTTCACAAGGTTCGTACGCGTGTTCAGCGTGGCCTGAACGGTGCCATCGGGCTGGCTGGTCGTGCCATGTTCAGGGGTGAAGTGACCATCCAGCCGCACGGTGGCCGCAAGGGCGGGCGAGGCTACCACGATACTGGCGGCGACAAGGGCGGTCAGGGCGGGAAAACGGATCATGGCAACCTCCACCACAGGTCGGGCCTGCGGGAAATGTGTCAGTGTTGAAGTCATGTACAACGTCGGAAATACACGATCGGGTGCATGATCCATAACGGTACGCAACACGAATCATGACCGGTCCATGTTCCATAATGGCCAGCCGCACGCTCCGGTCAGGCGACGGGAGGACAGTGGTCACCAGGGATGGGAATCGGATATGAAACGCCCGGCATCCGTAATCATGCCAAAGGCATAATAACACGCCGCGACCCCCAGCAGCATCAGCAGGCAGGACATGACAATACGCATCCATGCCATGTGCCATTGCCACAGCCGCACCGCAAGGACATTGCGCGATCCTAGCCCACGCCCGTTCCACCGGCCGCACCATAGACCTGCCCGGTAATGTAACTGGCCTCCGACGACGCCAGCAGGACATAGACGGGTGCCAGTTCCGCAGGCTGCCCCGCGCGGCCCATCGGGGTCTCGCCACCAAAATTGTGGATGTTTTCCTCCGTCTGGCCACCACTGACCTGCAGCGCGGTCCAGAACGGGCCGGGGGCGACGGCATTGACGCGGATGCCACGGTGGACCATCTGCTTGGCCAGTGACTTGACGAAGGCGACGATCGCCCCCTTGGTCGCGGAATAATCCAGCAGGATTTCGGACGGGCTGAACGCGTTGACCGACGCCGTGGCGATGATCGCGCCCCCGCGTGGCATGAGCGGGATGGCCGCTTTGCTCAGATAAAACAGCGCGTAGATATTGGTGCGGAAGGTTTCATCGAACTGTTCGTCGCTGATATCGAGGATACTGTCCTGGTGGCGCTGGCGACCGGCATTGCTGACCAGGATATCCAGTCCGCCCAGTTCCTGATGCGCGCGTTGCACCACGCTGTCGCAGTATTTGCGGTCCCGCAGGTCACCGGGCAGGGCCACGGCCTTGCGTCCGGCTTCGCGGATCAGGGCAATGACTTCACGCGCGTCCGGTTCTTCCTGTGGCAGGTAGGCAATCGCCACATCCGCCCCTTCACGCGCATAGGCGATGGCGGCAGCCCGGCCAATGCCCGAATCTCCACCCGTAATCAGCGCCTTGCGCCCCGCCAGTCTGCCAGACCCGCGATAGCTGGTTTCCCCATGGTCGGGCCGGGGCGTCATCCTGCCCGCAAGGCCGGGCCATGGCTGGGACTGCTGGGGAAATGGCGGCCGGGGATAGGCGTTTTCCGGGTCCACCAACGCAGGCGTGGGGGCTGCCATTTCCGCGGCATGGGACCGGCCAGCGGCGGCTGCGGTAACAAGACCGGCTGCCGCAACGCCTGTCAGAATCTGGCGGCGGGATGATGAATGGCTGGTGTCATCTGGCATGGCGGGGTGCTCCGTGTCATGGGCGGCTCCATGGGACCGCATTCACGAATCTGAACAGCCCGCCCACCTCACGGTTGCATGGAAACCGGCCTTCGGGGCCGCCTGTCGATCAGGGCAGGGCTGCAATTCCGGTGATTTCGACCTTCCAGCGCGGATCGGCCAGACGGGCTTCAACCGTGGCGCGGGCGGGTTTGGCGGCCGGGTCCAGCCAGGCGTCCCACGCACGGTTCATCGCGGCCATGTCGTTCATGTCGCTCAGGAAAATCTGCACCGACAGCAGGCGTGCGCTGCTGGTTCCCGCTTCCGCCAGCAGGGCGTCGATCTGGCGCAGGATATCCGCCGTCTGGCCTTCGGCATCAAGGTCCGGGTCATCGGCTACCTGTCCGGCCAGATAGACCGTATTTCCATGCACGACGGCACCGGTCAGCCGGTCTTCAGGTTGCAGGCGTGTGATGGTCATGGTTGGTTCCTTGGGGTTGCGGCAGGGATACCCGGCCTGATGGATCGAGAATCGGGCGGGACATGGAAACGGTGGGTAATATCAAAAAACCGGGCATGCGCCACAAGCTCGCGCACCAGTATTTCCAGATAGGCGACACTCCACCCCAGATCGAGGCGCCGCGACAGGTTCCCCTCCCCCGCCACCCGTGCCCGCACGCAGGCCAGCGCGTCTGCCGCCCTGTGGGCCAGGGCGGCTGGCGGCTGGCCCCGCCATGCGGCGAACCCCGCAACCGTCCGTTCCACGGCCTGCCGCGCATCAGGCGGCAGGCTGCCACGGTCCAGCATGCGCCGCAGCCGGATCAGGTTCAGCCCAACGGTCATGGCCGCCAGCACCCCATCCAGATAGGCATTGGTCTGGGCATCGGACATGGTGGTGGAATGCCGGACCAGACGCGCGAACCGGGCGGTCAGCGTGTTCACCCATACCCCGGTATCAGGAATGGTGGCGGCGCGCGCGATACGCCGCAGGTCGCCCACCATCTGGCGGCGCATGCGCCAGCGTTCCGCATCCTGATCAAATGGCAGCACCAGCCGGAACACCAGCACGCTGCACCATATCCCCAGCACGACCGCGCTGTTGGTATTAAAAAAGGTCAGTTCATCCAGCCGCGACTGGTTGCCGGGATAGACCATGAACGGCAGGAAATTGTTATAAGGCGCAGCCGTCCCCACCGTGCGGGCGTCACGCAGCGCAAGGCCGCCCACCATCATGGGCACGAACAGCGATGCGACCAGCGTTTCCCACACCGCCTGCCGCGGCAGCACGACAAAGGTCAGGAATGCCGCCACCACCACCGCCCAGACTGCCCCGCGCAGGAAGCCAAGGCTGTCCTGCACCGGGTTTTCATTGGCGGCAAACCGGCTGCATGTCACCACGACGAACATGGCGAAGGTCGCCCCATCGGGCCAGCCCGTCACCTCCCACACCAGCCCACCCATAAGGACGGCGCCTGCGGAGCGGACGCCATTATGCCAGGCATCTGTCCGGTCCCGCCATGGCGGGGTGGAAAAATGGAAATGGTCATGCGCCGGGGCCACCTGTGTCGCGGCCAGATGGGCCAGCGCCGCATCCAGCCGGACCAGCAGCACGCCAAGTGAGGCATTGAGAATATACCCGTCCAGATGAGTCTGGGACCCAGCGGCATCCATGGGCACCGGCCCGCTGACGGCAATAATGTCATTGACCAGTTGCTGCCGGCATTCCGCGCCCAGCATGCGGATGCGCGCGCGCAGGCCGGGCACGGCGGCAACGGGGTCGGGACCGTCCATCTGTGCCTGCATGTCGGCAAACAGCGCCTTTGCCATGGCCAGTGAATTGGTAAAGGCCGGGGGCACGGCGCCTGCCTCGCGTATGCGCGCGGCCAGCCCCAACCCGCGCGACATCACCACCGCCACCGCCGCCAGGGCTGCGCGCGCATGGTCACCGGCATGGGTGCGGTGCTGCATTTCCACTTCACTGAACTCGATCTGGTCCGAAATGGAAAACACGGACCCCAGCAGCGTGCGCGACCGCAGGAACCCCGCGTCACGGCCCGCCATCATGCCCGTCAGGGCCTGCGCCGCCTGCCCCACGGTTGCCGCGACCCGGCGCGTGATCTCCGTATGCGCGACATCGGTTAGGTTGGGCGCGAAAACCGACGCCAGCCCGCTTTCGCACAGAATACCCAGAAAGATGTAGGTGGAGCGGGACATGGCGATGGCAAATACATCGCGCGGATCATCAGCTGCGTTCAGGGCAATCAGGCCGCTGGTAAACGCCATGAGCACCAGCGCATAGGAATGGAAATTGCGCAGGAAGGTCGCAAGCCCGCAGCATATTCCCACCCAGACCGCCAGCACCGGAAAAAACAGCCATGATGACTGGGGCATGGCCGCAATCAGGGTCACGCCCGCCACCGCGCCGCAGACCGTGCCCAGCAGTCGCCACCGCGCCTTGGACATGCTCTGCCCGCGCGAATTCTGGGCCACGATCCATGTGGTCATGGCCGCCCATTGCGGATCGTCCATTTCCATCCACAGGGCAATGACAAGCGCCAGAAGGGCTGCGATGGTGGTGCGGAGCGCAAACCCGAAATCCGACGCCCGCGGGGCATACAGCCACCGGAAACGGCGCAGCCAGCCGCCCATGACGCTAACCACGCAGGCAGCGGGCCGTCGGACTGTCGCCACGCGGGCGATCTGTATCACGCGGTCGTGTCATTTGCCCCGAATGACAAGAATAACGGGATAAATCTACATGTTATAACATAAATAGTTTTTCATGATCCGTCCGGCTGGTAGAACGCGTTAGAAATCATTCGAAAAGCCTTGGCAAATACCGCCCTTTTGGAATAAAGACGGCACCCAGAAACCTTTACCTATTGATTAACAGGCTGTTTTCAAACAGCCCTCAGCGATGGCGGTACATTTCGTATAATGCCACGGCCGCCGCGTTGGACACGTTCAGGCTTTCCATATCGCTGCTCATGGCAAGGCCCGCGATCTCGTCACAATGCTCACGCGTCAGGCGGCGCAGGCCCGCCCCTTCCGCGCCCAGCACCAGGGCCACGCGACGCTGGCTGAAGGACGCGCCATCCAGTATGCCGCCGCCTGCATCCAGCCCCACCACCCACAGGCCACGGGTCTTGAGCGCATCCAGCACGCGCGACAGGTTGACCACACGGATCAGTGGCACGATTTCCAGCGCACCGGATGCCGCACGCGCCAGGGTTCCCGTCTCATCCGGGGCATTGCGATCCTGCATCACGACCGCCACCGCGCCGAATGCCGCAGCCGAGCGCAGGATGGCCCCCACATTGCGCGGGTCCGTTACCTGATCGAGCACCAGAACCGGCCCCGGACGTTCCAGCACGGTATCCAGATCGGGCGGGGTCAGCACATCCGCCAGCAGCGCCATGCCCTGATGCACCGCATCGGGCCCACACAGCATATCAAGCCGTGCGCGTTCGGTGCGCACCGCCTGAATGGGGAACCCGCCTTCCAGTCGGGCGGCAAGGGTATCCTGCGCTTCGGCCGTGACCAGAAGCTGCCGCAGCTTGCGGGCCGGGTTTTCCAGCGCGGCCTGCACCGCGTGCAGCCCGTACAGCCAGCATGTGCCACGCGGGGCCGAGGCAGCACCACGCCCCCCCCGACCGCCCCGGTCGGATGCGGGACGGGTGGACGGGGCCGAATGGGGGGCGGCTGACGCGCCGCGACGACGGGGAGTGCGCATGTTCATGTCCGTTCTTTAAGCCCAACCGTGTCCTGCGTCATTCCCCCAAACCGGAAATGAGCGAAGTTTTTCATGCGGCCTATTGACACCCCCCGTCATTCCCCGTAATTACCCGCCAACCCGGAGGGATGCCCGAGTGGCTAAAGGGGGCGGACTGTAAATCCGCTGGTGTACGCCTACGTTGGTTCGAATCCAACTCCCTCCACCAACTACCTTTCCCAAATAATCACATGCTGTGTCAAAACGCTGGTTTTCCGGCGTTTTTTGTGTTTTTCCTGTCCCTATTGTTCCCTGTTTGTGTCAGGCAGCACCAGCAAATAGCGGGTATGAAATCCGTAGGGAGCGGGTAAGGGGAGAATCCGCATGTTAGCCGGGACAAAAATCCTGGGGGCCCACATCTCCAAAGCAACGATGGCTGAGACTGCGGGCCATTCGTGTCTGTCATGTCATCCGCATGGCTGGTCCGGTGCAGGCAGGGCGGCACGGTCCGTTACTTTATAAAAACGAATTCCCTTTCCGTCTCAAGATCATGTGAGGGCAGTCCCCCATGGTCCCCGGCATGGAACCGCATCGGTCCATCAGGCGCTATGGCCTGTAATAACGATGACCGACCGGAAAGAGAGAAGATGCACAGATCTGTCCCCGCCCTGGCTGCCTGCCTTGCATTTGGTTCCATCCCTGCCTCCTCCGTCCATGCGCAGGTGGTCGCATCCGGGCACCGTGACATTCTGCTGCAGGCCACCCATTCATGGAATGGCATGGCATATGAAAAATACCCCACCACCCAGCCGGAACTGATGATGATCCGGCTGACCATTCCCGCCCACACCGCCCTGCCATGGCATACCCACCCCGTGCCCAATGCCGGTTATGTGCTGCAGGGACAACTGACGATCCACGACCGGGACAGCGGCAAGACGGAAACCTTTCATCAGGGCGACGCGTTCGCTGAATCCGTCAATGACATCCATCGTGGGGAAAGCGGCGATACACAGACCGTCGTACTGCTGACCTATGCCCTGACACCGGGCACACAGCCCTCCATTCCCGCCAAGGGCGAAAAACCGGAATACTGAGACCAGGCAGAACAGACCTGACAGTCGAAACGTCGCATTTCCATGTCATGACACCCGGACAGGCCACAAAGCTGCCGCAATATAATTAATGATAAACTAACAGATTCGTCCTGACAGGCGGTACCGTACATGCCCTGACAACTATGTTCCGTCGGGCGACGACTACCCTTTATATTGTGAAAGACGCCATCATGCCGGACATCACACAGATTTCCTCTCCCCTTCTGGAGAAACTGCCCATGGCCGTGATGATGGCGGATGTATCGGGTCGGGTCGTGTACGGTAACCCGCGCGCCTGCGACCTGACCGGCTACACCCCCACGGATCTGGCTGAAACGCGGCTTGGCCGGCTTTTCCCCGACCAGACCGTCGATGTCACGACCCCGCTGGACCCGTCCCCATCGCAGGACAGGACCACGGCAGATGACGGCACCACCACCCTGCGCCGCAGGGATGGGCTGGGCGTGCCCGTACGCCTGTACCGTGACAGCATAAGCTGGGACGGCGCCCTGTATGAACTGGTTGCGTTGCTTGACCTGACGGAAGAGGAACAGGCGCGCGAGAATGCTGAAATCAGCGCCCTGATCGTGCAGGCAACGGACCGGGGCATTCTGGTGCTGGACCCGCAATACCGCATTACGCACGCCAACCGCGCCATAACCGACCTTATGGGGATGGAGCCCGCGGCCCTGCACGATGCGCCCTTTGGCACCCTGCTTTCGGGGGGCGACAGCGATATCACGACCCTGCGGCAGTTCCGCCAGCATCTGGCGCGGCGCACGGGCTTTGAACTGGATATCCATACCCGCGGGCAGCAGGGGCGGGACCTGTGGCTGCGTTGCGCGGTCACACCGCATTATGGGGATGACGGTCGGCTTGCGGACATTATCGTCATCCTGCACGACATTACCCATGACCGGCAGTTACGCGAACTGCAGCGCGACGTGGTGGAGGCGCTGACCGATCAGCTGTCCCTGCGCGAACTGCTGGATTTCATGTGCCGCCGCATCGAACTGATCGCCCCTGACTGCATGGCGGTCGTCATGCTGGGCACGGGCGGCGTGCTGCGCACCGGCGGACATGGCGGCCTGCCCATGCCGGTCCTGCAGGCGTTCGACGGGCTGGAAGCCAGTACGGCGGGCGGGGCCTGTGGCACCGCAATCGCCACGGCGCAGGAAGTGGTGGTGCCCGATTTCACGACGGAAACCCGCTGGCCCGCCCTGCGCACCGTGGCGGCCCGGCACGGGATTGCCGCGGAATGGGCGGTTCCCGTCATCCTGCGCAATGGGGACGTGGCAGGCAGTTTTTCCCTGTATTTCCGCGCACCCGGTCAGCCGGGGGCATGGCACCGGCGCATTGTCGGCGCCTGCGTGCATCTGGCCATGCTGGCCATTGAACAGCAGCGCAGCCGGGATTCAATCATCCGCCTGTCCTATACCGACCGGCTGACCTGCCTGCCCAACCGCATGTGGCTCAACCGCCGCCTGCAGGAACTGGCTGCCCGCCCACCGGCAGCGCCGCTCAGCATCATGGTCATCGACCTCGACCGCTTCCGCAAGATCGTGCAGGCGCTGGGACAGGGACGTGCCGACCAGCTTCTGCTGGAACTGGCCACCCGCCTGCGCAACGCAATGGTGGGGCGCGACGTGCTGGTGCGCACGGAAGGCGACGAATTCGTAGTATTGACGGAAGAAAATGCACCCGATGTCACCCTTCTGGCAGAACGGATCATCCATAACCTTGAGGACCCGTTCACCGTTGATGGCATTCCCGTCAGCATTTCCGGCAGCATCGGCATAAGCACCTTCAGCGGCGAGGGGCAGGATGCGGAGGAATGCCTGCGTCAGGCCTATACCGCGCTGGCGCAGGCCAAGAAGGCGGGGCGGTGCTGCTACCGCTTCTTCCACCCATCCATGAACCGGCAGGCGGATGACCATGTCATCCTGGCCTCCGCACTGCGTGAAGCCATTGCTGACAGCCGCCTGACGCTGGTGTACCAGCCACAGGTCAACCTGCGCACGGGCGAACTGCATGGCGTGGAAGCCCTGTCACGCTGGGATGACCCGGTACTGGGCATGGTGTCACCGGGACGGTTCATTCCCGTGGCGGAGGAAACGGGGCAGATCCGTGCCCTTGGCGCGTGGTCGCTACGGGTTGCATGTGAGCAGATGGCGGAATGGATCGCACGCGACATCCCGGTGCCCACCGTATCGGTCAACATGTCCGCCATCCAGTTCCAGGATCCCGAACTGGTATCGCAACTGGCGACCATCCTGCACCAGACCGGCGTGCCGCCGGAAAGGCTGATCGTGGAACTGACCGAAACCGCCATGATCGAGAATTTCGACCAGACCGTGACCACCGCGACCGCCATCCGCAACCTTGGCATCGGGCTGTCGATGGATGATTTCGGCACCGGGTATTCCAGCCTGTCCAACCTGGCCAGCCTGCCCATAAGCGAGGTGAAGATCGACCGCAGCTTCATGAACGGCTTTGGCAGCACCGGCAACGTGCGGCAGGTGGTGACCGCCATCATCCGCATCGGGCACACGCTGGGCATGACCGTCATTGCCGAAGGCGTGGAAGACGCCGCGCAATGCGCGGGGCTGCGGGATATCGATTGCGATGTGGTGCAGGGATATTATTTCGGGCGTCCGATGACGACGGCATCCCTCGACACGTGGATCAGGGAACGCAGGTCCGAAGCCGTCCCGGTCGCCTGACACGTACCATAACCCAGGATTTTCGCCGTCCCGCCCCTGTCGTCCATACGGGACGGGGCGCATGCCGGCATGGAAAAAGCCGCCACGATCCAGTAACAGTCCTGCGGACCCCGTTCGTGGGGCATGCAATCCGTGGGGCGGCAGACCTTGAATTACAGACACAGCTATCACGCCGGCAATTTTGCCGATGTCATGAAACATGTCGTGCTGGTGGCCCTGATCGATGCGCTGCGTCGCAAGCCGTCCGCGTTTTCGGTCCTCGACACGCATGCCGGGATCGGCATGTATGACCTGTCGGGCCGCGAGGCACAGGCAACGGGAGAATGGCATGGGGGGATCGGCCGCCTGCTGGACGTCCCGCCCGACCCTGAGGCACCGGCCTGCATCGGGGAATGGCTGGATATCGTGCGCGCCACGATCGCGGCGCATGACGGGCAGACGTTCTATCCCGGCTCCCCCGCCATTGTGGCGGACATGCTGCGACCGGGCGATACACTGACCTGCTGTGAACTGCACCCCGAGGACCAGCGCAGCCTGCGCCGCCTGTTCCGCAACAATCCCGCCGTTTCCGTACATGGTCGCAACGGATACGAGGCCGTCACCGCCCTGCTGCCCCCACGGCAGGCAAAGCGGGGGCTTGTACTCATGGATCCGCCCTTTGAACGGACGGATGAGTTCCATACCCTTGCAAAAGCCATCATCACAGCACGCCAGCGATTTGGTAATGGCATCATCGCCGCGTGGTATCCCATCAAGCATCGCGCGCCCACACATGCCTTCCACAACGCGCTGAAGGATGCGGGACAGCGCAATCTGCTCGCCCTTGAACTGACCCTGCGGCCACCGCTGGACCCGACGCGGCTGAATGGTAGCGGACTGCTGATCGCCAATCCGCCGTTCCGGTTCGAGCAGACCGCGCGCGCCATCCTGACCACCCTGTGCCGCTATCTGGGTGATGGAGAAACACAGGCCGAAGTGGAATGGGTCGTGCCCGAATAAAACGGTCCCGGCCGCCTGTATACCGGTAACGGGCGATGATAGGGTGGCCTATCCGTGTTTCCCATCGTCCAAGGTTTCCTTCATGCCTGCATCGTCCCCCCATATCGCCGTCATCGGCAGCACCAATATCGATTTTGTCGCGCATGTCGAACGCTTCGCACAGCCAGGCGAAACGCTGCATGTCCATGCCTCCACCACCGGACTGGGGGGCAAGGGCGCCAACCAGGCCATCGCGGTAGCGCGGCTGGGACAGGACGTGGCGCTGGCGGGCTGGACCGGAACGGACATGCTGGCCACCATGGCGCGCACCACGCTGCAACAGGCCGGAGTGGATACGCACTGCCTTATGGAAGACCCCGCGGCCGACACCGGCCGGGCCTTCATCACCATAAACCATGCGGGGGAAAACCAGATCCTTGTGGATGGCGGGGCGAACATGGCGCATGGGGCGGAGGCCTGCCCGCTTCTGTCGCCCGTCCTGGATCATGCAACGCTGGTGATGATGCAGATGGAAATGTGTCACGCGCTGGTGCTGGCCATGGCCCGCACGGCACGGGAACGGGGCATACCCGTCATGCTGGACCCCGCCCCGGTCCCCGCGCGTGGCCTGCCCGCCGAACTGTACCCACTGGCGGACATCATCACCCCCAACGAACGCGAAACCCGCGACCTGACAGGCATCGAACCCACGGATGAGACGACCGCCCTGCAGGCGGCACAGATCCTGCATGCCCGTGGCACGCGCACGGCCATCATCAAGCTGGGGCACCGGGGTGTCGTATATTCCGCGCCCGATGCGCAGGGGTTCGTGTCCCCTTTCCGCGTCAGGGCGATTGATACGGTGGCGGCGGGGGACTGTTTCAATGCGGGACTTGCCAGTGCACTGGCCCGCGGGGCGGCCATTGGGGAAGCAGTGCGCTTCGCCGCCGCATGCGGTGCACTGGCCACGACCCGTCCGGGTGCCGCGCAGGCCGCGCCCACCATGGATGAGGTGGCGGACCTGCTGGACCGACAGCCTCCGGCCTGATCTTGCCTAATGGACTGTAAACGCTATAGTCCGGGCCATAAGTCAGCGGTCCCGTGCAAACGGGTTGGAAAGGGAATGCTGTAAACCCCGGCAGGATATCATATCCGGGGGTGGAGTCGGCAGCTGTACCCGCAACTGTAAACGGAGAGTGTTTCATCTGCTGCCGCCCTGCGGCAACCACTGGCTCCGGCCGGGAAGGGAGATGAAATGCAGCGACCCGTAAGCCAGGAGACCTGCCGCTGTCCTTTAACGATATCGTCGGGCGGGCTGACCGGAGATGGGCATGAGACATGAACACGACCAGCTAGCATTCCGTCCCCCCGTACCAGCAGTGGCCTGCTCGGCGGGTCGCCCTTTTCCGGCCCCATATGGCCGGACCCATCCTGACGGGATGTCTTTTCATGAAAGTCCTTTTTTCCGGCCCGGCACAATATGGCCGGATGCGAACCCTTTTCCTTTCATCCGGCCTTCTGTCCTGTGGCCTGATTGGCACGTTCGGTTCCTATGCCCATGCACAGGTCCAGACACAGATTGCGCAGGACCGCGTCCGCCTAGGTAATTCCACCCCGCTGATCCAGCAGATCGACCCGGCCACGGTGCGCGATTCAGAACGCGCGCAGGCCGATGCGCAGCAGACGGTAACGACAGACACAGGCACGGATAACGCGCTGGATACCAGCGGCAACCTGCTGGGCAACATGTGGGGTGCACGCCCGTGGCTGTACAAACACGGCATCAGCTTCGACATTCAGGAAGTCGATGAAGTCTGGGGCAACGGTACCGGTGGCACGCCAAGCACCAATGGCGATGGGCAGGGGTCGGGCACCGGCCCTGCCTATGACGGCGTGACCATGCCCACGCTGACCATCGATACCGAAAAACTGTTCGGGCTGAAGGGCGGCCTGTTCAATGTCAGCGCGCTACAGACGCGCGGACGTTCCATTTCGCAGGATCACCTGAACAATTTCAACCCGATCAGCGGGTTCGAGGCTGACCGCTCCACCCGCCTGTTCGAACTGTGGTACCAGCAGTCGTTCCTCAAGGGGAAACTCGACGTCAAGATCGGCCAGCAGG
>NZ_NKTX01000209.1 GCF_003207815.1 Komagataeibacter oboediens | reverse complement strand
ATGATGATCGTGCATCCGGTAGCCGCGATGATCGGCCCGGCTTAGCTGCATGCCTCAAATCCTTGCGCGACGGCGATGTGCTGGTGGTCTGGAAACTCGATCGCCTCGGGCGCTCGCTCGCCCACCTGGTCAACACCGTGAAGGATCTGTCAGACCGCAGGATCGGCCTGCGTGTGCTGACCGGAAAAGGCGCTCAGATCGACACCACGACCGCATCCGGCCGCATGGTGTTCGGTATCTTTGCCACTCTGGCCGAGTTCGAGCGGGATCTGATCCGCGAGCGCACCATGGCTGGCCTTGCCGCAGCCAGAGCGCGCGGACGAAAGGGAGGGCGAAAATTCGCCCTGACCAAAGCACAGGTGCGTCTCGCCCAGGCCGCCATGGCGCAGCGCGACACGTCTGTTTCCGATCTGTGCAAGGAACTCGGGATCGAGCGCGTCACTCTATACAGATATGTCGGACCGAAGGGCGAGCTCAGGGATTATGGGAAGCGCGTTCTCAGCTTAGCGTAGGATTTCGCCCCCTCCCGCAAACGACCCCATGAGGTTTGTCGTACATGCTGGTCGGTTATATGCGAGTGTCCTCAGCCGACGAACGCCAGTCAGTGGATCTCCAGCGCGATGCGCTGATCGCGGCTGGCGTCGATGCACGCCACATTCATTCCGACAAGGCCTCTGGTGCCCGCGACGATCGCCCTGGCCTCAAGACGTGCCTCGCCTGGCTCAAGGAAGGGGATACGCTGGTGGTCTGGAAACTCCGCCCGCTCCGGCAAGCCGTCACAATCACCGATAATCCTTAGCGTATATCTGTGCCCGTTTTATGTACCGACCCCATCCCACTGAAAGTCAGGAGGAGGATATCTGGACGGACGAACAGGAAATGGCCAGCCCATCAATCCCTGACAAAGCCAGCAGAGCGCCCTGGGAGGGGTCACGACACGAAAGTGTACTTTACGTACGCTTAGAGTGAACCCAACAAGAACGTTGAGGCTGTTCTGCTGAGAGTTCGATAGACAGTTGGCCGAG
>NZ_NKTX01000208.1 GCF_003207815.1 Komagataeibacter oboediens | reverse complement strand
GGTACCTGCATCCCTACTTGTTGCGTGAACCTCAATGTGGCCAGTTCTACAGGTGTTCACTCCAAGCGTACGTAAAATACACTTTCGTGTCGTGATCCCTTATACGGCAACGGCCGAGGTTGTCCGCCAGTTCCAGATCGCCCAGAATGAGACGGGCAGGCCAACATCGACCATAGATCCCACCCTGTCGGCGTTGAGCTTCTTCATCACCCGGACACTCACCTGATCTTGCGCATCGGCTACTCCAGATCAAACGGGACAAGGGTGCACGATACCGGAACACCCTGCTTCCGGCAGACCTGCCGTCCTTGCTGCAGGAGTGGTAAAGGCCGAACGCCAGCAGGACGTGATGCATTCTGGTAGCTGGCTTTTCCCCAGGCAGGACATCATGAATCCCATCGGCACACGGCAATTACATCGCATGTTTGTCGCCCCGGCACGGGCAGCTTCGATCACCAGACATATGGGGCCGACAAAGGCAAACCCACTTATGTACGACAATGAAGACCGCCTGGATCTGGCTGCGTCCGAACATGGCAGTCAGAGTTGCTGGACAATACGCGCAGCTAAGGCTGTTCATATATATATTTTTTTACACAAGACACCGTTTATATGCGATTTTAAGCATCAATAAACGGTTTTGGACAATTCAGCAGGAATTTAATTCCAATGGCAGACCCGATCGGCGGCATGTGGCTCGCACTGAAATATGATGCAGAGCCATTCGGCGGACTGGCTGTCAAAAGCCAGCTTGGAAGTCGCCGGTCGAGCAGTCATCATAATTTATACAGCATCGAGACGTATCCCGAAAACATGCGTCCGACCGACGCCGCAGCCGCGCATCTGCAGTTTCATCTGCGACACGAACCCACCAGCCTTGAGTTGCTGGCGCGCGTCTTTGCGAAGACCGGACCAAGTTTTGTCCAGGAGTGGATAATACCAAGGGCTACTGTCTCTGACTCATCTGTGAAGTGACGCGAAGGGCCTGTTCTGATTCTGTCGTGAGAGGGAGGATCGGGAATGGCTGGTGCGA
>NZ_NKTX01000207.1 GCF_003207815.1 Komagataeibacter oboediens | reverse complement strand
GCACTACGATCATGATCCCGCTTCCTTCCACGCTGAGGATATGGCTGGCGGCCGGTGTAACCGATATGCGCCTGGGGATGCCCGGGCTGGCGTTGAAGGTCCAGGAAGCACTGGGTCGTGACCCTTTCGCGGGTGACGTCTATGCCTTCAGGGGCCGACGCGGCGACCTGGTGAAACTGATCTGGCACGATGGGATCGGCCTTTCCTTATATGCGAAGCGGATCGAGCGCGGGCATTTCCTGTGGCCTTCGGCAAAGGACGGAGCGATCCATCTCTCCCCGTCACAATTGACTTGTCTGCTGGAGGGTGTGGACTGGCGCAATCCGCAGAAAACATGGAGACCTGAACTGGCGGGATAATAAAAACCGCGCCAGGTCAGCATATACTGGTACCCTTTTGAGCGCCCATGTGATCAACTGCCTTCATGACGGGAGACACGGACGACATCATCGCCTTGCGCGCGGCACTTGCCGCTGCCGAGGCGCGTGCCGAGGTCGCGGAAGCCCGTGCGGCCAGCGCCGAAGCGCAGGTTGCCCATCTCAAACATCTTATCGCGCGGATGCGCCAGGACCGTTTCGGCGCCTCGTCGGAGCGGGGGCGCCGCCTGCTGGCCCAACTCGAACTCGAACTGGAAGAACTGGAGACGACGCTCGCCGAGGACGCGCCCGAAAATGCGGCGGATCCCGCTGTCCGCACGACAGCACCCCGGAGCAACCGGGGACGCCAGCCCCTGCGTGCCGACCTGCCGCGCGAGCGGGTCGTCATCCCCGCACCGACACAGTGTCCGTGCTGTGGCAGCGATCGTCTGAGCAAACTGGGGGAGAGCGTCACCGAGACGCTGGAGGTGATCCCGCGCCAGTTCAAGATGGGGTGGACGGCCTCCATGCGGCATCAATGTGCCATGCTGGGGTCGGAATGACCATTCAGAGGAGACCGCCCGGATGAAAATTACCATGATCGGCCTGGATATCGCCAAGTCCGTTTTTCAGGCGCACGGCACAGATGCAAATGGAAAATGTCTTCTTCGAAAATGCATTAATTTAGATAAATCAACGACTTATTTTTCAGTTTCTTGCGGTTTCCAAAAATCGGTTTCCATGCGGTTTACAGCCCCTTTCGC
>NZ_NKTX01000206.1 GCF_003207815.1 Komagataeibacter oboediens | reverse complement strand
ACACTCAGAAGCTCCATGTCAATCACTCCTCAAACCCCCAGCAGATGCTGCCGGGGAGTGTGAAGGCATGGGTCAAATCTCGATGAAAATTTCCGCCCTGCCCGGGTCAGTTCTCAGTGAAAATCAACAGACAAGGGCGGTGGTTCGCGGGTCAAATCTGTTCACGGATCGGCGCCTTCCGGGATCTGGATACATGGTCGGGTCAAACATCGACCGGCAATGGAAAATCGGTTATGCGAGGACTGTCTCGCATAAAAGAAAGTTGAGGGTACCCTCGCATTATGTCAAGCCCGCCCCGTTCATCACCACTCGCGCCCAAGCGGCAGCGCGGACGCGACCGCGTTGAAGCGATCCTTACGGCCGCGACAACGGTCTTTGGCGAGAAATCTTACGAGGCGGCGACAATGACCGAGATCGCTGCCCGCGCGTAATCATCCGGCGAGAGACGCGGGCGTATTCAGGCGGCGATGGTATTGTGGACCTGCTGGTGGGCTTTCCAGTGCCAGGGCAGGAGTTCATGGAGGCGTGGATTGGGAATGTCATTGATCCGTGCCAGGACATCAGCGAGCCATGCATGGGGATCGACATCGTTCAGGCGCGCGGTGACGATCAGGGAATACATGGCGGCGGCGCGCTCTCCGCCACGATCGGACCCGGCGAACAACCAGGCTTTCCTGCCCAGGGCGATGCCGCGCAGGGCGCGTTCTGCTGCATTGTTTGAGAGGCAGATCCGGCCGTCAGTGAGGAATCGTGTGAATGTATCGGCACGTCTGAGAAAATAGTTCATGGCGTGGGCAACGGGATTTTTTGTCGACATGCGCCGGCAACACTCCCGCATCCAGTCGAACAGATCGTCGACCAGAGGGGCTATGTCTGTTTGACGGACTGCCAGCCGATGTTCTGGGGGCGTACCGTTGATGGTGCGCTCGGCCTGGAATATGGCGTCGATCCTGCCTACTGCCTCTATGGCGAGGGGCGCCTTGTCCCTCTCGGCGATTTTGAACAGCCCTCTGCGTCCGTGGGCCCAGCATCCGGCGGAGACAACCGGCGCGGGTTGGCGTCCCGGTTTCGCCAGAGTATTATAACCCGCATAGGCGTCTGACTGCAGAATGCCGGTCCAG
>NZ_NKTX01000205.1 GCF_003207815.1 Komagataeibacter oboediens | reverse complement strand
AGCCCCTGCGCATCCCCGGACGCAGCAACGCCCGACACGCAGTTGCTTATGTCCGTGGACAGCGTGGCAGACAGCGCCGTCACGTCAGCGTAATAGGCCAGCGCACTATAAACATCAGTGGTGCCGTTGTTGTAGACGAAGGTGGGGCGCGCGCTTCCACCTGCCTGATACAGCCCCTTGCCCTGCGTATCCCCCGATGTAGTGCTGACACCATAAACTCCTGACACACAGTCGCTGATGTCGGCAGACAGCGTGGCGTTGGTATTGGTCTGGGCCGTCTGAAAGGAAGACAGGTTGGCCTGTACGGCCTGTACCGATGCGACAGGAGCGAAGTCGGCCACTACGCCGGCAGAAATTGACCCCACATTGATCTGCAGCGCACCATCGCTGGCACGATAGACGAAATTGGAAACCGTGCTGAAGCCGGTCGCGCCGAACGTCTGCGACACAAGCAATGCCAGACCCGATGATGTGGCCGACGGGGCATAGACGACGGGCTGCTGCTGGACCTTGTCGTAATACAGGGCGCTGACCCTGCCATTGACCGCACCCGTATCGTCGGCAGCCGTGGGAACGCGACTGTCAACGCTGACCTGCAACTGCGGGATGGTGTCGTAAAACGGCGCACTACCGGCCTGCGTGATCATGGCTGCCGTGATGGCTGTCGCCCCGGCGGGCACGGTCACGGTCCATAGCGGATACGCGCCCGCTGGCACCGACGTGCCGATCCCGATCTGCGCCACATCCTGCCGCACGGTGGGCGCGGTCTTTCCGCTGTTATCGGCACCGGCATAGGTCACGGACGGGTCGGCGGCGTTATAGAACGGCAGTACGGTATCATCCGCATCCACCGTGGCGGGCGTGACATACACGCTGTAGGTTGCCCCCGCCCCCGGCACGTCCAGCGTGACGGGATCGCGGCTGCCATACTGCCGCACCAGCGCGCTGGATGCGGCGGGCAACGTGCCATAGGCGGTTTTGTCCACCACGCCGGGGGCCAGCAGCGAACCGGGCGCGACCACCACCGCAAGCCCGCTGCCCGGCATGCAGGCAAAGCCACTGGCCGAAACCGTGGTCCAGCCATAGGCCATGGCCGCAAGCTGGCCCAGACCGACATACGCATTGCGCTGGGCGTTCAACTGGTC
>NZ_NKTX01000204.1 GCF_003207815.1 Komagataeibacter oboediens | reverse complement strand
GCACCGCATGGAACAACCTCACCGCCCTGCCACAGACCATCCGATCCATCGGCCTCAGAAAATGGGCTCATATAGGTCAAAGGTGATAGCCCGTAGTATAAGGGTGAAAGATGGACGCAATCCTGAACCGTCCCTACTGATTGTGGATAGCCAGAGCGTAAAAACCGACAAAACTGCTGTATCCGATACTCGTGGATATGATGGCGGCAAGAGAGTCAAAGGCCGCAAGCGGCATCTTGCGGTTGATAGTGCCGGGAATATTGTTGATGTTTTTATTAGTAACGCAAACTTGAATGACGTTAAAGGAACTAAGAAATTATTTAAATCAATTCAGAAAATGTATACTTTTACGGCAATTGATTTGGTAATTGCGGATAAAGGATACAGAGGGGAGAGGTTTAAAAAGTATGTTGCTCGCAGATTCGGTGGTGAAGTTGAAATAGGCGAGAATCACACCAGCATGGAAACTGGCTTTGTGCCTGCTAAAAAGCGTTGGCTGGTTGAACGTGCCCTCGGTTGGCTGAACAATTATCGGCGGTTGGCCAAGGATTACGAGGAAAAAATTGAGGTATCCCGGCACATGATACGCATGGCTGCAATGAGGCTCATGCTCCGTCGTCTTTGTCCTGTTCCGAGGAAAGGGAAGACGTGGATTTAATATGAACTAAGGATAATATTACTTCTCCCAGATTTGCATCCGAGGAGTTTTACGTCCAATATTCTTCGTGTATTGATTTAAAGCTTCTCTTCCTGTATTGGACCTGATATTAAAGGTATTTTTCTGACCATTTCTTGTATAGGATAGTCTATGTCACTCACAAAAAATTTTCCAGATGCGCAGACAGTGATTACATCATTAATGAGTTCTACATTGGAACCTAAGAGCCTGATCCGAAAGTTTTTGAACAATACCAGCCTGTTGTGATTCATCCGTCTTTACGAAGAGATGGAGTGAATGGTGACATGGACTGGTATTGCCCGACGTGAACATAGCCGGGAAGGACTGCGATATCCATCGGATATGATGGACGGGGAATGGGCTTTGATCATGCCATTTGTGCCCCCTGCGAAACGGGGCGGTCGCCCTCGCACGACGGATATGCGCGAGGTGGTCAATGCGATGCTCTACATAGCCTCGGCCGGGTGCG
>NZ_NKTX01000203.1 GCF_003207815.1 Komagataeibacter oboediens | reverse complement strand
ATACTACGGGCTATCACCTTTGACCTATATGAGCCCATTTTCTGAGGCCGATGGATCGGATGGTCTGTGGCAGGGCGGTGAGGTTGTTCCATGCGGTGCATGCGGCTTCGATGATGTGTTCGATGCCGCTGAACACGGTGTTGGACAGCCAGTTGGCGCGTAGGAACTGCCAGATATTCTCGACCGGGTTCAGTTCGGGCGCGCGGGACGGCAGGAAGATCAGGCTGACGTTGCGCGGCAGTCTGAGTTTGGGTGTTGTATGCCAGCCGGCACGATCGAGCAGGACGACGGCATGCGCTCCGCGTGCGACGCAGCGTGAGATTTCCTCGATATGCAGTTGCATGCTGGCCGTGCCGGTAAACGGCAACACCAGGCCTGCCGCCTTGCCGAGTGCGGGGCAGATGGCGCCGAACAGCCAGGCATTCTCATAGCGTTGATCGGCAGGCTGGCGTGGTCGGGTGCCACGCCGCGCCCATTGCCGGACAAGACCGTTTTTCTGCCCGATGCGGGCCTCGTCCTGCCACCAGAGTTCAATCCGCCTGCCTCTGGGCAGATGCCCGGTGTGGGCGCTCAGGATCGTGGGGAAGTTTTTTTAAACGCGTCCATGACGGACGGATCCTGTCCGGGGTGACGCGGACGCGCGCTGACGTGGCTGAACCCAAGCCGCTTCAACAGGGTGGAGACATGGCGTTCGTGATAGGAGACGCCAAAACGCTCTTCGATGACCCGCTGAAGATCGACCCGACGCCAGCGCACCACGCCGTCCCGGGCACGGTCAGGCCCTGTCGTGACCAGCGCCGATAATTCTGCCAGTTGGTCCGCTGTCAGGCGGCAGACCGACCCGTTGCGCCACTGATCGTGCAAGCCATCCGGCCCCGCAGCATTGAACCGGTGCACCCAGTCCCGCAGGGTTTGCCGGTCCATCCCGCCGATCCGCGCCGCTTCGCCCCGGCTGGCACCGTCGCGCACCGCAGCCAGAGACAAAAGGCGCCGTGCAACATTCGCATCCCGCGTACGAGAGGCCAGACGCCGTAACGCAGAAGCCGTATAATCCGTCCGTAAGGCAATCGCACCAGCCATTCCCGATCCTCCCTCTCACGACAGAATCAGAACAGGCCCTTCGCGTCACTTCACAGATGAGTCAGAGACAGTAGCCCTTGGTAT
>NZ_NKTX01000202.1 GCF_003207815.1 Komagataeibacter oboediens | reverse complement strand
GGTGTTCATCGCCAGCTCCCACTACAGCTGGTCTTCCATGAATCACCGATCGCATCCGTTGGGAATCCTTATTCCAAATTTTCTACCAAAGTAGTGCTAGTCATAATAGCCATCCGGATGCTTCTCGCGCCAGGCCAAGGCAGTCTCCACGATAGCATCAATATCCCGATAATGTGGGAGCCACCCGGTTTCCTGATGCATGCGGGAAGCATCAGCGATCAAAACAGCAGGATCGCCTCGTCGGCGATCTGCCCACTCCCAGGAGACTTTGCGACCGCTGACGCGCTCGACACTTTTGACAACATCCAGATTGGTAAAGCCAATTCCATTTCCCAAATTATAGGAAACTGAAGATTCATCCAACTTATCAATAACTCGGATATGCGCATCAGCTAAATCCGTAACATGAACATAATCACGCACACAAGTGCCATCGCGCGTATCATAATCGCTGCCAAATATTTTAAGTAATTTATTCCTTCCGAGCGCTACGTCGATAGTTAAAGGAATCAAGTGATTTTCCGGCCGATGATCTTCACCAATACGTCCTTGAGGATCCGCACCGGCAGCATTAAAATACCTTAGGCAAGCACTTCGCATTCCATAAATACGGTCTGCCCAGCTCAACGTCTTTTCAATAAAAAACTTGCTATCTCCGTATGGAGAACTCGGATTTATAACGGTGCTTTCCGATGCTTTTGTTGATTTTATTTCTTCTCCAAATAAAGCCGCTGTAGAAGAAAAAACGAACCGCCTGACATTACAATCCACGCAAGATTCAATAACGTTAAGAGAGTTCATCGCATTATACCGCAAGTAATGGAATGGGGTCCGCATGGAATCTCCCACCGATGAAAGCGCAGCAAAATGCAAGACTACATCCCAGTTTTCTGAAGCTATAGCGTTACGAGTGGCCGTAATATCTGCCAGGTCAATATTCCAGAAACGTGCTCCTTCAGGAATGGCAGATAAATGACCAGTACTAAGATTATCGAGAACAACGACATCATGGCCTGCATCCAATAAACTGATTACAACGTGGCTACCTACATAACCAGCTCCACCCGTAATACCAACGGTTATGGGCACTGACCTGTGTGAGCCCACTTTCTAAGACCGATGGATCGAATGGTGTCAGGCAAGGCGGCAAGATTATTCCAAGCGGAAC
>NZ_NKTX01000201.1 GCF_003207815.1 Komagataeibacter oboediens | reverse complement strand
GCCGATACGGACCAACTGACGCATGATGGTTTCCTTCACTGACATTCAACTCCTCAGCATCCTCTCAGGACCACAGGGAGCCGTCCACACCATCAGTTCAACTGCGCAGAGGACAGCCTGCTCATCATGCTGCAGCACAAGAGCCAGTATTTCAGCCATTTCCCGGTCGCCTCCAGGCCGCCTGAGCAGTTGGTCCTGCAGGGTCCGGAAGGCGGCTGGCAATTCGGTAAACGGCGCGCCATTGCGCAGGGCGCCCGGTTTGCGCTGGATCACCGCCAGATAATGCCGCCAGTCATACACCGTGCGGCCTGGCACACCATGCGAACGCGTGATGATCCGGTCATGCACGCACAGAACCTGCCCTTCGGCGATAATGCGCAGCTTGTCGGGATAAACCCGCAGGCTGACCGGACGATTGGCAAAGGAGGCCGGCACGCTGTAGCGGTTGCCTTCGAACTGGATCAGGCAGGTTGGTGAGACGCGCTTGGTCTGTTCGACAAACCCGTCAAAGGGACGCCCCGGGATCATGAGGTGGGGACGTTCGCTGGCATGGACCTCGGAGACGCTGTGCGGCAATTCAGCATGCTGCAGCCGTTCCCAACAGTCCAGGCAGCGGGCTTCCAGCCAGGCATTCAGCGCCCCCAGATCAGGAAAGGCAGGCAGATCCTGCCAGATATGGCGCCGGGCATCCTGCACGGTCTTCTCGATCTGCCCTTTCTCCCATCCTGCTGCCGGATTGCAGAAGGTCGCCTCGAACAGATAATGGCTGGCCAGGGCCATGAAGCGCAGGTTGACCTGACGTGCCTTGCCAGAGCCAATCCGGTCCACGGCGGTCTTCATGTTGTCAAAAATACCCCGCCGTGGCACGCCACCGAGCACGCGAAATGCCTCGGTAAGCGCATCAAAAAGCATCTCATGGGTCTGCAGGGGATAAGCCCTGAGTATGAAGGCCCGGCTGAAGGACAGTTTGGTGTGGGCAACCTGCAGCTTGACGCGATGCCCGGCAATTATCGCCCAGTCCTCGCCCCAGTCGAACTGGAAGGCTTCCCCGGGCTGGAAGCATAGGGGCACAAAAACACCCCGACCCGTTGTCTGGCGTGCCTGGTGCTGTTCGTGTTTCCATTGCCGGATGAAAGCGGCCACCCGTCCGTAGGACCCATCATAACCCAGT
>NZ_NKTX01000200.1 GCF_003207815.1 Komagataeibacter oboediens | reverse complement strand
CGCAGACCGACTTCGATCTCCACTCTGTTGTCCAGTGCAACAACACGACGAACGACGAGGGAACGGGGAAGATCAAGGATCCGAAGGCGTGACACTGGGCAATATCCATGAAAGTGGGCGACTTTCAGGATTTCCCAGTTCCAGAACCACAGTACAAGATACCCATCACGAAAAGTGCGGAAGAACCTATTTTTGAGTGCCGATTGACACTGTGGCGGTCGCTGAAATACGAATGCGTCTATTTGCACGCGTTCGAAACCGGATCGGAGCTACGGGCCGGGCTTGGCAGATGGATCGCCCATTATAACGAAAGGCGTCCGCATACGGCGCTGGCTGGACGTACGCCCGATGAGGCGTATCATGACGTGCCGACGCCATCTGGTCCGGGGTTAACCCCGGACCAGATGGCCAACAGCAACGCCGTCAGAAGGGCGGCATAACAACAACCGGGTATAGCTTATCAAGCCCGCAAAACTGTCCGAACGGACGGGACCACCTCACAGGGTCAGCGTAAACAGTTCTTACTTGTTATTGGTAACTGCCCGATAGATGGTGGCTTTATGTACGCCAAAACGGGCTGCGACTTCTGAAATGGAGAGGTTCTCGTCACGGACAAGCTTCCGGATCGTCGCAATCTGCTCTGCGCTGAGCTTGGCTGGCCGACCAAGATGGACACCCCGTTCCTTGGCCCGTTTCCTACCCGTTTCCGTGAGATTGCGGCTTAATGCGCGTTCAAATTCAGCAATGCCGGCAAAAACACCAAGAATCATTTTCCCATAGGGAACGGTGGTATCGGCCCAGGGTTCACAAAGGGAACGCAGCCCTGCTCCTTTTTCACGCAGTCGATCAGCCACCTCCAGCAGGTGGGGCGTTGACCAGGCGAGACGGTCGAGAGAATAGACAACCAAAGTATCATCAGAAGAAAGTTCTGTCAGGACGTCCCCCAGAATGGGCCAGTCCCGGCTCAATGTAGGAACTTTTTCCTCATATATTTTGTTACAACCCGCCTTTCGGAGCGCTTCTACCTGTTGAAGAAGCGTCGCTTCTTCCGCATTTTCGCGCGCGTACCCGATCAGCATCATATTATACCAAGGGCTACTGTCTCTGACTCATCTGTGAAGTGACGCGAAGGGCCTGTTCTGATTCTGTCGTGAGAGGGAGGATCGGGAATGGCTGGTGCGATT